>NZ_JABMCA010000199.1:0-674 GCF_014706005.1 Actinomadura sp. RB99 | reverse complement strand
CTCATGCAGGTCTTCGAGTACGTCGCCACCCGGTATTGGGTGCAGGTCTCCGACCGCGCCGCCGGGTAGGGCCTACCCCAGACAGGAGCCGCCACATGGCATCGGCAGCCATCTACGACCGATGGCATCTCTCCCAGCCCCACAACGATCCCGGCTGGGAGCATCCCGACCCCGCGCAGCGGCTTATGCCCTGCAAGTGCGGACGTGGGCGCAACAAGATGTACCCATCCGGCGATCACGGGTGCAAGGCCCGCTGGCAGGTCCGTTGGAAGGACGAGACCGGCAAAGCGTGCAAGCGCTCGTTCAAAGAGCTGGAGGGCGACGACCCCGAAAAGTGTGCGAAAGCGTGGCAGGCGAAGGTCAAGAACGACCTGGACGCTGGCACCTACATCGACCCTGCGGCCGGAACGATCCTTTTCCGGCGGTACGCCGAGGAGGTCATCGAGGCCCGGACACTTGATTCCGGTACGCGGGTCAAGATGCGGGAGCGGATGGCGAAACACGTCTATCCGATCATCGGCGATAAGCCGTTGAAAGACCTCGCTCGGCGGCCGAGCCTCGTGCAGGCGATCATCGCGCGCATGCAGAAGGACGGACAGTCCGCCGGGCACATCGGCGTGATCATGGCCCACGTCGGCGTGGTGTTCAGCGCGGCCCTCGATGATGAATTGATC
>NZ_JABMCA010000198.1:0-691 GCF_014706005.1 Actinomadura sp. RB99 | reverse complement strand
GGCGCTCAGCTCGACCGAGCTGGCCGCCGCCGTCCTGGCCGAGATCGGCGACGGCGACCTCGCCGCCGGAGCCCACCAGGTGATCATGGCGGCCGTCGCGGACCTGTTCGGGCGCGGCGTCCCGGTGACCCCGGACGCCGTCCTCGCGCTGCTCACCGAGCGCGGCGAGCTGGGCCGCACGGGCGGCGCCGAGTACCTGTTCGGGCTGTTCAGCGGGGCCGCGCTCCCGGCGCAGATCGGCTACTACGCCGAACGCGTCCGGCACCGCAGTTGGAAAGGGCGCCTCGCGCAGTTCGCGACGTTCGTCGGGCAGCTCGCCGGGCGCCGCGAACGCCCCGCCGACGAGGACCGCGAGCTGCTCGCCGAGCGCATGGACCAGCTCGCCGGCGGACGCGACGGCACGGCGAACGTCGCGCAGGCCGCCGACGTCGTGGACGCCGTCATCGAGGAGATCGAGCGCGGCGCCGACCAGGACGTCGTCCCCCTCGGCGTCGCCGACCTCGACGAGGTCTTGTCGGTCAAGCCGGGGCAGCTCATCGTCGTAGGCGCCCGCCCCGGCATCGGCAAGACCACGCTGGGTCTGGACATCGCCCGCCACATCGGCATCCGGCGCGGCGAGCCCGTCTACTTCCTCAGCCTGGAGATGGCGCGGACCGAGCTGATGCGGCGGATGCTCGCCGCCGAAGGCCGC
>NZ_JABMCA010000197.1:0-705 GCF_014706005.1 Actinomadura sp. RB99 | reverse complement strand
CCGGCCCTGGTGCCCTGCGGCTTGCTGTATCTCCATTGTGTCTCACAAACGGTCCTCGTCGCAAGTAGTGAGACAAAGATTTTGAGACGGATTGTGAGACGAGAACGGCCCCGCACCCATGCGGGTGCGGGGCCGTTCGACCGGACTGTTGCGTCGCTCGGTCAGCTCTACGTGCTGCGGGCGGCATCGGCCGGGCGCCAGCCCGGCAGCTCCCGCGCGAGCACCGCCATAGCCGCCTGGACGTCACCGTCGAAGTAGTCGCGGACGACGGCGCGGAGCGCCCGCACGGCCACGCCCTGCTTGTGGATGCGGTCGATCTCGTCCGCGATGTATCTGCGCTGCCCGCCCGGGCTGGTGATGTACGGTAGGACGCCCTGCTTCGTCCAGAAGCTCACGGTCTCGGTGGGGACGCCGAGGATCCGGGCGACGTCGGCGAGCGTGTACACGCGTTCGGCCGGGGCTTGCATCAGCCCTCCCCCCGGGTAGTCAGTTCGCGCCACAGTTCCCCGGCCGTCCGGACGTCGGGCGGCGCGGTCTCGCCCAGCTCCAGGCCAAGCGGATGCAGCCGGACGCGCCAGATCCTCGGCACGCCGAGCGTGTCACCGAGCAGGTACCACACGGAGTGCGTGGACGCCGGGCAGGTGTGCGCGGCGACGTGCGACAGGGCCGCGCCGGCGTACGGCCGCCAGCGGGGGACGCCGGACG
>NZ_JABMCA010000196.1:0-729 GCF_014706005.1 Actinomadura sp. RB99 | reverse complement strand
GAGGGGAGGGAGAACTCATCTCGAGGAAGGCTTCCCGCTTAGATGCTTTCAGCGGTTATCCCGACCGAACGTAGCCAACCAGCCGTGCCCCTGGCGGGACAACTGGCACACCAGAGGTTCGTCCGTCCCGGTCCTCTCGTACTAGGGACAGACCCTCTCAATTCTCCTACGCGCGCAGCGGATAGGGACCGAACTGTCTCGCGACGTTCTAAACCCAGCTCGCGTGCCGCTTTAATGGGCGAACAGCCCAACCCTTGGGACCTACTCCAGCCCCAGGATGCGACGAGCCGACATCGAGGTGCCAAACCATCCCGTCGATATGGACTCTTGGGGAAGATCAGCCTGTTATCCCCGGGGTACCTTTTAGCCGTTGAGCGACACCACTTCCACACGTAGGTGCCGGATCACTAGGCCCTGCTTTCGCACCTGCTCGACACGTCCGTCTCACAGTCAAGCTCCCTTGTGCCCTTGCACTCGCCACCTGATTGCCAACCAGGCTGAGGGAACCTTTGGGCGCCTCCGTTACTCTTTGGGAGGCAACCGCCCCAGTTAAACTACCCACCAGGCACTGTCCCCCACCCGGATACACGGGCGCGGGTTAGACGCTCAAAACGACCAGAGTGGTATTTCACCAATGACTCCACCCACACTGGCGTGCGGGCTTCACAGTCTCCCACCTATCCTACACAAACCGTTCCAAACGCCAATGCCAAGCTGTAGTGAAGGTCC
>NZ_JABMCA010000195.1:0-736 GCF_014706005.1 Actinomadura sp. RB99 | reverse complement strand
ACGATCGGCACCTTCATCGACGGCTGGAACGACCGCTGCGAACCATTCTCCTGGACCAAAGACGCCGACGAGATCATCGCCAAAATCAAACGAAAAGAAACTATTCGAGCGAAACACTAGATGAGCAGCGGGAACGCTCGGCATGTGCCAGTTGTGATGGTCACCCGGGCGGACGGGTGGAGCGCATCCTGATCTTGATGTCGCCGTCGCCGTGGCGTGCCACTTCCCGCAGGCCGAGTCGCCGGTAGAGGGCGTGCGCACGGTGGTTGACCGCGAGCACGTCGAGGACCAGGTCCTTGCCCTGCTGCTCGGCCTCGTCCAGGAGCGCGGTGATGAGGCGGGTGCCGATGCCGCGTCCTTGATGCTCGGGGTGGACCTCGATGCGGCCGAGGTAGACCTCGGTAGAGCGGTACTCGACGCTGAGCATGCCGATATCGGCCCCGTCGGCGGTGATGATCTGCCAGTGGCCGGGGTCGAACCCGCGCGCGTGGTAGTCCCGCTGGTCCTGCTCGTCCCACCCCCAGATCGCGGCGACGTAGTCGCCCATCGCGGCCTTGTGCAGTTGGAAGCAGAACTCGCTGTCGGCGGGCGTGGCGGGCCGCAGCGCGACGTCGCTCACGCGGCCCTACCTTCTTGATCGGGTTGAGCGAGCCGTTCGTAGGGTTGGCTGGCCCAGGGGTGCCGGGTGTGGCTTTCATGCGGCTGCCGAAGGTGTGGTTCAGGACGCTTCGCCGCC
>NZ_JABMCA010000194.1:0-742 GCF_014706005.1 Actinomadura sp. RB99 | reverse complement strand
AGCCCGGACGGCAGGTGCAGCCAGCCGATGACCGAGTTCCACATACGGTGGATACCGTCGTTGTAGCCCTTGTTGATCATCCAGTTAATCGGCGCCTTGAACGCGTCCGGTATCCGGTTCCACGCCGATCGCATCCCGTCCACGGCGGACACGAAACCGCGCTTCATCGACGACACGACGGTCCCGACGACCTGCTTGATCCCGCTCCCGATGTTCTTCGTGAGCTGAAGGGCGAAGTCCCAAAATCCCGACCAGGTAAAGCGAATCTCGGGCAGTCCCGCTTTGAGGTGGTCGGAGATCCCGTCCGTCATCCTGGTGATTCCGGCCCAAGCCCCCGCCGCCGATCGCGAAATGGCACCAGGAAGCCACGAACCGAATTCCGTCACACCGTCCTTGAAGTAATTCCAGCCGCCCGACCAGGCGCTTTTCATCCCTGGCCAGAACTTGTTCGTCATGGACCCGAGGATTCCGCCGAAAACGGCACCGACCGGCCCGCCAAAAACCGTACCGATCGCGGCGCCGAATACGGTTCCCCAGCTCAGGAAGTCGTTCCCTTGCTTCTTGCTCCCGTCGAATCCCTGCCCGATTCCGACAATGGAGGCGGAGGCCTGACCGGCGTTCCCAGACAGGAACCCGAGGGAATCGGATAGGCCGTCTACGGCCTTCCCCAACGTGTTCTTGAAGAAGTCTGCGGCAGTCTGGAGGGCGCCCGACAGGTACCCGTCCCAGATGCGCCCCCAAG
>NZ_JABMCA010000193.1:0-754 GCF_014706005.1 Actinomadura sp. RB99 | reverse complement strand
GTCCGCTGACCCCTAACGACGAAGGGTCCCACGCCGTAGCCTGAAGGTGTCGAAGCCTCAGAACGGAGCAGGACCCATGTCCAAAACCGATCCTACCGAAGAATCAGTCGGTGTCCGGCTCGCTAGAACAAGAAAAGCCCGCGGCCTCACACAGCACGGCCTTTCCCAGCAGATTGGCTATTCGCGTGGCCTGATCGCTGGCGTAGAGGGCGGCCACCGGGTGCCGCAGCCGGCGTTTGTCGCTGCGGCGGCCCGGGCGCTCGGTGTGGACCCGGCCGAGTTGTACGGGCAGCCGTACGACGTGCGTGATGATCGCGATCTGCACGCGGCGATTCCGGCGCTCCGGCGGGCGCTGACGGCGGCGGAGATCGGCCCCGATCTTGATGCCGCCCCGCGCTCGCTCGACGTTCTCGCGGCGGAAGTTGCGACAGCTCGTCGGCTCACGAATGCCGCGAAGTTGACGAGGGTCGGCGAACGTCTCCCGTCCGCCCTGGAAGAATTGGCCGCGCACGCGCACGAGACGGATGCCCCTCGCGCGTGGGGTTACCTGTCGCGCGGTCTCTACATCGGCGCGAGCCTCGCGCGGAAATTGGGCTATACCGGGGACGCGCTCGCGCTGCTCCAGGCCGAGGAGCGCGCGGCTGAACGCGCGCAGGACCCGAACCTCCCTCTGCTGGTTCCTCTGCTGCGCGCCCTGGTCATGATGGGCATGGACCAGAACCGGCAGGGTCTCCGGCTTCTCGACCGCGCGATC
>NZ_JABMCA010000192.1:0-807 GCF_014706005.1 Actinomadura sp. RB99 | reverse complement strand
AACCAGGTTCGGGTGGTTAGCATCAGAGGATTCAGCGTTGGCGCATACCAGCGGGTACGGGAATATCAACCCGTTGTCCATCGACTACGCCTGTCGGCCTCGCCTTAGGTCCCGACTTACCCTGGGCGGATTAGCCTGCCCCAGGAACCCTTGGTCATCCGGCGGGAGAGTTTCTCACTCTCCATTCGCTACTCATGCCTGCATTCTCACTCCCACAGCCTCCACCACTCGATCACTCGGCGGCTTCACCGGCTGCAGGACGCTCCCCTACCCATCAACACTTACGTGTCAATGCCACGGCTTCGGCGGTGTGCTTGAGCCCCGCTACATTGTCGGCGCGGAATCACTTGACCAGTGAGCTATTACGCACTCTTTCAAGGGTGGCTGCTTCTAAGCCAACCTCCTGGTTGTCACAGCAACTCCACATCCTTTCCCACTTAGCACACGCTTAGGGGCCTTAGCCGATGATCTGGGCTGTTTCCCTCTCGACTACGAAGCTTATCCCCCGCAGTCTCACTGCCACGCTCTCACTTACCGGCATTCGGAGTTTGGCTGACGTCAGTAACCTGGTAGGGCCCATCAGCCATCCAGTAGCTCTACCTCCGGCAAGAAACACGCGACGCTGCACCTAAATGCATTTCGGGGAGAACCAGCTATCACGGAGTTTGATTGGCCTTTCACCCCTAACCACAGGTCATCCCCCAGGTTTTCAACCCTGGTGGGTTCGGGCCTCCACACCGTCTTACCGGCGCTTCACCCTGCCCATGGCTAGATCACCCCGCTTCGGGTCTACAGCATGCGACTATT
>NZ_JABMCA010000191.1:0-808 GCF_014706005.1 Actinomadura sp. RB99 | reverse complement strand
CTCGCGGCCGCACCGCACCCCCGGGCGCACCGCACCACACGACGAGCAACGCGTGCTGGACCACCGACAACACCACCGCCGCGGGCCGGCCTTCATCGCCGCCGCGACCGGAGTGCCCGAACGGACCGTCACCCGCATCCTGCGCCGCCATACCGTTCCACGCCTGGCCGAATGCGACCCGCTCACCGGCCGCCGCATCCGAGCCACCCGCCACACCACCATCCGCTACGAGCACGACCGGCCCGGCGCGCTGCTGCACATCGACGTCAAGAAGATCGGACGCATCCCCGACGGCGGCGGCTGGCGCGCCCACGGCCGCGGCGGCTCCCGCCTGACCCGCCACAAACACGCCCGCATCGGCTACGACTACGTCCACGCCGCCGTCGACGACCACACCCGGCTCGCCTACGCCGAGATCCACCCCGACGAGAAGGGCCCCACCGCGGCCGGCTTCCTGCACCGCGCCGCCGACTTCTTCGCCGCCCACGGCATCACCCGCATCGAGCGGGTGCTGACCGACAACGCCTGGTGCTACCGCCACAGCCGCGACTTCGCCGCCGCCCTGGCCGATCTTGGCGCACGCCACAAACTCATCCGCCCGCACTGCCCCTGGCAAAACGGCAAGGTCGAACGCTTCAACCGCACCCTGGCCACCGAATGGGCCTACCAGCAGGTGTTCACCAGCAACACCCAACGCACCCACCGCCTGACACCCTGGCTGAACTACTACAACACCCAACGCCCACACACCGCACTCGGCGGCCACCCACCCATCACCCGCCTGTCACCAACGTCATGACCGAGTACA
>NZ_JABMCA010000190.1:0-819 GCF_014706005.1 Actinomadura sp. RB99 | reverse complement strand
GGCCGCGCGGCTTCCGCGGACGCTCGCTGTGGTCCGCACCGGGTGGCACGACACGCCGGAGGGGCGCGTCTACGTCTACCCGGACGGGCGGACGTTCCCGGAAGGGCGCCGCGTTCATCTTGTGGGGGTTCCCGGCCGGACCGCCGCCGCCGCCGCACCCGATCCCGCCGCCGACGCGCTGACCGACGCGGAGGTCCGCGCACGCGTCGTCGCCGTTGCGGAGCGCGGAGGCTGGGCGCCGCTGCTCGGCCTCGCCGCCGGGGCGCGGACCCTGGGGCAGTCGATTCGGCCGGTCCCGTCCGCGCTGCTCGTCGTTGGCGCTCCTGGCTCGGGGAAGTCCTCGACCGCCAGCGCTGGCCGCGCGCTCGTGCTGAACGGTGCGCAGTGGCCACCGGTCGCCACCTCCCGCATGAAGGACACGATCACTGACGTCGAGATCGCCGCCGACACTGAGGCCGACATGCCCACGCTGCATGACGACCTCGCGCTACACGGCGAGGCGTCAGCGCTCGAACGGCGGACGGCTGTGGAGCAGTTGGAACGGCTGATCCGGCCCCTGGCGAACAACGAAGCGATCCGCGGGCGGCGGAACCGGGACATGTCGGCGCAGCAGCGCCGCTACGTGCGCAGTATCGCCGTGATCACTGCGCAGCAGCTCCCGGCCGGGATGCAAGCGAGTCTCTACCGGCGTGCGGTGATCCTGAACATCGAGCATGGAGACGCGGACGTCGATTGGTGGAAGCCCGCGGAGTTCGGCGGGGGGAACGGCGCCATCGACGCAGCTCCCGCGCTGCGCGTCGTGGGTGACCGGATCATCGC
>NZ_JABMCA010000019.1:0-153215 GCF_014706005.1 Actinomadura sp. RB99 | reverse complement strand
GCCCGGGCGCGGCCCGCCGCGCGGCGCTCGCGCTGGGCCGCCGTGCCCCGCTACGCGACGGTCAAGGTCGCCGTGGTCGCCGCCACGCTCGCGGCGTTCGGCGGGGGTGTGGCGGTCGCGGCGAGCACCGGGCACCTTCCGGGGCAGTCCCCGGCGCCCGCGCCGTCCCACCACCACGCGCCGAAGCAGCCGTGGCACCGCGGCGACCGGCTGCCGCAGTCGCCGTCGCCGTCGCCGTCCGTCGTCCCGCGCACGTCCCCGCCGCGGCATCCGAAGCCGAGCCCGTCCCCGAAGGGCACGCCCCAGCACGCCCGGACGACGCCTCCCGGCCAGGCCAACACCCGGTCCCCGAAGGCCAGGAAGACGCACCCGAGCAACGGGAACAGCGGAAGCAACGGCAACAACAGCAGCAACAGCGGCAAGAGCGACGGGAACGGCGCGAACACGGCGCACAGCGGCAGGAAGGACCAGAGCCAGAGCGGCGGGAACGGCCCCCTACCAGGTCGAGTGCCAGGCGGGCCCGCACACCCTGCATCACGATGACCGCGCGCATGGCGCTGGATGAGCTGGGCCTCCCCGGCGTCGCCGTCACGGCGCGCGTCGACCTCGACCGGCAGGAGACGGCCACCCTCTTCCGCTACCGGCTGGCGTTCGACCCGGCCCCGCCCGCCGGCGTCCGCGAGGCGGTCCTGCGCCGCGTGGAGCGCCCGCCGGTCCGGCGGACGCCGAGCAGGCCCCTGTCATTCGTGGCGGAGGGCGCCCTCGCCGGTGATTGACCGGTAGTAGCAGGTCGGGCGCGCGTCGCCCGACGCCGACTTCGTGTGGCAGGCGCCGCCGGTCGTCCGGTTGACCAGGTAGAGCAGCGAGTTCTGCTCGCAGTTGACGCGGACCTCGACCAGCTCCAGCACGTCGCCGGACGACGCGCCCTTGCGCCACAGCTCGTTGCGCGACGTCGACCACAGCACCGCGATCCGCTCGTCCAGCGTCGCCTTCAGCGCCTGCTCGTTGGCGTAGCCGATGAACAGGACGTCCTTGCTCGCGGCGTCCTGCAGCACGACCGGCACGACCTCCGAGCCGGTCGCCGCGACGGCGCGCAGCTTGCCGAAGTCGAGTGCGAGCCGCGTTCCCTCTTCGAGTTCGTTCACCACGCGATCCTCCCTGGGCCCCCGGTGCGACGGCAACCGACCGTCACCGTGCGCGTCGGCGCCGGCACGTATCGTCGCACGTCCGGGCCGTGCATCTGCGTAAACGGCGAATGCGCGGCGCCCGGCTTGTCACCACAGGCGATTGTGCGGCCGCATCGGCGGACCCATGCTGGCCGGAGCACTCACCTGAGGGAGCGATTCGATGACACGGGGCACTGTCCGGACGCGCGGTCCCATGCGACTCCTCGGCACCACCAGCCTGCCCGGGGTCGCCCGGTCCGCCCCGGAGGCGCGCGCGTTCGTCCGCCGCGTCGCGCCGCACATCGACGCCGAGGCCCTCGCCGACATCGTGCTGTGCGTGGACGAGCTGGTCGCGAACGCGTGCGAGCACACCGCGTCGGGCCTGGGCGGCCGGGTGACCGTCATCGTCAGCGCCGCCGACGGAACGCTGCGCGTCACCGTCCTGGACGACGGCGGGACGGGCGGCGCGCCCTGCGTGCGCGACGCCCCGTGCGGCGAGGACGGCCGGGGGCTGCGGCTCGTCGACGCCCTGTCCACCGCGTGGGGCTCGCACCGTGCCCTCGGCGGCACGGCGGTATGGGCCGAGTTCCACGCCCCCGCCGCCCCGCGCATCCCCTGCGATCAAGTCGGATGACACGGGCTCGCGGATGACGGCATCCTTTGACGGCCTTGCCGTCAGCCGTGGAGGTCCGTCATGCCGACGCTCGTCCTGTCGCCCCGCTACTCCGAGGACTCGAAGGTGCTGCGGCTCGCCGCCGGACGGGCCGGATGGAAGGCGGAACGCCTGGGCGGGTGGCGGGCGCCGGCGCGGCTGCGCGGACAGGACGTGGCGCTCTACGGGGAGCCGACGTTCGTGGAGGTCATCGCGGCGCAGCTCGGCGTCGCGCTGATCGACGCCCCGCCCTCGTGGCTGCCCGGCCTGCCGGAACGGCATCTCCGTCGAAATGTAGATATGTCGACATTGGCGGAGGTTCGTGAGTCGCTCGTCCGGCCGGTCTTCGTGAAGCCGGCGGACGGCCGCAAGGGCTTCGAGGGCCGGGTCTACGGCTCGCCCGCCGACCTCCCGGACGCGGTGCCCGGCGACACCCCCGTCCTCGTCGGCGAACCGGTCGAGTGGGAGGTCGAGTACCGCTGCCAGGTACTGGACGGCGAGATCGTCGCGATGTCGCCGTACCTGCGGGACGGCGAGCTCGCGCTCACCGGCGACGGCCGCTGGGAGGCGCCCTGGGACGCGGAGGCCCGCGCCTACGCCGAAGTGCTCCTGGGCGAGGTACCGCTGCCGCCCGCGATCGTCGTCGACGTCGGTCTGATCAAGGGTCGGGGGTGGGCGGTCGTGGAGACGAACGCGGCCTGGGGCGCGGGCCTGTACGGGTGCGACCCGCAGGCCGTCCTGCGCGTTCTGGCCCGGGCGTGCGCGCCCGCGCCGTCCGACGGCGCATGGACGACCGCTCCCGTCCGGCTGGCCGACTGACAGGGAAGGGCGCGGATCCGAGGCGGATGCGGCCGGCTCGTCGACCAGTCGGGTGACAGATGCCCGGCCCGTAGGCCCGTTCTTAGCGTCGGGGCCATGGAAAGCACACGGGAAAGCACACCTCTACGCGTCGCCGTCATCACCGCCAGCACCCGCGAGGGACGCTTCGGCCCGACCGTCGCCCGCTGGTTCGCCGAGCAGGCGGCCCAGCGGGACGACCTCGTCCTCGACCTGGTGGACTTCGCGGACGCGCCGCCGCCCAGCCGCCTCGGCACGCCCGCCCCCGACGGCTTCGACGAGATCACCCGCACGCTGCAGGCGGCCGACGCCTTCACCGTCATCACCTGCGAGTACAACCACAGCTTCCCCGGGACGCTGAAGAACCTGATCGACACCCACTACTACGAATGGCGGGCCAAGCCGGTCGCGTTCGTGTCGTACGGCGGGGTGTCCGGCGGGCTGCGGTCCGTCGAGCATCTGCGCGGCGTCTTCGCCGAGCTGCACGCCGTCACGATGCGCGACACCGTCAGCTTCCACGCGCCGTGGAACTGGTTCGGCGAGGACGGGCGCCCCGTCGACGCCGAGGGCGCCGAGGCGGCGGCCAAGGGCATGCTCGACCAGCTCGCCTGGTGGGGGCACGCGCTGCGCGACGCCCGCGCCGCCCGGCCGTACGGCGGCTGACGTGGCGGCGACGGCGCAGGCCCCGCCGGCGGTGAGAAGCGGTACGCGGCCGATGGCGGTCGCGCTGGTGCTGGTCCTCGGCTCGATCATGATCACGCTGGACCAGACCGTGGTGAACGTCGCGCTGAACCGGCTGTCGGCGGACTTCGGCGCGCCGCTCGGCACCGTCCAGTGGGTGGCGACCGCGTACGCGCTGGCGCTGGCCGCGGTGATCCCGTCCGCCGCGTGGGCGGTCGGGCGGTTCGGCGCGCGGCGGCTGTACCTGGCGGCGATCGCCGCGTTCGCGGCCGGGTCGGCGCTCGCCGGGCTGGCCTGGAACATCGAGTCGCTGATCGCGTTCCGCGCGGTGCAGGGGCTGAGCGGCGGCCTGGTGATGCCGGTCGGCATGACGATCCTGCTGCGCGCCGCCGGACCGGACCGGCTCGGCCGGCTGATGAGCACGCTCGGGCTGGCCGTGCTTGTCGGCCCGCTCGCCGGGCCCGTCCTCGGCGGCCGGCTGATCGACGCGGTGTCGTGGCGGTGGATGTTCTTCGTCAACCTGCCGGTCGCGGCGGCGGTCGTGGCGCTCGCCGCGCGGGTCTTCCCCCGCGACGCCGCCGGGGCGCGCACCCCGCTGGACGTCCTCGGCCTGCTGATGCTGTCGCCCGGCCTCGCCGCCCTGCTGTACGGGGTGACGACCGGCGGCGACCGCGGCGACTTCGGCTCGGCCCGCGTGCTGGTCCCGCTGGCCGCCGGGGCGCTGCTGGTCGCCGGGTTCGTGCTGCGGGCGCTGACCGTCCGGCATCCGCTGATCGACCTGCGGCCGTTCCGCGACCGGACGTTCGCCGCCGCGACCGGGACGCTCGCGCTGTTCGCGACCGGCTACTTCGGGACGATGCTGCTGCTCCCCCTGTACCTCCAGGTCGTGCGCGGCGAGAGCGCGACGGTGGCGGGCCTGCTCGGCATCCCGTTCGCGCTCGGCTCCGGGACGGCGATGCAGGTCGCCGGGCGGATCGTGGACCGGGTCCCGCCGGGCCGGCTCGTGCCCGTGTCGGTCACGACCGCGCTGGCCGGGTTCGCGCTGTTCACCGTCCAGCTGAGCGCGGACGCCCCGTACTGGGGGCTGTGCGCGGCGATGCTGCTGATGGGCGCGGGCGGCGGCGCGACGATGATGCCGGCGATGACGGCGGCGACCCGCGGGGTGGGGCACGAGAAGGCGCCCGCCGCGAGCACCACGGTGAACCTCGTCAACACCGCGTCCGGCGCGATCGGGACGGCGCTGGCGTCGGTGGTGCTGTCCACGCTGATGAGCGGCCTCGTCCCGGACGATCCGGACGGCGGCGGCGCGCTCCAGGCCGTGCACCGGCTGAGCCCGCGGGCGCACGCGGCCGTCGCCGGTCCGCTGGCGGACGCGTTCCGGCACACGTATGCGTTCGCGCTCGTCCTGCTGGCCCTGGCGCTGGTCCCGGCGCTCCTCCTGCCGCGCCGCACCGCGCGGAAGTGAGGCGCCGAGGACCCCCGCTCCGGTGTCCGGAACGGGGGTCCTGGGCGTGAGGGCCCGGAGGGCGCGGGGGCCTTGCGGGGCCTCGCGTCCCTATTTCGCGGGCGGGATGTTGTGGTTCAGGCGGAACAGGTTCGCCGGGTCGTAGTGCGCCTTCAGCTCGGCGAGCCGCCGGTACGTCTCCGGCTCGTACGCGGCCCGCACCTGGTCGGGCGTCGCGTTCGCGCCGAACAGGAAGTTCAGCACCTGCCCGCGCGACCGCGCGGCAAGCAGCCCGCCGAACCGGCCGTGCAGGGCGTCGGCACCGGTGGTGTCCGGGCCGAGCTTGGACAGCAGGCCGACCAGGTACCCGGCGTCCCGGTTGCCGACCGCGTTCGGCACGGCAGGCGGCTTCGCCATCGCCCCGCCGAGGTGCCGGACCTCCACGATCGCCCGGTCGGGCGCGCCCGGCCCGGCCAGGTCGAGCAGGTCGCGGACGAGATCGCCGTCCAGCGCGCCGACCGCGACGTTCGTCGCCCGGTACGCCATCGGGACGGGCGGCTCGTTGTGGATGAGACCCGAGTCGGTGTACGGCATCTCGCCGGCCGTGTCGACCAGCCGCGGCCCGATCGCCCGCAGCGGCGCGATGAGCCGCTCGCCCTCCGCCGCGTCCCCCGTGTACGCGATCCGGACGTGGGCGACGTGGCGTCCGCGCAGCGGTTCGGGGAAGGCCGGGACGCCGGGCACAGGCATCAGCGCGACCGACGAGGTCATCTCGTCCGGGACGGTCTCCGTCCACCGCCGCCAGGCGTCCATCACCTCGGGGATCAGGTCGGCGTCGAAGTACAGGCCGCCGCCGTACAGCCGCGCGACCGGCAGCAGCCCGATCTCCAGGCCCGTGACCACCCCGAAGTTGGCGCGGCCGCCGAGCAGCGCCCAGAACAGGTCCGGATCGCTCTCCGGCGTGACGTGCCGGAGGCGCGCGTCCGCGGTGACCGCGTCGATCGACCGGACGTGGTCGGCCGCGAAGCCGTACCGCCGCGACATCAGGCCGATCCCACCGCCGAGCGTGTAGGACACGGCGCCGACGCCGGGCGACGACCCGCTCAGCGGCGCCAGCCCGTGCGGGGCGGCCGCCGCGACGACCTGAGCCCACCGGACGCCGGCCTCGATCCGCGCCGTCCGGGCCGCCGGGTCGATCTCCACGCCGGTCATCGCCCGGGTGGCGATCAGCAGGCCGCCGCTGGCGGGGAGCGGGAGGCCGTGCCCGGTGTTCTGCACGGCGACCGGCATGCCCCGTCCGGCGGCGTGCTCGACGGCGGCGCGCACGTCGCCGGCGTCCTCGGCCACCACGATCGCCTCGGGACGGTGCGGGTCGGCGGTCTGGAAGCCGGTCCGCTCGGCGTCGTAGCCGTCGTCGCCCGGCGCGAGCACCGCGCCCCGCACCGTCCCGTACGCGCTCATCGTGGCCCCTCTCAGGTCGCTCCCCGCCCATCCTGGTCACCGGCTTTCCATACGTCAAAGAGATGGGTCTTCTGACGTCAAGCAGGATTTCTTATAGCTCAGAGCTCCTTGAGGAAGCCCGAGTCGACCACCACGTCCGCGCCCGTCGTGCTCGCCGAGCGCGGCGAGGCCAGCAGCGCCACCGCGTCCGCGACCTCCTGCGGCTCCGCCATCCGGCCGGTCGTGAGGCTCATCATCTCCGCCGCGCCGCCGTTCAGCACCGCGTCCCGGTCCGAGCCGGTGGCCTGCGCGATCACGTCGGCCGCGCCGCCCTCCTCGGTCCACCAGGCGGTCCGGACCGGGCCCGGCGACACCGTGTTGACCCGGACGCCCTGCGGCCCGAACTCCTCCGACAGGCCCTTCGCCAGGTTGTTCAGCGCCGCCTTCGCCGCGTTGTAGTCGAAGTTCATCGGCCCCGGGCGCCGCGCGTTCACCGACGACACGTTGACGATCGCCGCCGCGTCGCTCTCCAGCAGGTGCGGCAGCGCCGCCCGGACCGCCCGGACCACGGCGAGCACGTTGAACTCGAACACCTCGCGCCAGTCGTCGTCGGTCAGCGCGCCGAACCCGAACCGGGGCATGACCGCGCCGGGCGGCGGGCCGCCCGCGTTGTTGACCAGGACGTCCAGCCGGCCGAACGCCTCCACGGCCCGCTCGACGGCGAGGCCGGGCGCGGCCGGGTCCATCAGGTCGGCGGCCACGTGCACCAGGTCCGGCCCGGCGAGCGCGTCGAGCTCCGGGCCGGGCTTGCGGGAGACGGCGACCACGCGGGCGCCCTCGTCCAGCAGCGTCCGCACGATCGCCAGCCCGATGCCCTTCGAAGCGCCGGTGACGACCGCGACCCGTCCGGTGAGGCGCAGGTCCATGAGGTTTCCCTTCGTCGGTGCGCACGCCCCGTCCGGGCGTGCGGCACCCCATGAACCCCGCCTCGCCGATCACGGTTGCAGCCGCGGCTACCCGCCTCCGGCGCTGCGGCGCGCGCGCAGGGCGCGGACACGTCCGCGGCTGGCGCACGCGGGCGACGGGCACCAGCGGCGCCGGTCCGCGGGATCGGCGAACACGCCGCGGCAGTCGTCCTCGGGGCAGACCTTCAGGAACGCCCGCTCCGGGCCGGTCAGCTGGTCGACGGCCTGGCGCGCGATCCGGGCGAGCGCGGCGTCGCCGTCGGCCGGCGCGGCCCGCACGAGGCGCCTGTCCACGGCCAGCTCGACCGGCTCCGGGGCCGCCAGGAACCCGGCGAGCGCCCGTACCTCGTCGTCGGGCGGGGGTGCGCCGTCGACGGTCGCCAGCGCGATCGGGCGCAGCGTCTCGCGCAGCCGCCGGGCCCGTTCGAGCTCGGCCGGCCCCACGGGACGGGCCGGGGCCAGCTCGCAGGCTTCGAGCCAGTGCGCGAACCGCGGCACGTCGGGGATCCGCTCGACCGGCCGCGCGCCGAACGCCCGGCCCCTCGTGGCCAGCAGGTTCAGCCATGTCGCGCCGCAGTCGAGCCGGAACGCCGCCGGATCGTTCGTTGCCATGGCCCGATTGTAACGCCCCAGCCGTTACGCTAGCGTGTAACGGCCAACCCGTTACAAGGAGCGCCCATGGACCTCACCGAAGCCACCCTCGACCGCGCCGAAGGCCACCGCCTGCTGGACGTCCTGCAGGACGAGACCACCCGGCAGGCCACGTTCCCCGCGCTGGAGGACCTCGCGCCGGGCTTCGCCGACTGGGTCGTCACCAGCCTGTTCGGCGGCACCTACCAGCGCCCCGGCCTGTCGCTGCGCGACCGCCAGCTGCTCAACCTCGCCGCGCTCACCGCGCTCGGCGGCGTCGACCCGCAGCTCACCGGGCACGTCCGGACGTGCCGGCGGCTCGGCATGACCCGCGAGGAGATCATCGAGGCGTTCGTCCACCTCGCGCCCTACGTCGGCGTGCCGAAGGCGCTCGCCGGCCTGCGCGTCGCCGCCGCGGCCCTGGCCGAAGCCCGATGAGGGTCCGGACCGTCCTCGGCGACGTCGACCCCGCCGACCTGGGCGTCTGCGACTCCCACGACCACCTGTTCCTCCGCACGCCGCGGCTGCCCGGCCAGGAGCTCGACGACCCGGCCCGCGCCGCCGCCCGTCTCCGGACCTTCGCGGGCCTCGGCGGCCGGACGATCGCCCATTGGACCCCCTACGGCCTCGGCCGCCGCGAGCGGGACCTGGCCGCCCTGTCCGCCGCCACCGGCGTCCACATCATCGCCGCGACCGGCCTCCACCAGGCCGTCCACTACGACCCGGACCTCCTCGCCCGGATCCGTCCCGGCCTCGCCGCGCTCTTCCACCGCGAGCTCACCGACGGCCCCGCCGGGATGATCAAGGTGGCGGGCGGCTTCCACGGCCTCGACGAGCACGCCCGGCACACCATGACGGCCGCCGCCGAGGCCTCCAACGCCACCGGCGCCCCCATCGGCGTCCACCTGGAGGAGGGAACCGCGGCCCTCGACGTCCTCGACCTGCTCTGCGGGTCCCTCGGCGTCCCGCCGGACCGGGTGATCCTCAGCCACCTCAACCGCTCACCCGACTTCTGGATCCACCGCCGCGCCGCCGAGGCGGGCGCCTACCTCTGCTTCGAGGGCCCGTCCCGCGCGCACCACGCGACCGACTGGCGGCTGTTCGACTGCCTGGCGGCCCTCGCCGAGGCCGGTCACACCGACCGCGTGCTCATGGGCGGCGACACCACGACGCCCGACGCCCCCGGCATGCCGCACCTGCTCCGCGTCCTCCGCCCCCGGGTGGAGGCCCAGCTCGGCCGGGACGCCGCCACCGCCGTCTTCGAGACGAACCCGGCCCGCGCGTTCGCTCTTCAGCGGTAGGCGCGGAAGAAGGCGGTGATGTCGTCCGCGAGCAGCTCCGGCTCCTCGTGGGCGGCGAAATGCCCGCCGCGCGGCATGGCCGTGTACCTGGTCACGTTGTAGATCCGCTCGGCCCAGCTGCGGGGCGGACGCGTGAGGTCGGCGGGGAACAGGGCGACGGCCGTCGGGACGTCCACGCGCTCCACCCGCCGCGTCAGGCCCGAGGCGTACTCGTAGTAGGGCCGGAACGACGTCGAGATCGTCCCGGTGAACCAGTAGAGCGACGCCTGGGTCAGCAGGAAGTCGTCGCTGAACCGCGACGACAGGTCGCCGCCGGAGTCGCTCCACGCGCGGTACTTCTCCACGATCCAGGCGAGCAGCCCCACGGGCGAATCGGCGAGCCCGTAGCTCAACGTCAGCGGACGGGTGCTCTGCTCGTGCTGGTAGCCGCCCTCCTGCGCGCTCCACACGGCGACGGAATCCAGGTATGCCTGCTCGTCGGGCGTGACGTCGCCGTAGACGGCGGGGCTCGCGACCGCCATCAGGTGGATGCCCGCCAGCGCCTCCGGGTGCGCCTCCGCCAGCCGCGAGGTGATGCCGGCGCCGAGGTCGCCGCCGTGCGCCGCGTACCGCTCGAAGCCCAGCTCGCCGTGCATCAGCCGGTGCCACAGCTCGTGCGTCTGCTCCCGGTCCAGCGTCGGCCGCTGCGGCGAGAACCCGAACCCCGGCAGCGACGGGACGATCACCGTGAACGCGTCGGCGGCGTCCCCGCCGAACCGCGACGGCGCCGCGAGCCGCTGCGCGAGGCCGGTCATCTCGAGGAACGAGCTGGGCCATCCGTTCGTCAGCACGATCGGCAGCGCGCCGGGACGCTCGCCGTCGTACCGCAGGTAGTGGACGGGGGTCCCGTCGATGTCCGCGAAATGCGAGGGCAGGGCGTTGATGGCGGCCTCGTGCGCCCGCCAGTCGTAGCCGCGCGCCCAGTAGGCGACGAGGCGCCGCAGCTCACCGGCGTCGGTACCGGCCTCCCACGCGGCGGCGGGCCAGGCGGCCGGCCACCGCGTCCGCTCCAGCCGCGCGCGCAGCTCGTCCAGGTCGGCGTCGGAGACCTCGATCACGGTGCTCATCGCTCGGTGTCCCCCAGCATCCGGACGAGGCGGACGAGCGCGGCGCGCTGCCCGGCCGGGTCGTCGTCGAGGCCGGGCATCAGCATGCGGCGCAGCTGCGGGGTGGCGAACCACCAGCCGGCCAGGACGATGACCGCGTACAGCAGCTCCTGGGGGGCGAGCCGGGTGTCCAGGTCGCCCGCCGCCTGCGCCTTGGCGAGGGCGGCGATCTTCTCGGCGTAGTGCGCGGTCCGCTCGGCCTCGGCCGCGACGGGCTCGCCCTCGGCGGTGTGGAGGCCCTCCCAGTGCAGCAGCCGGACGAAGTGCGGGTGCTCGCGGTGGTAGTCGAAGACCCGGCCGGCGTACTCGCCCAGGTCGGCGGCGACCCGCTCGTCCAGCGGGACGGCCTCGGCCAGGCGCTCCAGCTCCGTGGTCAGCACGATCGCGAACATCTCCCGCTTGTTGCCGAAGTGGGAGTAGATGCGCTCCTTGTTCACCCCGGCGGTGGCGGCGATCCGGTCCATCCGCGCCGCCTCGGGCCCGTGGGCGGCGAACTCGCCGACCGCGGCGTCGAGGATGAGCCGCCTGGTCTTCTCGGTGTCCCATGCCATGGCGACGAGCCTACGCCTGAATTCCAACTCATGGGTTGGAATTTGGGCGCGGCCGTGGCAAACTCCAACTCGCGAGTTGGAGTTTCTCGGAACGCAAGGAGACGGCATGTCCCCCCTCAGCACCGCACCGATCCGCCCCGCGGCCCCCGCGCCCTCGGTCCACGTGCGCGCCGCGTTCACCTGGCTGGCGGTCTACTTCATGATCATGGCCACGCAGATCCTGCTGGGGCCGCTGCTGGGCGCGCTGTCGCTCCCGGTCCGCACGCTCGTGGTGACCGGCGTCGTCGTGCCGACCGTCGTGTACGCGCTCGTCCCGGCGATCCTGCGGACCTACGCCGCGCTGCGCCGCCGCACCCGGTGACGGGAGCCACGCGCCGGTCAGGGCGCCCGCGGCCGGGAGCTACGCGCCGGTCAGGGCGCCGGCGGCCGGCGCGCTCCCGCCGGACCTCCAGTCCCAGCCGCCGAGCGTGGCGCGCATCAGGCGGGCGGCGGCCGACAGGTGGCTGCCCGCGCCCCAGTACAGGGTGAGCGTGCGGCGGCAGTCGGGACCCTCGACCGCGATCCACGCGACGGGCGCCCTCGCGGCCGAGCGCCGCGCGAGGTCCGGGACGAGGCCGATGCCGAGCCCCGCCATGATCAGCTGGGCGATGGCGCTCACCTCGTCCCCCTCGCACACGATCTTCGGGGCGAGGTCGCGGGCCGCGAACAGCCGGTCCAGGAGCCGCCGCTGCCAGTGCCCCTTGTGCGCGGCGATGAAGGGCTGGCCGGCGAGCTCGTCGACGGTCACGGAGGCGCGGCCCGCCAGCGGATGGTCCGGCGGCGTGGCCAGCCACACCGTCTCCTCGAACAGCTCGAGCGATTCCAGGCCGTCGGCGCGGAGCGGCTGCGAGGCCGCACAGAGGTCGACGTCCTGGGCCAGCAGGGCGCGGGCCATGTCCGTCGCCGCCATCTGGTGGAGCTCGACCTCGACGTGGGGATGCGCGCGCTTGTACGCGGCGAGCGGCCCGGTGAAGGTGAGGAACGTCTCCGACGCCAGCCGGACGGTGCCGAAGCCCGCGCCGGCGGCCTCGGCGACGGCCCGCCGGCCCGCGTCGAGCTCGCCGAGGGCCCGTTCGACGTGGCCGCGGAACAGCTTCCCGGCGTCGTTCAACCGGAGCCGCCCGGCCCGGTCGAACAGCGGGGTGCCGAGTTCGCCCTCCAGCCGGGCGATGGTGCGGCTCAGCGACGGCTGCGCGACGCGGAGCTCGTCCGCCGCGCGGCTGAGGTGCTCCAGGCGCGCCACCACGAGGAACTGCCTGAGCATGTGGAGATCCACGGCCCTCCCGTCATGCCTCGCGGATCATAACGTCATAGCGATATTGATCTTAGACAGGATAACTCGTCGGTCATAGCGTCGGGGTGATCGCGCATCGAGAGAGCGAGGAGGCGCACCATGGTCACCGCGGCCGACGAGTTCCGCCCGGCCGTCCCGGCCCGGTCCGGGACCGCACGCCGGACGAGACCGTCCGCATGGGCCTTCCGGGCCGTCGTCAGCGCGCACGTGGTCGCGATCTTCGGGCAGCCGGTGTTCGCCGGGGTGTTCCTGAGCGGCGACTACGACGGGCTGCGCCTGCACGAGGCGGGCGCCAACGTCACCACGTCCCTCGGCTACGTCCAGCTGATCGCGGCGGTCGCCGTGTGGGTCAGGCTGCGGCGGGCGGGGCCGTTCCTCGCGACGCTGGCCCTGGTCGCGGCCGAGACCGTCCAGTACTTCGCCGGCATGGGCGGCGCGCTGTGGCTGCACCTCCCGCTGGGCGTCGCGACCATCGCCGCGCTCGTCGTGCAGTTCGTCGACGTGTGGCGCCGGCCGCTCGGACAGCGGCCGGAGGACCGGCCCGAGCGGGCGCGGATCGCGGCGGCGCCCGAGCGGCAGGAGACCGGCGATGAGTGAGCACGAGACCGATCGGCCGGACACCGACTGGGGCGACCACGCCCGCGGCCTCGCCCGGCGGCATGTCCTGAGCATCGGCGGTGCACTCGGGCTCGTGGCGTTCACCGGCCTGACCACCGCGCACGCGCTGGCCCGCCGCCCGCCGCGCACCGGCGCCGAACTGCGCAGCGAGGTGCCGCTGCCGCCGCCGTTCCAGGTGCCGCTGCCGATCCCGCCCGTCCTGAAGCCGGTCGGCACGGCGGGCGGCATCGACCGGTACGAGATCACCCAGCGGGAGGCGACCGCGGAGATCCTGCCCGGGGTGCGGACGCCGCTCTGGACGTACGAGGGCGTCTTCCCCGGGCCGACGATCGAGTCGCGGCGCGGCCGTCCCGTCACCGTCCGGCACCGCAACGAGCTGCCCGTGCCGACCGTCGTCCACCTGCACGGCGGGCGGACCCCGGCGGCGTCCGACGGCTATCCGACCGACCTCGTCCTGCCGGACGGGTGGCCGGGCACCGCGCAGGGCATGCGGGGCGGCCACCACGGCATGGGCGGAATGCACGGCATGAGCGGGATGCGCGACCCCCGGGCGGTGGAGACCCGGCTCACGCGCGACTACACGTTCCCGCTGGACCAGCGGCCGACGCTGCTCTGGTACCACGACCACCGCATGGACTTCACCGCCCCCGCGATCTGGCGGGGCCTCGCCGGGCTGCACATCGTCCGCGACGACGCCGAGGAGGCGCTCGGCCTCCCCTCGGGGCACCGCGAGCTGCCGCTCATGATCGCCGATCGGGCGTTCGGCGCGGACGGCGCCCTCGCCTACCCCGCGCTCGACCCCTCGCTGCGCGATCGGCCGGGCGTCCAGGAGCCCTACCTCGCGGGCGTCCTCGGCGACGTGATCCTGGTCAACGGCGCGCCGTGGCCCGTGCACGAGGTCGACGCCGCCCGGTACCGGCTGCGCGTCCTGAACGCCTCGAACGCCCGGCACTACGAGCTGGAGGCGGTCACCGACGACGGGCGCCGCCTCGACCTCGTCCAGGTCGGCGCCGACCAGGGCCTGCTCGCGGCGCCGGTCGCCCACCGGACGCTGCCGATCGCGCCCGCCGAACGCTACGACCTGGTCATCGACTTCTCGGACGTCCCGGTCGGAGCCCGCGTCCGGATCGCCAACCGGCTGGGCTCCGGCCGGACGCGCGACGTCATGGCGTTCCGGGTCGCGCGCAAGGCCCGGGACGGCGGCCGCGTCCCGCGCGTGCTGTCCACCGACCTGCCGTCCTGGCGCCGGTCCGACGCCGTCCGGGTCCGGGACCTCTCGTTCCGCGCCGGGCGCATGGGCGGCGGCCACGGCTGGCTGATCGGCGGGAAGGCGTTCGACCCGGCGCGCACCGACGTCACCGTCCGGCTCGGCGACATCGAGGTGTGGCGGCTGGTCGCCGACGTCCACCACCCCGTCCACCTGCACCTGGCCGGCTTCCGGGTGCTGTCGCGCGGCGGCGGGCGGCCGCTGCCCCGCGACGCCGGGCTCAAGGACACCGTCGCGCTGCGGCCCGGCGAGGCCGTCGAGATCATCGCGCGTTTCGACGGCTACCGCGGCCGCTACCTCTTCCACTGCCACAACGCCGAGCACGAGGACATGGGGATGATGGCCAACCTCGACGTCGTCTGACGCCTCAGCCCTCGCGGCGGCGGCGCTTGGCGTCGACGTTGCCGGTCAGGGCGGCGAGGAGGGCGGGCAGCTCCGCCACGGTCGCGGCGGGCAGCCCGGCCACGGTCTCCTCCGCGAGGTCGCACCAGAGCCGCTTGACCCGCTCGGTCACGGCGCGGCCGGCGTCGGTGAGCTCGACGACGGTGGCGCGCTGGTCGCCGGGCGCGGGGGCGCGGCGGATGTGGCCGGCGGCTTCGAGCTTGCGGGCCATGAGCGTGACGCTGGGCCGCTCGACGCCGAGCGCCTCGCTGAGCTTCGCCTGGATCACCGGGCCGGTCCGGGCGAGTTCGAGCAGCAGCGCCTCCTGGCCGGGATGCAGGCCGAGCGGGGCCAGCAGCTCGGCGGTCCGGGCCCGGTGGCGCAGGCTCAGCAGGCGGATCGCCTGGTTGAGGGCGTCGGCTCGGTCGAAGTCCACGGGCGCTCCTTGACAGCTTGGTTATGCGCATAACTATTATGCAAATAACGTTATCCGCATAACTAATTCTAGCCGAGGAGCCGTCATGACCGCGAAGAGCGCCGTCACCCGCGGCAGCACGACCGAGACCCCGCCCGGCGGCGGCACGAGACCCGCCTGGCTCGTCCTGGCGCTGGCGTGCGCCTGCCAGTTCATGGTGATCCTGGACTCGTCCATCGTGAACGTCGCCCTGCCGTCGGTCGACCGCGACCTCGGCTTCTCGCCCGCCGGGCTGGCCTGGGTGGTCAACGGCTACCTGCTCGCCTTCGCCGGGTTCATGCTGCTCGGCGGCCGCGCCGCCGACCTGTTCGGCCACCGCCGCACGCTCGCCGCCGGAATCCTGCTGTTCTCGGCGTCGAGCCTGGCCGGCGGGCTGGCGACGGTCCCCGCGGTCCTCGTGGCGGCCCGCGTCGCGCAGGGCCTGGGAGCCGCGCTGCTGGCCCCCGCGACGCTGGCCGTGATCAACACCGGCTTCGCCGCGGGCCGCGAGCGCGCCCGCGCGTTCGGCGCCTGGTCCGCCGCCGGCGGCGTGGGCGGGACGGCCGGCGCCGTCGCGGGCGGCGCCCTCACCACCGGCCTGTCCTGGCGGTGGGTGTTCCTGATCAACGTGCCGATCGGCGCGGTGCTGGTCGCGGTCGCGCTGGCGGCGCTGCCCGGCGCCCGCACCGGCCG
This sequence comes from Actinomadura sp. RB99, assembly GCF_014706005.1. Taxonomy (NCBI): domain Bacteria; kingdom Bacillati; phylum Actinomycetota; class Actinomycetes; order Streptosporangiales; family Thermomonosporaceae; genus Actinomadura; species Actinomadura sp. RB99. The sequence goes on along the minus strand of NZ_JABMCA010000019.1, from coordinate 137,657 downwards.
CCGGGAACCGCTGGACCTCGCCGGCGCCGCCACCGGGACCGCGGGCCTCGCCGCGCTGATCTACGGGGTCATGCACGGCACCGACCACGGCTGGACGTCCCCGGCCGTCGCCGGACCCGCCGCCGCCGGGCTGCTCCTGCTCGCCGCGTTCGTCCTCGTCGAGGCGCGGTTCGCGGCCCGGCCGATGATGCCGCCGCGGCTGCTGCGCGTCCGCGGGGTCGCCGCCGGCACCGGCATGCTGCTGCTCTTCGGCGGGATCGCCATCGCGATGTGGTACTTCACCTCGCTGTTCCTGCAGGACGTCCTCGGCTACGGCGCGCTGCGGGCCGGGCTCGGGCAGACCCCCGCGGCGGTGACGTTCGTGGTGACCGCGCGGCGGGCCGCCGGGCTGCTGCCGCGCACCGGCGTCCGGCCGCTGATCCTCGCCGGCTGCGCGGCCTTCCTGGCCGGTTTCGGGTGGCTGTCCCAGGCCGGCGGCGGATCCGCCTACCTCACCGGCATCCTCGGGCCGACGCTGCTCATCGCGGTCGGCATCGGGCTGACCTTCCCCACGCTCATGGCCGCGACGACCGCCGGCGTCCCCGAGGACGACGCGGGCACCATCGGCGGCCTCGCGCAGACCGCCAGCCAGGTCGGGGGATCGGTGGGGCTGGCCGTGCTGACCACCGCCGCCGGCACCGCGACGCGGACCGCGGGCTACGAGCGGGTCTTCCTCATCGCGGCCGGCCTCGCCCTGGCCCTCGCGCTGACGAGCCTGCTCCTCCCGCACCGCGGGCGCGGCTGACCGCCCGCCCGCTTCTGACCGCCCGCACGCTTCTGACCGCCCGCCCGCGGCGGACGGTCAGAAGTGGGTGCCGCCGTCGATGCGGACCTCGGTGCCGGTGATGAAGGCGCCGTCCTCCGAGGCGAGCATCGCGACGACGCCCGCGACCGCCTCGGGCCCGGCGAACCCCTTTCCGAGCGCGGGGGAGAGCTTCGCGAACAGGTTGAGGTCGGCGTCCTCCGGCAGCCCGGGGCCCTGGCTCTGCCTGCTCTCCCCCGACCCGTCCGTCATGCCGGACGAGATCGAGCCGGGCTGGACGGCCGTGAACCGGATCCCCTGCTTGCCGTACTCGGCGGCGAGGGCGTGCGTCATCGACTGGATGCCGCCCTTGCTCGCCGCGTAGGCCGCCATGTACGGGTGGGCGAACATCGCCGACGTCGAGCTGAAGTTGACCACGGCCGGGCCGGTGCCCTCCAGCAGCGCCGGGATCGCCTCCCGGATCATCAGGAAGGTGCCGGTCAGGTTCACCGTGATCACCCTGGTGAAGTCGGCCAGGGACGTCTGGTCGGTGTGCGAGGAGCGCAGGATGCCGGCCGCGTTGACCAGGACGTCCAGGCCGCCGAGGGCCGAGACGGCGGACGCGACCGCCGCGCGCACGGACGCCTCGTCGGCGACGTCCACGAGCACCGTGCGCAGGCGCCCGCCGTGCCCGCCCGCCTTCGCGACGGTGTCCTTGAGCCCGGCCTCGCTCACGTCGGCGGCCACGACCTCGCCGCCCTCCGCGAGCATGCGCAGCACCGTGGCCTGGCCGATGCCCGAGCCGCCGCCCGTGACCAGTGCACGGCGTCCGTTGTAGCGGTCCATGTCGCCTCCCTGTGGGATCGCGGGCCCGGAGGGCCCCTCGATGTCCACGGTACGTCAAAGTGGCACGTTTTGTCAGAATGGCGCTTCATGCCTCACTGTCCCGGGTGGACGTAGGCTTCCCGCATGAACACGAAGCAGGACCGGCCGTCCCGCTCGGGCCCACCCTCGCTGACCGAGCGCCGCAAGGCCGCGACGCAGCTCGACATCGCCCGCGCGGCCGCCGAACTGTTCGCCGACAAGGGGCCGGACGGCACGACCGCCGAGGAGATCGCGTCCCGCGCCGGCGTCGCGCTGCGCACCTTCTACCGCTACTTCCGCAACAAGCAGGACGCGGTCGGCCCGCTCCTGTCGTCCGGCGGGGACCGCTGGCGCGCGCTGCTCGCCGAGACCGGCCCGGACGTCGGCCTCGCCCGGGCGCTCGAATCCGCGGCGGTCACGTCCCTCTCCCCCGAGGACGACGTGGCGGAGGAGGCCCTGCGCTGGACCCGCGGCCTGCTGCGCGCGGCCCGCACCGACCCCGCCCTGCGGGCCGTCTGGTCGCAAGTCAACAGCGACTCCGAGGAGCGGCTCCTGCCCGTCCTCGCCCGCCTCGCCGGACCGGACGCCGACCCGCTGGAGATCCGCCTGGTCGCCGCCGCCGCGACCAGCGCGATCCGCGTCTCGCTGGAGGCGTGGGCCGCCGCGGACGCCGGCTCCGCCGAATCCCCGGCGGACCTCGTGGTGCGCTGCCTCCGCGAACTGACCGCCGGCCTCCGCCTGATGGCCCGCTAGCCCGGCCGGCGCCGCCGATCCCCGCCGGGCGCCGCCGATCCCCCGCCGGGCGGTGCCGGTGCCCGAGCCGATGCGCTCGGCCCTGCTCGGCGACGATGCCCTGGTGCCCGAGGTCAGTGGGTGAGGCGGCGGCGGATGTCGGCGCGCAGCTCCCCCTTGGCGACCTTGCCGCCGGACGAGCGGGGCAGCCGGTCCAGCACGACGAGCCGCTCGGGATGCCATTCGCGGGAGACGCCGCGCTCCGCCAGGTGGCCGGTGAGCGCCTCCAGGTCCAGCTCGGCGCCCGGGCGCAGCTCGGCGTAGACGCACACGCGCTCGCCGAACACCTCGTCGGGCATCGCGACGGCCGCGGCGAGCGCGACCGCCGGGTGGGTGCCCACCTCCGCCTCGACGGCGGCGGCGCTGATGTTCTTGCCGCCCCGGATGATCAGGTCGCTCTGCCGGCCGACCACGCGCAGGCACCCGGCCGCGTCGATCTCGACGATGTCGGCCATCAGCATCCAGCCGTCCGGGGTGAACAGGGCGCGGTCGGCGGCGGGGTCGCCGTAGTAGCCGGGGGACGTCGCAGGGCCCTGGCAGCCGGGCTGCCCGGGACGACCGCTGCCCGTGATGTCGGATCCGTCCGCGGGGTCGAACAGCCGCACCCGCATCTCCGGGATGACGCGGCCCGCGGTGCGCAGCCGCACCTCGGGCGGATCGTCCAGGGTCGTGCGGCTGAGCGCGCCGGTCTCGTTCGAGCCGTAGAACTGGAGCACCTTCGCGCCGGTGGCCTCCTCGAACCGCGCCGCGCGCTCGTAGGGGACGGCCTCGCCGCCGGTGAACATGCAGCGCAGCGAGGACAGGTCGCGCTCCTTCTCCTCCTGGGCGTTCAGCAGCATGATGAACTGCGTGGTCACGCAGTGCAGGACGGTGACCCGGTGCCGCTCGATCAGGTCGAGCGCGGCGTGCGCGTCGAACCGCTCCATCAGCACGGTCGGGATCCCGAGGACCGCCGGACAGAAGTGCGCCGTCCACAGCCCGAACCCGAACGGGGCGGGGACGGCGCCCATGAACACGTCGTCCGGGGTCAGCGCCCCCGCCTGCCGCGCCAGCTCGCTGAAGTAGAACCAGCGGTTCTGGGTGTGCGACACGCATTTGGGCAGCCCGGTCGTGCCCGAGGTCGAGTTGATGATGGCCAGCTCGTCGGGGCCGAGCGCGTGGCCGGACGGGTCGCCTTCGCGCGGGTCGTCCGGGAGTCCGAGCCGGTCCACGACCACGTGGTGGGAGAGGACGGCGCCGTCGGCGCGCAGCTCCGCCACCAGGCCGGTGGACGGCTCGCCGCGATGCTCGCCGAGGGTCACCAGGGCGCGCGCGCCGGTCCGTTCGAGCAGATGTCGCAGCTCGCGTCGGCCCGCGCGCGCCCCCACGCCGACGAGCACGAGCCCGGCCTTCTCCGCCGCGACGGCGGTCACGTGCCAGGCCGGCCCGTCCGGCAGCAGCGCCGCCACCCGCTCGCCCGGCTCCAGGCCCAGCCCCGCGAAATGCTTCGCCAGCCGCGTCGAGTGCTCCTCGTAGGCCGACCACGACAGCGCTCCGTCCGCCGTGATGTAGGCGGCGTCGTCCGGCCGCCGTGCCGCGTGCCGCCGGACGAGCCCGGCCACGGTCTCCGAACCCCACCAGCCGGCGGCCCGGTACGCCGCAACGGTCTCCCGGTCGAAGGGACTGGTCACAGGTGCCTCCTCGGACGTCGACGGCTGCCCGAAAGATCCCACAGACCGGAGGGGCCGCGATCTCCTGGGAGGTCAGCGGCCGGTCGAGCCGTCGATCAGTTCGCGGAGGATGTCCGCGTGGCCCGCGTGGCGGCCGGTCTCCTCGATCATGTGCGCGAGCGCCCACCGGACGCTGGGGGCGGGACGTCCCGCCGTCCGCGGCCGGGGGACGGGCGCGCCGGGATCGGCGCACCCGTCGAGCACCTCGTTCGCCCGCCGCACCGCCTCCCGGTAGCGGCCGACGACGTCGGCCACGCCGTCCTGCGGCGCGGCCTGGAACGTCGCCTGCCAGTCGGCGACCTCGTCGCCGAGGAACATCGAGCGTTCGACGGAGGTGAGGTGGTCGAGCAGGCCGAGCAGGTTCGTGCCCGACGGCACCCCGGCCGTCCGCACCTGCGGCTCCGGCGCGCCGTCGACCTTCGCGGCGATCGAGGTGCGCAGGTAGTCGAGGAACCCCCGCAGGGTCTCGATCTCGCCGCTCCCCGTCCGGGGCGGCGGGGTGTCGCCGCGGCGCTTGCGATGCGCGGTGCCGGGCATGGCGGCCTCCAGATCAGGCGGGTCGGTGACCTGGCCAGTCTCGGTGGACGCGCCGCGCTCGGCACGATTTTTTGCCGTTCCGGCAAGAAGGCCATGCGCCCCCGGCCTGGACGGGACACCACCGCGGCGACCTGCGAGGCGCCGCCTTACCTCAGGTGGCGGGCGAAGAACCGGCTCCCGTCGTCCCCCTCGAACCGCGGGACGCCGGTGTGCCCGCCCATGTTGGCGTGCAGCGTCTTCTCCCTGGATCCGAAGGCGTCGAACAGGTCCAGGGCCATCTGCCGGTCGTTCCCCTCGTCGTCCCACTGCAGCAGGACGAGCAGCGGGACGGTGACCTGCCGGGCCTCCTCGAACATGGCGCGGGGCACGAAACTCCCCGCGAACAGGACGGCGGCCGAGATGCGCGGCTCGACCACCGCCAGCCGGACGCCGATGGAGATCGGCCCACCCGCGAACCCGACCGGGCCGCCGATCCCGGGCAGCGCGAGGAGGGCGTCCAGGGCGGCCCGCCATTCCGGGACCGCCTCGCCGACCAGCGGGAGGATGAGCCGGTCCACGATGCCGTCGCCGACCGGCTCGCTGGCCTCCAGCGCCCGGCGCAGGTCGGCGCGGGCCTCGTCGACGTCCGCCAGGCGGGGCCGGTCGCCGCTGCCGGGGAGCTCGATGGCGGCCGCGGCGTAGCCGTCCGCCGCGGCGTGCCGGGCCCGCGCTGCCAGCCGGGGGTACATCCTGCTCAGTCCGCCGGGGTGGCCCATAAGGATCAGCGGAGCCGGTGCGGACGCGGATCCGGGCGTCCACAGGATGCCGGGGATCTCGCCGAGGGTGAATCCGCGCTCGAGGACACCGTCGTCGAGGCGCTGTTCGGAAGTGACGTGCATGGTCGTGCCTTTCGGGAGTGCTCGCGAACGGCGCTCCCGGACGACCTACCGCCCGACCGTGACCCCTGAGGGGAGCACCCATGTCGATTCGTTCACGGGTACCACCTCCTCGGTCTCTCGCACGGCCTCCGGCAAGGTAGCAGCGGCCGCCGCGTCCCGCCAACGGATTTTCCGGAGGCTCCCCGGACGCGATCGCGTGGCCGCGCGCAAAGGCCCCGCGCCGGGATCCGGCGCGGGGCCATGGTGCCTGCGGACGAGGGTCAGCCGTTCCAGCCGGACGTCAGCTGCACGCGCGCGGCGAACCCGGTCGAGCGGCCCGCGTAGACGTACATCACGCCGGTGTTGCTCTGCACGCCGATCAGGTCGGCGACGCCGTCGCCGGTGATGTCACCGGTGTAGGTGAGCGAGCGGATGCCGCCCCAGCCGGAGCCGAGCTCCTTGCGGGTGCCGAGCGCCTTCGACGCGCCCGGGTAGACCCACAGCGTGCCGTCGGAGATCCGCACCGCGATCATGTCGGGCTTGCCGTCACCGGTGATGTCCTTGACGCCGACCAGCTTCGTCATGCCGTTCCAGCCGCTGTTCCCGATCTTGATGCGGCTGCCGAGCGCCTTCGACGCGCCGGGGTACAGCCACAGCGTGCCGTCGGACTTCCTGGCCCCGATGAGGTCGGGCTTGCCGTCACCGGTGAGGTCGCCGATGCCGGTGAGGTCCTTCATGCCGTTCCAGCCGCCGGTCCCGATCTTGATGCGGGTCCCCAGGGCGTTGGTGCCGCCGGGGTAGAGCCAGAGCGTCCCGTCGGACTTCTGGGCGGCGATGAGGTCGGGCTTGCCGTCACCGGTGAGGTCGCCGATCCCGGTGAGCTCGGTCATGCCGTTCCAGCCGCCGGTCCCGATCAGGCGCCGGTCCGCGGCGGCCAGCTTCGGGCCGGGGTAGAGCCAGAGCTTCCCGGTCGCGCGGTCGACACCGGCGAGGTCGGCGGTGCCGTCCCCGGTCATGTCCCCGACGCTGGACAGGTCGGCGTCGGTGTGGCCGGTGACCTTGAACATGCCGCTGGGCTGCATGTCCGCGGCGAGCTTCGCGGCGCTGATGGTGTGCGAACCGCCGGTGGGCTTCCACGGGTCCCAGACGGTGATCGTGCCGGCGCTGGTGCTGTAGCCGTAGGCGATGATCGCGTGGCCGACCTTGGAGCCGCTCATGCCGGCGTTCCAGGGCAGCTTCTCCATCCACACGCCGAGGACGGGGGCCCGCTTGAGCACGCCGACGTCGTAGGAGACCTGCGCCATCATCGTCGACGCCGTCGAGGCGCTGGCGAAGCCGTAGCTGTAGCCGAGCGGGTCGGTGTACCCGTTCATGACGGGCAGCGCCTGGTTGCCGGTGGTGCCCTTGGACGCCGTCGTGCCCATCTTGGCGGCCAGGGTGTCCTGGCTGACGGACACGCCGAACGTCGACAGGCTCATCGACGCCGAGGTGGGCACGCACTTGTAGTTCGTGTTCTGGTACTGGCCCGTCAGCGACAGCTTCGCCGAGGCGGGCGCGGCGGCCGCCGCCGAGGCGGCGACCTTCGGCGCCATGAGGGAAGGGGCCGCCTGGACGACCGCGTCGCCTCGCGGCGGACGGGGAGCCGCGTTCGCGGTCCCTGCCGTGCCCACGACTCCTGCGGCCGCCAGCGCGAGCGCGGCCACCGGGGCCGCCAGCGTCAGGCGCCGGCCGGACGAATTCATGGAGGTCTCCTCGCATTCGGGGGAGCGGCCGGTTCTCCCGGACGACCGGGAAGGAGGCCACGCCTGGGGGGACGCCCGGCGGCCGCGAAGCCCGCGCCGCCGACCAAGATCTTCGACGCCGTCGCGGGGGAAACGGTTTCCCATCGTTCGCGGGCGGCCGCACCGGACGGCGCGAACGGCGGCCGGCACGGTGGACGCGCGTCGCCGCCGTCGCACACAACCGGCGAATCGGATCGTAGCGGATGAAGATCAATTTCACCCGCTCCGACCGGCTTGTCCGGCATCAACGGGACGTCAACGGCGGCGGACGACGGATCGCCCCCGAGGCGGACATGTGGCGTACGCCACCTTGGTCCGGCCGTCACAGATCCCGGGTCGCCGGCATCTCTTGTCCGACCGCTCACGACACAAAGGAGCTCACGATGGCTGCTCGCCTGAACCTCTTCGGCGACCCGACCACGACCGCCGCCAAGGCCGCCAAGCACTTCGGAGCGGCGAGCCAGACGATCCTCCAGGAATCGACGCTGCCGCCCGAGACCCAGAAGCTGGTCGTGCTGCGCGCCAGCCAGATCAACGGCGACGGCTACGCCACCGACGTGTGGAGCAAGAACGCCGCGCACGCCGGGGAGAGCGCCACCCGCATCAACCTGGTCGCGGCCTGGCGCGAGTCCACGGTGTTCACCGACGCCGAGCGCGCCGCCCTGCAGGTCGCCGAGGAGGGCACCCGCATCGCCGACGCCGGCGGTGGCGTCACCGACCGGGCATGGGCGGACGCCGCCGAGCACTACGACGAGGACCAGCTGTCCGACCTGGTGATGCTCATCGCCCTGATCAACGCCACCAACCGCATGGCCGTCATCGTCGACCAGCGCGGCGGCGACTACGAGCCCGGCCGAGCCGGCTGACCCCGCGCGCGGGGGCGGCCGGTCGCGTTCACCGGCCGCCCCGCAGCGACGACCAGCGCTCGGCGTCCACGAAGTGCACGTCGTAGCGGTCCTGCTCGGACCGCAGCCCGTCGAACGGCTCCAACCCGTGCTGGACGCGGGCCAGCCGCCGGAAGTAGCCGAAGCGCTCGACCCCCGGCGTGAGGACGGCCAGCAGGTCCGCGCCGGTACCGGCCACCGCGCCGAAGGCGTGCGGCAGCCGCGGCGGGACGACGACCAGCCCGCCCGCCGGAAGCTCGACGACCTCCGCGGTCTCCGGGGTGACGACGAGGGGATGCAACGACCTCACGCTCCTGTCAGGACGCCGCGCTGGTCCGCGCGCTCACCGACGCCCCCGGCCTCGAACTGCTCCCGGTCTGGACGGACCCGCTGTACGTCGCCCTGCCCGCCGGGCACCCCCTGGCGCACCGCCCCGCACTCGACCTCGCGGACCTGGCGGACCTCCCCCTCCGCCTCGCACCGCGCGAGGACAACGCGCCCTTCCACGACCTCATCACCGGCGCCTGCCGGAAGGCCGGGATCGAACCACCGTCCGGACCGCCTTTCACCACGTTCCAGGAGACCCTCACCGACATCGGCGTGGGCGCCCCGTCCTGGACCGTCTTCTACGAGGTGGCGGGCCTCCCCGAGCTCCCCCGCGTCACCGTCGCCCGCCTCGTCGCCCCCGCGATGACGACCTTCCTCGCCGTCCGGCCGGGCCCGCCCGTCCCGGCCGTCCGCCACCTGCTGGAAGCGCTGAGCCGCACCACCTGACCCCGGTAGCCTCGATCCCCTGACGGAACACCGGCTGCCGGCTCTCGCCCGTGTTCAGTCGAGCGTCAGCCGGTAGGAGCCGTGGGCGCAGCCGGTGACCATCCAGCCGCCTTCGACCCGTCGCGCGTCGATCCGGTCGATGCCGGTCGCGGCGGGGGCGGGGCGTTCGTCCCCCGGCACCCAGACCTCCAGGACGCAGCCGCCCGCGGATGATCTCCCGGTGAGCCGGAACGTCCGCCGTCCGCCGGGAAGGGACCGCAGTGAGGTGATGATGCCCGGGGCGGCGTGCGGGAAGGCTCGCGAGATCTCCTGGACGGCGGCCGCGTCGCGGGGCAGGAAGCGTCCCGTCGCGCAGTCGAGGTTGTTGAGTCCGTTGCCGGTGGGTTCGATGCCGTTCTGCGGGTCGCCGCACGCCTGCTTCCAGACCCAGAACGCGCCGCCGATCGCGTCGCCGTCCTCCTGGCGGGCGTAGCGGTGCAGCCGGTCGGCCACGGGGCCGTCGTCGCCCCAGAAGCCCCATTCGCCGCTCCACACCGGCATGTCGCCGGCGGCGCGCCGGGCGAGGACGAAGCCGTGCTCGACGGAGGTCATGACGGGGAGGCCGAGCGAGGCGTCCATGGTGATCGACTCGGCGTACAGGTGGGGCGCGAAGACGATGTCGGGATCGGCGGTGAAGGAGCCGCGCGGGACCGCGTCGAACCCGGTGCCGGACCAGAAGATGCTCGGTTCGAGGAACAGGGGGTGCGGGCGGCTCTCGGCGGCGCGGACCGCGCGCAGGACGCGGTCGTAGAAGCGGCCGAGGAGCAGCGTCGAGGTCAGCGGCGCCTGCTCGCCGAAGCCCGGTTCGTTGAGCGGGTCGAACCCGGCGACCGCGGGGTCGGCGCCGAAGCGTGCGGCGAGCATGGCCCACACCTTGACCAGGCGGCTCTGGACGCCGTCGCGGTCGTAGTAGAAGTTGGTGAACGCGCGGTCCCCCGCGGGCGAGATGTCGCGTCCGGTGAACTGGCAGCGGGGCGCGCCGTCGGTCCTGGTCGCCCACGCCGGCGCGCCGTCGTAGCCGTCCATCCTGGACGTGCCCGGCGGGCAGGACGTCCCTCGGGGAGTGGGCGCGTTGCTCCAGCCGTCCTGGTGCATGTCGATCACCGTGTACAGCCCGTGCTTCTTCGCCCAGGCCACGGCCTGGTCGATCTGCCGCAGGTACCCCTCGTCGTACCGGGCGGGACGCGGTTCGATCCGCGACCACGACACCCCCAGGCGCACCACGTTCAGCCCGAGCGCGGCCATCTGCGCGAAGTCGTCCTCGCTGAGCGGCAGCGTCGCCGGGACGCCCGGGCGCGGCGCGTAGAAGTCGACGAGCTGGTTGACGTTCACCCCGCGAAGCAGGACCTGCCGTCCCTCGCCGTCGACGATCCGCGGCCGTTTCCCCCGCACGACCCGCAACGCCGACAACTCCGTCCCGGACGCGGCGGCCGCGGCCTTGCGGGGCGCGGGCGGCGGCTCGGGACGCGCGGCGGCCACCGCCCCCGCCGCACCGGCGACCACGACCGCGGTGACCAGGGCCGTGGCCTGGACGGTCCGCGCCGCGGGCCACCGGAATGCGCCGCGAGCGGCCAGAAGGGCGAGCAGCCCGGGCACCCAGCCGGCGGCGGCTCCCAAGGACGCGCCCTCACCGAGACGGACCCACAGCGCGGCGGGTGTCTGCAAGGGGGCACCCGGCCCGTCCACGACCACCAGCCCGGCGACCTGGACGGCCCCGAGGACGATGCCCGCCCACATCGCGGCCAGCCATCCGCCGAGGAAGGCCCCGGCGGCCGTGCGGGACCGGCGCGCGAAGGTCCGCTGCGTGCGGGCGAGCGCGAGGAGCAGGACCAGCAGGCCCGCGAGGAGCCCGGCCGCCCCGCCTTGCGGGGAGGCCGATGGCAGGCCGTGCGGCAGGTCCCGTGACCAGTGCGAGGACACCCACGGCCCGGTCATCGCGACCGCCGCGACGCCGATGACCGCGATCGGCCAGTGCGCTCGGTGCGCGGGCTCCCCGTCCGGGCGCTCGCCCGCCCGCACGAGAAGGGTCGCCGCGGCGGGGACCAGTGCGTACAGGGCGGCTTTGGGGACGGTGAAGCTCGTCGCCCACAGCAGGTCGGCGACGTTCAGCGCGGGCACGGTGGCCGCCAGGGCCATGACGGCCTTCGCGACCACGGCGGCCAGCACGAACCCCGCCCACACCGTCGCGAACCGCGTCCGCCTATCGAGATGCCCGAAAGCCGCCGCGACGAGCGCCGTGCCCGCCACCAGCAGCGGCACGTAGACGGCGAGGGGCGCCACCTGCCACCGTGCGGCCGGCATCGCACGCCCGGGCATCCCCAGCAGCGCGAAGAACCCGACCGGATCGATCAGCGCTCCGGCGATGAGAAGGGCCAGGACCACGCCCACGACCGTCGGCACGAGCCGTCGCGAACCCATGCGATCTCCTTCACGGGGGATCGCCAAAGTACATGAATAAGTCTCACATTTACTAGCCCCTGCAGGAGCCCGAGGAACGGGCGGCCCCGCCAGGCCCGAGGAAGGTCACCGGACCCGCACCGACGGCAGGGCGGTGCCGCGGGTTCCGCCTGCAGTACGACGGGAGGGCGCTGCCGCATCGGCGGCCGGGCCCTTCCGGCCGGCCGGATCAGGTCCTGCTCTCCTCGCGGGCCGCCCGGCGGGTTCGGGGCGTCGAGGAGGCGCGGACGTCGAGACGAGCCGTGAAGAGGTGGCCCCGGGGGGTGTCGCGGCCTTCGAAGGCGTCCACCAGGAGTTCCACGCCGGCCTTGGCGGTCTCGGCGGGCAGGAAGCTGAGCGTGGTGACCGGCGGGTCGCTGAAGGCGGCGGTGGGGTCCTCGGTCGTGGCCACCAGGAGCAGGTCGTCAGGGACGGACAGGCCGTGCCGGCGGAGCCGGTCCAGCAGCAGCGGCGGGCTGGTCTCGACCAGGGTGAACAGCGCGTCGGGCGGCTCACCGGCCGCCGCGAGCAGTTCGTCGACCGCCTCCAGCGCCTCCGAATGGCCCGGTGCGGCGGTGGCCGTGAGCAGAGGCTCCTGCCCGTGGTCTTCGCACCAGGCCCGGTAGGCGCGCTCGGACTCCTCGAAGAAGCTGGAGGTGGACATCGCGGTGACCAGCGCGACGCGGCGCGCTCCGGAGGAGGCCAGATGGTCCAGGACGCTCAGTGCGGCGGCCGCGTAGTCGAAGTCCACCCAGCGTCCGAGGCTCTCCGCGTCCTCGGGACGGCCTGAGGCGTCCAGCGCGCGGCGGTCGCTCACCACGGGGATTCCGCCGGACAGGAAGTCGGCGACCATCGGGTCGTCCGCCGTGGGGTCGATGACGATGGCGCCGTCCAAGGGCAGGTCCAGCCACCAGTCGCCCGGCGAGGTCGTGGGCAGCAGGACGATGCCGTAGCCGTGCCCGAGGGCGGTGCGGCTGGCGGCGTTGGCCAGCTGGGAGAAGTAGGCGAGCTCGGAGTAGACCCAGGGCGTCTCGGAGTACTCGCGGACCGCGAGCCCCAGCAGCCGTGTGCGCCCCGCGCGCAGCAGGCGCGCGGTGGCGTTCGGACGGTAGCCGAGGCGGTGGGCGACGTCGCGGACATGGCGGCGCGTGGCCTCGGGCAACCTGCCGGACCCGTTCAGCGCGGCCGACACGGTCGTCTTGGAGACGCCGGCGGCCCGGGCGACGTCGACCAGCCGGACTCGCGGTGCGGGTGGACTCATCCACCAGATCCTGTCAGCTGCCGGGGCGTTGCGGTACCCCTGGTCCAGCTCTGCGGAATCGTTCCTGCAAAGCCTTGTGCGGGAACGTTCCTTCACCAATACTTGGCCGCACTTCGCCGCGCCGTGAGCCGCGGCCTGTTCGAGAAAGAGGTGGTCCATTGCGCGCCGCCCGATTCACAGCCGCGACGGCCCTCATCGCGCTCGCGGCCACCGCCTGCGGCGGTGCCTCCAAGACGGGCACGGCCGGCTCGGCCGCGTTCCAGATCTCCAAGGACACCCCGCGGGCGGGAGGGCCTCTCGCCTCGGTCACGTGGTCGCTGTACGCCGAACCGCAGTCGCTGGACTACGCCCACGCCTACGACTATCCGCCGAACACGGTCCTGGCGAACGTCTGCGAGCAGCTCCAGCGCATCACGCCGGACCTGAAGATCGTGCCGGGTCTGGCGACCGCCGCGTCACCGGACGCCGAACGGTGGGTCTACACGATCCGCTCGGGAGTGCGCTTCCACGACGGATCCGCGCTGACCGCCGAGGACGTCGTCGCGAGCCTGCGGCGGCACATGGACCCCAAGGTCGGCTCGTACTGGATCTCGTCCTTCCAGAACGTCGCGTCGATCGACAAGACCGGGCCGATGCAGGTGACGGTCCGGCTCAAGAAGCCCGACCAGCTCTTCAACGAGGAGATGGGGACCTCGGCCGGGACCATCGAGAGCGCCCGGTTCCTCGCCAAGGCCGGCGCGGAGTACGGCACGCCCGACGGCGGCGTCGACTGCACGGGCCCCTACGCCCTGGAGAGCTGGCAGAAAGGGCAGGCCATCACGCTGAAGAAGTTCGAGGGCTACTGGGATCCGAGCCTGGCCCCGAAGACCGGCACCATCAAGAACGTCTTCATCCAGGACCCGGCCGCCCGGGTGAACGCTCTGCTGTCCGGGCAGGTCGACGGCGGGTACCTGCTGCCTCCGTCCGGGTTCGCGAAGCTGCGCGCCTCGTCCGCCGGGAAGCTCTACTTCGGGCCCAACACCACCGCCGTCAGCCTGATCCCGACGAACCTCAAGGGAACGCTCGGCGATGTCCGGGTCCGGCGGGCGCTGTCGATGGCCCTGGACCGGGCCGGGATCATCAAGGCCGGGGCGGCCGGGGTCGGCACGCCGGCCCGGGCGCCGGCCGCGACCGGCGCCTGGGCCATCGCGCCCGCGGTGGCGAAGACGGCCTATGCCGGTCTGCCCCGACCCGCGCGCGACGTCGCCGCGGCGAAGAAGCTCGTCCGGGACGCCGGGGCGACCGGCCGGAAAATCGTCATGGCCACCAGCACGCTGGCTCCCGAGATCGCCGTCATCGCCAACGCCGTCCAGTCCGCCGGACGGGAGATCGGGCTGGAAGTCAGGCTGAGGACGGTCGCGCCGGACGCCTACACCGCACTGTTCTCCGATCCGAAGGCGCGAGCGGGGCTCGACCTCGTGATGACGACCTGGTACGACTCGACACCCGATCCGCTCGAGTTCTACGGGATCCTGCAGACCGGCAACTTCAGCAACTACGGCGGATACTCCAACCCGCGCTATGACCGGCTGGTGGACCAGGCCAACGCGGAGCCCGACCCGCAGAAGCGGGCGGCCGTGGTCGCCGAGCTCCAGCGGATCGCCGTCGGCGATCTGGTGTGGATCCCGCTGTACGAGGTCCCGCACAGCCTGTTCCTGAACAAGCGGGTGACCGGCGCGCCGACCAGCATCGCGCAGCTGGAGTACCCGTGGGCGGCGCCGCTGGGAGCAGCCGGTTGAGCGCGCCGGCCGGATTCCTCGTCCGACGCCTCACCGGACTGCTCGTCACCCTGGTCGCCACATCGATCGCGGTGTTCTCCTCCGTTCATCTCGCACCGGGCGATCCCGCCGCGTTCCTGATGAACGGCCGCGCGGCCTCGCCGCAGGCGATCGCGGCCGTCCGGGCGCAGTACCACCTCGACGACCCCTTCGCCGTGCAGTACCTCAAGTGGGCGGGCGGAGCGCTGAGCGGGGACTTCGGCCGGTCGGTGCAGTTCCGGCAGGACGTCGCCGGCCTGATCGCCGCCCGGCTGCCCACGACGCTGTGGCTGGTCGGCTACGCGGCCGTGCTCATCCTGCTCGCCGGGCTGGCGCTCGGCGCCCTGTCGGCACTGCGGCCGGGGCTGGTCGACCGGCTCGTCCTCGTGGGGACCGGCGTGGCCACCGCGACCCCCGCCTTCGTCGCGGCGATCGCGCTGATCTCGGTCTTCTCGGTGAAGCTGGGCTGGTTCCCGGCGTTCGGCAACGGCAGCGGCCTCGGCGGCCGGGCCGCCCATCTGACGCTGCCCGCGATCGCGCTGGCGCTCACCTTCGCCGGACTGCTGGCCCGCGTGACCCGCGCCTCCATGCTGGAGGAACTGGCGCGCGAGCATGTCGAGGTCGCCCGCTCGCGCGGCGTCCCCCGGGCGGCGGTGATCCGCCGCCACGTGCTGCGCAACGCGCTCGGCCCGATCAGCACGGTCACCGGGACGGTCGTGGCCGGGCTGCTGGTCAGCACGTCGATCGTGGAGACCGCGTTCGGGCTGTCGGGCATCGGCCAGCTGCTCGTCAGCTCCGTCACCGTCAAGGACTTCCCGGTCGTGCAGGCCGTCAGCCTCCTGGTGGTCCTGGCCTTCGTGGGAGCCAACCTGCTCGTGGACCTCCTCCACCCGTTCATCGACCCGCGCCTGACCCACGCGAAGGGAGGTGCCGCATGAGCGCCCTGCCCCTGCGGCGGAGGGCGGTGCCGCGGCTGCGCGGAGGGGACGGCCTGGTCACTGCCGCGCTCGCCGTGCTGGGCGTCCTGGTCGTCCTGGCCGTGTTCGCACCGCTGATCGCACCGCACGATCCCGAGGCGGTCGATCTGTCCGCCACCCTCAGCGGTTCGAGCGCGGCGCACCCGCTCGGCGCCGACCAGTCCGGCCGCGACATCCTGACGCGGCTGATCTACGGCGCGCGGACGGGACTGCTCGAACCCCTGGCCGTCGTCGTCGCGTCCACGGTGCTCGGCCTGCTGGTCGGCCTGACCGCCGCGTGGCGCGGCGGACCGGTCGACACGGTGCTGTCGCGGGTGATGGACCTGGTGTTCGCCTTCCCGGCGCTGCTGCTGGCCATCGTGCTGGTGGCGATGTTCGGCTCCGGGCTCGCGGCTCCGGTCGCGGCGATGAGCGTCGCGTACACCCCCTACGTCGGACGGCTGGTGCGCGGCGTGGCGCGCCAGGAGATGACCCGCCCCTACATCCAGGCGTACCGGGTGCAGGGATGCTCCGGCCGGACGATCTGCCTGCGCCATCTCCTGCCGAACATCGCCCCGCTGGTCCTGGCGCAGTCGGCGATCAACTTCGGGTACGCGCTGATGGACCTGGCCGCGCTGTCCTTCCTGGGCTTCGGCGTCCAGCCGCCCACCCCGGACTGGGGCGCGATGATCAACGAGGGGGCGCCCGCCCTGCTGCAGGGCGCGCTGCTCCCGGCGCTCGCGCCGGGCGCCGCCATCGTGATCGCCGTGGTGGCCTTCGGCATCGTCGGCGAGGGCATCGCCGACCGGGTCGCGAAGCGGGAGCGGTGATGCTGGACATCGAGAACCTCGGCGTTCGGCTGGCGCGGGGCCGCGCGGCCCGCCCGATCCTGGACGGCGTGTCCCTGCACGTCGCCCCCGGCGAGGCGGTCGGCCTGGTGGGCGAGTCGGGATCGGGGAAGTCGGTCACCTGCCGGGCCGTCCTGGGCCTTCTGCCGGACGGGGCGACGGCCACCGGCCGGCTGCGGGTCGGCGGCGAGGACGTCCTCGCCATGGGTGCCGCGCGGTTGACGGAGCTGCGGCGCCGCGAGGCCGCGATGGTGTTCCAGGACCCGCGCGCCTCCATCAACCCGCTGCGCCGCATCGGCGACTTCGTCACCGAGGGCCTGCGGGCCGCGGGGACGCCGGCGCGGCAGGCGCTGAAGGAGGCGGAGTCGCTGCTGGAGTCGGTGGGAATCCGCGACCCGCGCGGGGCACTGCGCAGGCGCCCGCACGAGTTCTCCGGCGGCATGCTCCAGCGCGTGATGATCGCCGGAGCGCTCGCCGGAGGACCACGGCTGCTGCTGGCCGACGAGCCGACCACCGCGCTCGACGTCTCCACCCAGGCGGAGGTCGTCTCGATCCTGACCCGGCTGCGCGCCGAGCGCGGGATGGCGATGCTGTTCGTCACCCACGATCTGGAACTGGCCGCCGCGATCTGCGACCGGATCTACGTCATGTACGCGGGACGGATCGTCGAGACGCAGTCCGCCGATGATCTCTTCGACCGGCCCCGCCACCCGTACACGGCGGGACTGCTGGCCGCGACGCCGCGCATCGACTCCCCCCGGCCGCCGCACGGAATCCCGGGCCGTCCGCTGTCGCTGGCCGAGGCGCCGCCCGGCTGCGCCTTCGCCGCGCGGTGCCCTCGCGCGGTCGAGCGATGCACCGAGGCGGAGCCCGTCCTACGGCGGATCGAGGCGGCGCACGTGGCGTGCCTGCGAGCGGAGGAACCGATCCATGACTGAGCCCGTGCTGGAGGCCGAGGGCCTGCGCAAGTCCTTCGGCGGGCAGGTCGCCGTCGACGACGTGTCGTTCACGCTGCGGGCCGGCGGTTCGCTGGCCCTCGTCGGCGAGTCCGGCTCAGGGAAGACGACCACCGCGCGGTTGCTCGTCGGCCTGGAACGCGCCGACAGCGGGCGGATCAGCGCGTGCGGGTCCGACCGCACGGGGCCGGCAAGGGGGCGGGGCGCGCGCCTCGAACGGGCCCGGCAGATCCAGATGGTGTTCCAGGACCCCTACCTGTCCCTCGACCCCCGGATCACCGTCGGCGACTGCGTCGAGGAACCGCTGCGCCTGCATTTCGATCTCAGCCGGGCGCAGCGGCTCGCCCGCAGGGACGAACTCCTGGACCGGGTCGGCCTGGGCGTGAGGGAGGCCGGCGCGCTTCCGAAACGCCTCTCCGGCGGGCAGCGCCAGCGCGCGGCCCTCGCCCGCGCGCTCGCCACGGAGCCGAAGGTGCTGATCCTCGACGAGGCGACCGCCGCGCTGGACGTCTCGATCCAGGCGCAGATCGTCGAGCTGCTGCGCGAACTGCGCGAGACCCTCGGGATCGCCTACCTGTTCGTCAGCCACGACCTCGCGCTGGTACGCCACGTCGCCGACGACGTCCTGGTGCTCCACCGGGGCCGGGTCGTCGAGTCCGGGCCCACCGCGAGAGTGCTGGCCGGCGCCGAGCACCCCTACACCCGTCTCCTGCTCGATTCGATCCCGCGGCGCGGCTGGGATCCGGCCCGGATCGCCGCCGACCGCCGTGCCCTCGCCGAGGAGAGCCCGTGAACGGCCTCCCCCACCTCTCCGCGACGCACGCACTGCGCCCGTACCGCAGCCGCGAGCTGTCACCGGTCGAGCTCATGCCGGCCGCCGTCGCGGCCCGCATCATTCTGAGGAGCCTCCCATGCCCACCGATCTCATCTTCCGGAACGGCCTGGTCCGCACGGTGACCGGCCGGACGGCGACCGCCGTGGCGGTCGAGTCCGGCCGCATCACCGCCGTGGGATCCGAACCGGACATCCGGCCGCTCGCCGGCGCCGGCACCCGGATCGTCGATCTCGGCGGGGGCGCGCTGCTGCCCGGCTTCCAGGACGCGCACGTCCACCCGGTCATGGCCGGGCTCACCATGATCCGCTGCGACCTCGCCGCCGCCGGGGACGCCGCCGGGGCGCTGCGGGTCGTCCGGGACTACGCCGAAGCCCATCCCGATCTGCCGTGGATCGTCGGCGGCGGCTGGGCCATGGACTGGTTCACGGGCGGGACCCCGTCCCGCACCGCCCTCGACGCCGTGGTGCCCGACCGCCCGGTCCACCTGGTGAACCAGGACGGCCACGGGGTCTGGGTCAACACCAGAGCCCTCGACCTCGCCGGGATCGGCGCCGCGACACCCGACCCCGCGGACGGCCGGATCGAGCGGGAGCCGGACGGAACCCCGCAGGGCACCCTGCACGAGGGCGCGGCCCGCCTCGTCGGACGGCTGGTCCCCGAACCGACCGGCGACGAGCTGCTGCGCGGCCTGCACGCGGGGCAGCGGCGACTGCACGCGGCCGGCGTCACCGCCTGGCAGGACGCGATGGTCGACCCGAAGATCCAGCGGGCGTACCTGGCGGCGGCCGAGGCGGGCACGCTGACCGGCCGGGTCGCCGGTGCCCTGTGGTGGGAGAGGGACCGCGGCGCCGAGCAGATCCCCGAACTCCTGGCCCGCCGCGGCGGCGCCGGCCGGTTCCGCGCCGGCACCGTCAAGATCATGCAGGACGGCGTCGCGGAGAACTTCACCGCCGCCATGACCTCCGCCTATCTCGACGGCTGCGGCTGCAGCACCGGCAACCACGGGATGAGCTTCATCGACCCCCGCGAGCTCCAGGAATACGTGACACTGCTGGACGCCGCGGGCTTCCAGGTGCACGTCCACGCGGTGGGCGACCGCGCCGTCCGGGAGGCCCTGGACGCCTTCGCCCGCGCGCGGACGATCAACGGGCCGGGCGGCAACCGGCACCACATCGCCCACCTGCAGGTCGTGCACCCCGACGACGTGCCCCGCTTCGCAGCCCTCGGCGTGACCGCGAACATCCAGCCGCTGTGGGCGGCGCACGAACCGCAGATGGACGAGCTCACCATCCCTTTCCTGGGGCCGCAGCGCGCGTCCTGGCAGTACCCCTTCGGCTCCCTCGACCGCACCGGGGCGGCCCTGGCCGCCGGAAGCGACTGGCCGGTGAGCAGCCCCGACCCGCTGTGGGGCCTGCACGTGGCGGTCAACCGGGTGGCGCCCGGCGAGGACACGGAGGAGTTCCTGCCGGAGCAGCGGCTCGACCTGGCAACGGCGCTCACCGCCTACACGCTCGGCAGCGCCCGCGTGAACCACCTCGACACCGAGACCGGGACCATCGAGGTGGGCAAGTACGCCGACCTGGTGGTGCTCGACGCAGACCCGTACACCGTGCCGGCGGAACGGCTCGCCGAGGTGACCGTCAAGGCCACGTTCGTCGAAGGCGAGCAGGTCCACCCGGAGCCACTCGTCTGATACGCAGGGAGCCCGTTCGGCCGAGCGTTGGGGTCGTTCAGGCGAGACCGGCGTAGCGGCGGCAGGTGTCCCGGTCGCCGGAGACGCCCCAGGCCTCAAGTAGCTCGCGGAAGTCGAGAATGTGCCAAGTGGTCTCGGGCAGTGAGGCCAGGGTGCGGACGGTACGCCGCTGCAGGGGTGTGAGCTGGTCAAGCGGCGGCAGCGAGGGGCGCGGCGGTGCGCCGAAGGTCAGCCGCAGTGCGGCCGCGGCCACCGGGCATACCCCGAAGTCGCTGCTGCGGGAAAGGCCGTCCAACACGCTGTCGACCGCCTCGGCGGGTGCCGCACCGCCCAGCATGCCCAGGCTCTCGGAGGCATAGGCCCGCAGGTCCCACCCCAGGAACCCGGGACCGTCCGCCTCGGGTGGGCGGGTACAGGCCGTGGCGAGTTCGGCGATGACGGCGGCGTCCGTGACGCCCATGCGGATCAGCGCGATGGCGGCGCCGTAGCGTGCGAGCGGTTCGTCGCCGGTGAGTTGATCCCGCATCCGGTCGATGAGGCCGCCGTCGGACAGCAGCCCCAGCGAGATGATCGCGTTGACGGTGACGGCCGGGACGGTCTCGACGTTCCACAACGCGCGCAGCGGCGGGGTCGACGCGGCGGCCTCCTCGGGAAACCAGCCCAGCAGGTATGCGGCGGTGGCCCGCACGCTGGAGTCCGGGTCGCTCAGCAGGCTGTGCACGGTCGGCAATCCGGCGCGGACCGCATCGTAGGCGGCCAATGCGACGGTGGTCTCGTGCAGGGATTCCTGGAAGTCGTCGAAGACCAGACCTTCGTCGCGGGCGCCGCGCTGCTCCTTCCGCGGGTCCGCCGCGTGCATTCGGGCCAGTTCGCGCCGCCAACCCTTGATATCGACGCCTAGCGGCAGGTGCTCGTCGGCCCATCCGACCGCTAGTTCCGACACCAGCTGAAGAAGCTCGGCACGGTCAGGCATCGAACGGTCTGCGGCGATCGCCAGCAGGAACGGCACTGTCGGTGCTGCCGCCTCGTACCTGCAACCCTGATGACAGACATTGTCGTGCAGCGCGGAACGAGCGTTTTCTCGCTTGTTCTCGTCAGGGGACATCAAAGCGCGCAGAAGTCCGGGAACGTTTCCGGCCGTCCCGTAGGCGTGGCGGAGCCGGGTCCACTCGACAGCATCGAGCCCTGCCAGCGGATCGCTCTTTCTCATGTCGCCCATAATGCCGAAATGGCCACTTCGTGTACTCGAGCAAGCCGGTGGCCGGATCCGATGCCATGTGGTGCCGTTACCTCGGAACGCCGGGACGAGGTGCCGGGTCAGCGGGTGTTCCCAGGAGCCTCGTCGACGTCGTGAGCTCTCTCGACCGCCTCCAGGTGATCGGCCCCGCCGAGTCGCTGGGTGCCGATCACCGCGAGCAGTTCGAGGGCATCGGCGGCCGGACCGCCCTTCGGCGCCGTGTAGGTGATCAGGTGCTGGTCGGGCCCGTCCGGCAGCAGGAGAGCGTCATAGTCGAGCGTGAACCGCCCGACGGCGGGATGGCTGAACTCCTTGCGGCCGCTGCCCCGGTCCTTGACGTCATGGCGGGCCCACCAGGTACGGAACTCCTCGCTCTTCACCGACAGCTCGCCCACGAGCGCGGCGATCCCGGGATCGTCGGGATGCCGCGCCGCGGACAGGCGCAGGTGAGCGATGCCCTGTCGCGCCACCTGTTCCCAGTCGACGTACAGCGAGCGCGCGGCGGGATCGCAGAACGCGTGCCACAGCAGGTTTCGCCGCCCGGCCGGCAGCGCGCCGAAGTCGGTGATCAGCGCGGCGGCCATCGGGTTCCAGGCGAGCACGTCCATCCGGCGCCCGATGACGTACGCGGGGCTGGACGCCAGCAGTTCGAGGATCCGGTGGACACTGGGGCGGACCCGCTCGCTCCTCGTCGCACGGCGCGGGATCCCGTCGGCGCGCGCCAACAGGTACAGATGGTCCCGTTCGTCCGGGGCCAGGCGGAGCGTACGGGCCAGCGCGTCAAGCACAGCGGACGACACACGCCCGGTCCTGCCCTGCTCCAGCCTGATGTAGTAATCGACACTGATGCCCGACAGTTGCGCGACCTCTGCCCGCCGCAGCCCGGGAGACCGGCGGTTGCCACGGGGCAACCCGAAGTCCTCCGGCCGGAGCCGGTCTCGCCGGGAGCGCAGGAAATCGGCAAGCTCGTGGTTGGACTCCATGTATCCAGTCTGTGCTGAGGGCCGCCCCGTGCCCAGTCCATGCCTGGCCCGGTGAATACCAGCTTCAGATGGGGCGTCGTCTCGGATCGGATGCCGCAAGCCGCAGCCCCGGCATCACGGCGATGACGGCGGCGCCGATCACCGCGACGATCGAGGAGAGCAGGTACGCGGTGTGGTAGCCGTGCAGTTGCTGCTCCTGGCCCGGCCCCGAGGCCGCCCCCGCCGCGATCACCACCAAGACCGCCGTGCCCACGCTGCCACCGACCTGCTGCGCGGTGATGTTGAAGGCACCTGCGACGCCATGCTGGTGCTGCGGCACGCCGGTGACGGTGGCCGCGGTCAGCCCGGCGTACGCCAGCCCTTGCCCGATGCCCATCAGGGCGACGCCAGGCAGGATATCGGGCAGGTATCCACCGCCGAGGGGCGTGCGCGTGAAGTAGGCGACCCCGCCGGCGATGAGCAGCAGGCCGAGGACCATCAGGGCCCGCTGGCCGGCTCCACGTGTCATCAACCGGGTCGCGACGTTCGCGAAAAGGGCTACGAGCGCACCCATCGGCACCATCGCCAGCCCGGACTCCAACGGGCTGTAGCCGAGCATGCCCTGCATGTAGAGCGGCGCGAAGAACAGGACCGAGATGACGACGGCGTAGAACACCACGGCCGCGAGGGTCGCCGCCCGCACCGGGGCCGAGCGGAAGATGGAGAACGGCAGCAGCGGTTCGGCGGTACGCGCCTCCCAGACGGTGAAGGCGACCAGCGCGCACATGGCGACGGCGAGGGCGCCGATGGCGTAGGGGTCTCCCCACCCCTGCTCACCACCGCGACTGATCCCGAAGACCGCCAGCAGCAGGCCCGCGGTGACCATGGCGGCGCCGGGCATGTCCAGTGGACGGCGATTCGAGGTGCCGGGCGGCAGCAGTTTGAAGCCCGCCAGCACGGCGGTCCCGGCGATCACGTTGAAGACGAAGACCGACCGCCAGCCGAAGGCGCCGGTGAGCAGGCCGCCGAACACCAGCCCCGCGCTGAAGCTCGACGCGCCGACGGCCGTGTAGACACCAAGCGCCCGGTTGCGCAGCGGCCCTTCCGGGAAGAGCTGGAACAGCAGGGCCATCGCCGCGGGCCCGGAGACGGCGGCGCCCACGCCCTGGAGCGACCGGGCCATGATGAGGACACCCTGGGTCGGCGCCATCGCCGCGGCGAAGGCGGCGACGGTGAACACGCCGACGCCGAGGGCGAACACCGCCCGGCGGCTGAAGATGTCGGCAAGGCGACCGCTGAACAGCAGGAACCCGGCGAAAGTGACCGCGTAGCCGGTCATCAGCCACTGCAGGGTCGCTTCGTTCATCGACAGGCCGCGTCCGATCGCCGGCAGCGCGGCGTTCACGACCGCGACGCTGCTCACATCCAGTCCCACCGCGCAGGCGAGGACGATGAGCGCGCCGACCAGACGCGGCCCGAACCTCTCCCTATCGCGCACGCGCTGGATGCCTTGTTCGGTCACAGACAAGGAGACTCCTTCCCACGGACGTTGGTGCTCGGGCGTGGAAACGAAGCTTCTTCGCTTCTTCAGGGCCTTCGGTCAGCGAAGGCGAGTCCCATCGTCGAACGGTCACAGGCGTCCGACCAGTGCTCGGTCGTTGCTAGTGCCGCGCTTGCTGGTACCGGCAGTGCCAGCAATGAAGCACCGCGAAGGGGACGGCGCGACGGGGCGCCGTGCGGGCGGCGACGCGGCCCTGCGCCTCTCGGACTCGCGACTGTCGCTGCTAGCGGGCCGGACCGGGCACCGTCCGCCGCTACGCCGCCGGTGACGGTGCTCTGACGGGCTGGTGGGCCGCGGCCGGGGACGGGTCCTGACGCGTGCCGGGGAGGCGGATCGTGACGAGGAGGCCGCCGGCGGGGCGCGGCGTGAGGTCGAGGGTCCCGTCGTGTGCTCGGACAATGCTGTGGACGATGGCCAGCCCCAGGCCGACGCCGGCGTGCTCATCGGTGCGGACGCGCCGCGTTCCGCGCTGGAACGGCTCGATAAGGGTCGGAACCAGGTCCCAGGGGAGCGGTCGACCCGTGTTCTCGACCCGCAGGACGCTCGCGTCGTCCTCCGCCGTGGTGTGGACCGTCACGGTGCCGCCGGCGGGCAGGTTGTGGACGATGGCGTTCTGGACGAGGTTCGTCACCATCCGCAGGATGAGCTCCTCGGAGCCGACGGTCCGCGTCCTCTCGCCGGTGACCTCCAGCGTGATCTGCCGCTTCTCGGCGAGGGGCAGCAGGGTCTCGGCGGCCTCTTCGGCGACCAGGGACAGGTCGACGGGCTCGCGGGTGAAGCTCCTGCGGTCGCTGCGGCTGAGCAGCAGGAGGGCCTCGATGAGGTCGATCGCGCGGGTGTTGACGGTCTGGAGCCGCTCGATGAGCTCGTCCCGGTTCTGGGCGGGGTCGTTGCGGGCGACGTCGAGGAGCGTCTGGGAGATCGCCAGCGGGGTGCGCAGTTCGTGGGAGGCGTTCGCGGCGAACCGCTGCTGTTCGGTGATGTGGGATTCGAGCCGTTCGAGCATGGTGTCGAACACGTCGGCGAGTTCGCGGAACTCGTCTCTGGGGCCTTCGAGGCGGATCCGGTGGGACAGCGACCCGTTCGCGGCCAGCCGCGCCGCGTCCGCGACCCGGGTGAGCGGCGCGAGCATCCGGCCGGCGAGGAGCCATCCGCCGAGAAGCCCGAACAGCAGGAGGAAGGCCAGTGCCTGGGCCGCGCGGGGCGCGAAGGCCCGCCAGAGGTCGGTGCGGTTGGGGATGAACGGCGGCGCCGGGCCCCTGTCCCGGAAGAACCCCGGCCCGGGTTTGATCACCCCGTCGGGAACGTAGCGCAGCAGGAACACCCAGACCACGGCCAGCAGGAGGGCACCGGAGAGGACGATCACCCCGGCGTAGCTGATGGTGAGTTTCAGCCGCGCGCTGAGTCCCGGGCGCCTACGCACGGGGGCCGCCGGACTGCGTGGTGTCGATCCGGTAGCCGACGCCGGGCACCGTGGCGATCAGCCATGGTTCGCCGAGCCGTTTGCGCAGGGCGGAGACGGTGATGCGGACGGCGTTGGTGAAGGGGTCGGCGTTGACGTCCCAGGCCCGCTCCAGCAGCTCTTCGGCGCTGACGACCCCGCCCTCGGCGGCGACGAGGACGTCGAGCACGGCGAACTGCTTGCGGGTGAGCGCGACGTAGCGTCCGTCGCGGAAGACCTCCCGGCGGAACGGGTCCACCCGCAGGCCCGCGATCTCAGTGACCGGGGGGCGCGCGTGCCCGCGCCTGCGGTCCAGCGCCCGCAGCCGCATCACCAGCTCCCTGAGCTCGAACGGCTTGGTGAGGTAGTCGTCGGCGCCGAGCTCGAACCCCGTGGCCTTGTCGTCGATCCGGTCGGCGGCGGTGAGCATGAGGATCGGCATGCCGCTGCCGGACGCGACGATGCGCCGGGCGATCTCGTCGCCCGACGGGCCGGGGATGTCGCGGTCCAGCACCGCCAGGTCGTAGGAGTTGACACTGAGCATCTCCAGGGCCGAGTCGCCGTCACCGGCGATGTCGGCGGCGATGGCCTCCAGCCGGAGACCGTCCCGGACGGCCTCGGCCAGGTAGGGCTCGTCTTCCACGATCAGCACGCGCACGCCTCAAGGCTAAGCAGCGCGGCATATCGCCGACGTATGCAAACCGACACGCCTGCAGGAGCGGTAAAGGCGGTGCGGATCACCCTCACCCGCGCGGGGTCACATGATCGCTTCCCGTCCTCGGGAGTCCGGGACCGCGGCGGCGTCGACCAGGCGTGCGACCAGCCGCTCGTAGGGCAGCCCGGTCGCGGCGAACATTCTCGGCACCTGCGACTCGGCGGTCATCCCCGGCATGGTGTTGACCTCGTTGAGGACGGGCCCGTCGCCGGTGAGGAAGAAGTCGACGCGGGCGACCCCGGCACAGCCGAGCGCGTCGAACATCCGCAGCGCCGCCTCCGTCAGGGCCGCCCGCTCCGCGCCGTCGACTCCGGCGGGCACGCTGAACCGGGCCGAACCGTCGTACTTCGACCGGGTGTCGAACAGGGGCCGTGGACCGCGGGGAAGACGACGTCGGCGCGTTCGATGACGCCGAGCGCCGTCGCCAGCGAACCGATCGCCCGCTTCCCGAGCGCGTCCGCTCCCCGCCTCCACGTCCCGTCGCGGTCGATGGTCAGCTCGTCGACGTCGAAACCGCCGGACCGCAGCGCCTTCGCGATCGCCGCGGCCGTGGCCAGGGAGACGTCGTGCTCGGCGTTCTCTCCGCCGCCGATCACCACGATTCGCCGTGTCATGCGATGCTCCTTCTCACACGCGGCCCTATGCCGGTGACGATGGTGTGCGGGATGGTCCCGGCCCAGCGGGCCCAGTCCTGGACGGTCGGGGTGGCGCCCCCGTCCGGGCCGAACACGGTCGCGGACGTGCCGGCCGGGAAGTACCGGGCGCCGGTATCGATCACGATCTGGTCCATCGAGACCCGTCCGACCACCGGGAAACGGCACCCGCGGATCTCGACGCCGGCTCGGGGCGACAACTCCCGGGGGATCCCGTCGGCGTATCCGATGGGGAGGATGCTCAGATGGGTGGCGCGGTAGGTGAGGTACGTGCCGTCGTAACCGACCGGCGTCCCCGCCGGAACCGCCGCCGTGTGCACGATCGGCGCGGTCAGGCGGGACGCGCCGTGCATCTCCACGGTCCCGGACGGATCGATGCCGACCAGTCCCGCCCCGACCCGGACCATGCCGAGATGCGTCGCCGGATCGGTGACCGTCCCGGACGTGGCCGCGAGGTGGGCGAGCGGCGAACCGAGCCCCGCCGCCCGGACCGCCTTCAGTGCCTCGTGCATGTCCGCGACCGCCGGCGCGTTCGCCGCGGGCTCGGCCCGGTCGGCCAGCGGAAGATGCCCCATGACGCCCACGACGCGGACCCGCCGCGCCCTCTGACCACGCTGAGCGATACCGATCAGCTCGTCCCACTGCCGACGGGGGCAGCCGCCCCGGGACATCCCGGTGTCCACATGCAGATGAACCCGCACCGCCGGCGCGGCCTGCGCGATGAGCCCGCCGAGCTCGTCCACCGACCCGACCGCGACATCGACCCCGGCCGCGGCCGCCGCCTCGGCGTCGATCCCGGAAGGATGCAGCCAGGTGAGGATCGGCACCGCCACCCCCGCGGCCCGCAACGCGCACGCCTCCGCGACGCTCGTCGTCCCGAGCCACCCGGCACCGGCGGCAACGGCGGCCTTGGCGACCGCGACCGCGCCGTGGCCGTAACCGTCGGCCTTGACCACGGCCATGATCGTGCTCCGCGTCCGCGCGCGGATCCCGGCCACGTTGGCGGCCACCGCCTCGGGCAGTGTCTGCAGGGTCGGCCCGTTCACGGCCGCCTCCACGGGTCGTCGGCCGGATCCGTGGGCATCCGCCGGGGCGCGGCATCCGGGTGCGGCAACCGGATCGGCGCGGCCGTGCGGTACTCGAAGTGCCACCACTCGTTGTCGTAGACGCGGTAGAGCCCGTACCGCCAACCGTGCCGTTCGAGCCACCGCGCGCCTTCGGTCGGCCGGACGTCGAGCCCGAACCCCCGCACATGGCTCGACTCCTCCGGCGGCAGCACCCGGCGCCGCGCCGCCTGCACCGAGCCGGTGCGCCACACCTCCTCGGCGAAGATCCGGTACTGCTCCCTCGCGTCGCGGTAGCCCGAGGTGAGGCCGATCACCTGCCCGTGGCGCCAGAACGCCTCGGCCCGCGCATGCGTGAACGCCGCCAGCGTCTCCGGCGCCAGCCCCCGAAGATCCTCGGCGGGAAAGCGCAGGGCCAAGGCCCATTGGCAGGCCAGAAACCGTGCGCGGTCCGGTGCACGGAAGAACGCGAGCGGCACCAGCAGCACCGCGACGACCCGAGTGACGACCGCGAGAACGCGCGCTTTGATCTCCACGGCTCACCGCCGAATGGTCAGCCAGTACGCCGACCATCGATCAGCGGGAGCCGCCCGGCGGAAAGGACGACCGTCCGCTCTCCGACCCGAACCGGCGAGCGCGACCCTGCACGTACGACGGGCCGACAGCGATGCGATGCAGTCCATGCCTTCACTGAAGACGGACGCCCGTTGCCGTGCTGTATCCGCTTTTCAATACACCCGCGATACACCAACACCAGGGGGAGGTAGGGGACCAGGTCCGGTCGCATGGAACGGGGTGGTGGGATCGTCCGGCGGGGGCGGCCAGCGGTACGGCTACGGCTTGATGTACCGGTTCGCCTTCCCGCCGGACTTCCCGCCGCCGTCAGGGCCCCGATCAAGCGCCGTGGCCTGCGCCCGAACGCCGTCGCGGCCGTTCGGCCTCCGCCGCCGCCGGGCCCCGAAGCCTTCTCCGGCGTAGCCAGATGGGCAGGTAGGCGATCAGGACCACGGTCAGCGCCGAGCCGGACACCAGGTTGCCCGTCCTGCCTCCGGCCCACGGGGAGACCTTCAGCTGCTCCCGCACCGCCGCCGTCGTGGGGCGCGCCGGATCGTAGACGATCGTGGTCTCGGTGATGCCGTCCTTGTCGTACCGGTGGCCGTCGATCACCGGGTCGCGGGTCGTGACGCTGGTGCCCCCACGGGTCACGAAGGTCAGCTGCGGATGGTGGGACACCGAGATGTCGCCGTGGGCCCCCGTCGAGACGGTCGGGTGGTCGTAGACCTCGCCCGTCACCGTGACGCCGTGGTGCCGCAGCCGGTCGAGGAGGTGCGCGTCGCGGACACCCCCGGTGATCGTGGTCGCGAGCACGACCGGCCCGAAGACGGCGAGGCCCAGCACGGCGAGGCCGGAGAACGCGCTCCAGTCCCGCCGGTCCTGGCCGGCAGGCGCCGGGCGTGCGGGGCGCTCGGGTGGTACGGGGCGTCCGAGAGAACGGACCAGCAGGCGCGCGACCCGTTTCAGGGCCACGGTCGTCCACTGCACTGCCTTGAGGGCCACGCCCAGGCCCGCGATGAGTCCGGTGACGAGGGCGACGGCGTCGATGAGGAAACGCACCGCACCGAACGATTCCGGCAGCATCCCGGCCAGGAACACGCCGGCCGCCCCGCCGTACCCGCCGGCGGCCAGCACCGCGACGAGCACGATCCCGGCCGCCAGAGCCGATCCACGGGGCCGGGTCCGCAGCCGCCGGCAGCCGCGTGCCCGCCTCCACAACGGGCGGCCGAACCGGTGCTGGGGCGCCTGCAGCCCGGCCTTGCGGCCGAAGGCCCACAAGGTGCCGTCCTCGCCCCAGGCACCCGGGGCGCGCAGAAGAATCCGGTCGTCGCCGTCAAGCACCACCAGCCCCCGGCGGGGACCGCCCCGGGGGCGGGAGATGGAATAGATGCCCAGAGCCTTCACCGACGACAGGGGGATCGCCACCCGCTGGCGTCCAAAACCGTGGCCGACGAGGAGATCGCCTTCCACGCACAGCCGTACGGGCTCGCGGTCCAGCAGGTCGTGAGTCGGATTGCTCGGGCGCAACTCGCTGGGACCGTCGGTTCGTGAGTGCGCACCGTCGACCGGGATGGGGGCGCGGCGCTTTCTCTTCGGCCGCCGTCGACTCACCGCCGCATGCTATCCCGCCTGATGGACGGGGCAACGGCCACGTCGGCGGCGGAAGTCGTTCAGCCCTGAGATCGCGTGCTCGACCACCCAGCGGTGTCGGCCGAGTCGGTCGGAACGCTCGGCGCCGCGCCGGGCGATCCGGGGGACGATGTCGCGGCCGC
This sequence comes from Actinomadura sp. RB99, assembly GCF_014706005.1. Lineage (NCBI taxonomy): Bacteria > Bacillati > Actinomycetota > Actinomycetes > Streptosporangiales > Thermomonosporaceae > Actinomadura > Actinomadura sp. RB99. The sequence goes on along the minus strand of NZ_JABMCA010000019.1, from coordinate 107,898 downwards.
GCAGAAACGATGCCGCGGCGCGCAGGAACTGCGCAGTCCGGCATAGGGCGGAGCTCTCAGCGCCTCGGGCCTGGATAGCGTCACTCACGTGACACCAATGACCACGGCATTGAGCGACGTGCGCCCCATCGGGGAGCAGCTGCGCGCATGGCGGCGGCTGCGGGAGCGGAGCCAGCTGGAGCTGGCGTGTGAGGTGGGCATATCGACGCGGCATCTGAGCTTCGTGGAGACGGGCCGGTCGGCGCCGAGCCGCGACCTGGTGCTGCGGCTCGCCGAGTACCTGGACGTGCCGCTGCGCGACCGGAACCTGATGCTGCTCGCAGCCGGGTACGCGCCGGTGTTCTCCATACCGCTGCGCGCCCCGGACCTGCTGCTGCTCGCGGCCGGGTACGCCGCGGTGTCCGACGGGACGCCGAGCCCGCCTACGGCAGCCCGGAAGGGCAAGACGTCTACGGCCGGCTCCGCAACACCGTCGAGGGCATGAACGGCTACGCCAACCTCCGGCGCTCACGACGCCGGCAGACCACCGCGAACCAGGTCCAAGGGGCGAGGTGGTCTCCTGCGCGCCCGTCCCCTGGGTCCCAGGAGTCACAGAAGACTGGCCTCCGTATATGACGAAGACCCCGGAGCTTGCTGCTCCGGGGTCTGTTCCGTCACTGTGGGGCTACGACTTCCGTCTGCGTCCCCAAGTGGGCGAGGAGGGATTTGAACCCTCACATCCTTTCGGACACACGGACCTGAACCGTGCGCGTCTGCCGTTCCGCCACCCGCCCAGGGTGTCGGCCCGTTTCCGGGCGCTTGAAAAGGCTAGCACGGTCGCAGCAGTGGTTAGGTACTCGGATACTTCTCGCGAACCTTCGCACCGATACGATCGTCTACCAGTGGGGAGAGGAGGTGCCCGTGGGCGTCATTCAGCGCTTCGAGCGACGGCTCGAGGGCATGGTCGAAGGGGCCTTCGCCCGTGCCTTCAAGTCGGAGCTCCAGCCGGTCGAGGTGGCCAGTGCTGTGCAGCGCGAGATGGACGATCGGGCCGCGATCGTGGCACAGGGCCGCACGCTGGTCCCGAACGACTTCGTCGTCGAGATCTCTCAGCAGGACGGGCAGCGGCTGCAGGTGTACGCCGACAGCCTGAGCCAGGAGCTGGCGAATCTGGCGCGCGAGTACGCGAAGGAGCAGGGGTACTCCTTCGTCGGTCCGGTGCGCGTCCGGTTCGAGAACGCGGGGGACCTCGCCACGGGCATGTTCCGCATCCGGTCCGGCGTGATCCGGGGGTCGACCGTGGAGGGCGGGGAGATCCGCCAGCCCGTGAGCGACGTGCCGCAGGGCGGCCGGGGCGGCGCCTTCGGCGGCAATCCGCGGCTCCTGGTGACGACGGCGGTGGAGGGCTCCGACACCACGCAGCGCACTTATGAGATCAACACTCCGGTCACCCTGCTGGGCCGCGGCACCGACTGCGACCTGCGTCTCGTGGATCCGGGCGTGTCCCGGCACCATGCCGAGATCCGCGTAGAAGGTCCCGAAATCGTGCTCGTGGATCTAGGGTCGACCAACGGCTCGTTCGTGAACGGGCAGCCGATCCGGCGGGTGACGCTGGTGGACGGCTCCCGGGTCACGATGGGCCGCACTACCCTTGTGTTCCGCCGCGATAGGGAGTAACCCCGACTCCGATGTCCGATTTCACCCTCACGCTGATCAAGCTGGCGTTCCTCGCGGTGCTCTGGCTCTTCGTCATCGCGGCCGTCGGTGTGATCAGGGCCGACCTGTTCGGCTCGAAGGCGGCGACGAAGGCGGCCACGCGCGCGGCCCAGCCCCCCCGGCCCCCGAAGGCGGGCCGGCCGCAGATGGCGGCGCCCCCGCCGCCCCGCCGCGGCGCCCAGGGCGGCGCCCCCAGCAAGCTCGTGGTCGTCCAGGGCGAGCGGGCCGGCACCGTCATCGATCTCACGGGGGTGCCCATCACCATCGGTCGCGCCAATGACGCCACGCTCGTGGTGACCGACGACTACGCTTCGAGCCGGCATGCCCGACTTTATGCGCAGGACGGTCAGTGGATCGTGGAAGATCTCGGCTCGACCAATGGCACATATCTCGGACGCACGAAGGTGACCCGGCCGATGCCGGTGCCGCCCGGCGTACCGGTCCGTATCGGCAAGACCGTGATCGAGCTGCGCAAATGACACTGGGAATCCGCTACGCCGCGCGCTCCGACGTCGGCATGCTGCGCGAGGGCAACGAGGACTCGGCGTACGCGGGGGCGCACCTGCTCGCGGTGGCCGACGGGATGGGCGGGCACGTCGGCGGCGAGATCGCCAGTGCCGCCGCGATCGACGCGCTGCGCGGGCTGGACAAGGACCTGCCCGCGAACGAGCTGCTGGCCGCGCTCGAGCACACGGTGAAGACGGCCAACGACAACCTGCACCGCATCGTGGAGTCCGACCCGGCCCTGCAGGGCATGGGCACGACGCTGACGGCGATGCTGTGGGCGGGCAACCAGGTCGCGCTGGTGCACATCGGGGACTCGCGCGCCTACCTGCTGCGCGACGGCAGCCTCTTCCAGATCACGCACGACCACACGCTGGTGCAGTCGCTGGTGGACGAGGGCCGGATCAGCCCGGACGAGGCGGCGACGCACCCGCAGCGGTCGCTGCTGCTGCGCGCGCTGGACGGCCGCGGCGAGGTCGACCCGGACCTGTCGCTGCGGGAGGCGAAGGTCGGGGACCGCTACCTGCTGTGCTCGGACGGGCTGTCCGGCGTGGTGACGGCGGAGACGATCTTCCAGGTGCTGACCGACGTGGACGAGCCCGAGCAGGCCGTCCGGCAGCTCATCGACCTGGCGAACCGGGGCGGCGGCCCGGACAACATCACCTGCGTGGTCGCGGACGTGGTGGACCTGGAGCGGCATCCGCCGACGGGCGGTCCGGGGCACGCGGTGGGCGCGGCGGCGAACGCCGCGCCGCCGGACCCGCCGGGCGGCGGCACGGGCGCGAACGTCACGGTGGCGGACACCCCGGCGGGGCGCGCGGCGCAGCTGCGGGACACGATGCCGCAGCCGCCGGTCGCGGTGGACGAGATGCCGCCGCCGGCGCCGATGCCGATGAACGAGCCGATGGCGGGGCCTCCCGGTTCGATGCCGCAGGGCATGCAGGAGCCGATGGCGGCGCCGCGGCGGCGCGGCGGGGGCGCGCGCCGGTGGACGTGGCTGATCGTGGTGGCGGGCGTCGTGGTGGTGGCCGTGGTGGCGGGCGGTTTCGTGCTGGTGCAGAACGTCCGGAACGGCTACTACATCGGCTCGGAGGACGGCAAGGTCGTCCTGTACCGGGGGACGACGCAGAAGGTGCCGGGGATCAGCCTGTCCCGGAAGGCCGACAAGCAGCCGAACCCGCCGATCCTCGTCGCGGACCTGCCGCTGGACCTGCAGGCGCAGGTCAAGGGCACCTACAGTGTCAACGGCCCGTCCGCGCTCAACGACCTGAAGAACCGCGTGTGCAAGTACGTCCTGACCGAGGAGGCCGGGAAGGTCGTCGTGGTCAAGGGGCAGGGCCAGCGCAACTGCCAGGAGAAGAAGATCACCAACAGCGACATCCCGCTCAGCGAGCTGCCGACCTCGGACGCCACCGCCGTGACGAAGGGCGGTCTCGCGTTCATCGGGCAGCAGGCGGCCGAGGCGAAGCTGAAGGAGCTCGGCGACCGCCGCAACGAGTGCAAGGGGAGCAACCCGTCCATCAAGGACTGCCCTTCCGACGGGGGTAGCCATAGATGAGCTCGCTCGGGGAGCAGATCAGGGCGGTCCTGCCCTACCAGCGGCGCAACGCGGCGTCGTTCGCGCTGCTGGCGTTCGCGATGGTGCTGACGCTGTCGGCGTTCGCGGAGGTCGGGCTGGCCCGTGACGGGCACATCCCCGCGGGGCTGTTCACCTTCGGCGGCGGCTTGGTGGTGCTCGCGCTCGCCGCCTACTTCGTGCAGACGAAGTTCCTGCCGTACGCCGACCCGCTGCTGCTGCCGCTGGCGGTGGCGCTGAACGGGCTCGGGCTGGCGATGATCTACCGGCTCGACCTGGACACCAGCGACACCAAGAAGGCCGCGCAGCTGGCCGGCAAGAAGCTGATCAAGGACGCGGCGGACGCGCCCGGGCAGCTGCTGTGGACGTTCGTCGGGATCGGGCTGTTCGTCGCCGCGGTCCTGATCATGCGGGACACCACCAAGACCGACGCGCCGCTGTCGTTCACGCCGAAGACCGCGCAGCGCTACACGTACCTGACCGGCCTGATCGCGATCATCCTCCTGCTGCTGCCGATCGTGCCGGGCATCGGCGCGGAGATCAACGGCGCGCGGGTGTGGATCCATGTCGGGCCGCTGTCGGTGCAGCCTGGCGAGTTCGCCAAGCTGCTGCTCGTCGTGTTCTTCGCCGGGTACCTGGTGAACAAGCGGCAGGCGATGTCGCTGATCGGCAAGAAGATCGGCCCGTTCAGCCTGCCGCGCGCCCGCGACCTGGGCCCGATCGTCGTGATCTGGTTCTTCTGCCTGGGCGTGCTGTTCATGCAGAAGGACCTCGGCACGGCGCTGCTGTTCTTCGGCCTGTTCGTGTCGATGCTGTACATCGCGACGCAGCGGGTGTCGTGGGTGGCGATCGGCGTCGGGCTGCTGGCGGTGGGCGTGCTCGTCGCGACGCAGCTGCCGTTCATGGCGCACGTCAACCAGCGCATCGACATCTGGCAGAACCCGAAGCCGTACTTCGACGGCGGCTGCCTGCTGCACAGCGGCAAGGTCGTCCCGGTCAACCCGGACACGACGATCTACAAGCAGTTCAAGGCGGCGGGCAGCGGCTACCCGGGCTTCGCGGCCTGCGCGAAGCTCGGCGGCGAGTACTCCGACAGCCGGCAGCTGATGATGGGGCTGTTCGCGCTCGGCGAGGGCGGGGTGCTCGGCACCGGGCTCGGGCAGGGCCAGCCGTGGCAGACGCCGCTGTCGTTCAGCGACTTCATCTTCGACTCCATGGGCGAGGAACTCGGGCTCACCGGGCTCATGGCCCTGCTGCTCGTCTACGCCTTAATCGTGCAGCGCGGCATGAAGACGGCGGTCGCCGCGCGGGACCCGTACCTCAAGCTGTTCGCGGGCGGCGTCTCGTTCGTGCTGGGCCTCCAGGTCTTCGTGATCGTCGGCGGGGTGACCAAGCTGATCCCGCTGACCGGTCTGACCACGCCGTTCCTGTCCCAGGGCGGTTCGTCGCTGATGGCGAACTGGATCCTGATCGCCATCCTGGTCCGGATGAGCCACGACGCCCGCAAGCCCGCCCCGCAGGCCATCCAGGACGAGGGCATGACCCAGATCGTGAGCACGAGGTGATCTCCGCTCCATGAACATGGACAAGCCGATCCGGTGGGTGGCCGTCTTCGCGCTGTTGCTGTTCTTCGGGCTGATGGCGCAGGTGAACTACGTCCAGGGCAGCGAGGCGGAGAGCCTGCGCACCGACCCGCACAACGCGCGGCAGTACCAGGACGTGTTCAACTCGCCGCGCGGGCAGATCTCGGCGGGCGGCGAGGTGCTGGTGACGTCCACGCCGACGGGCAAGGACAACCCGAAGTACGGCCGGACCTACAAGGACGGGCCGATCTTCGCGCCGATCACCGGGTACTTCAACGGGAACGCCACCCAGGTCGAGCGGGCCTACAACTCGCTGCTGGGCGGCAAGGACAAGCGGATCGCCAACCAGCACTGGTTCGACACGTTCATCGGCAAGAAGCCGGAGGGCGCGAACCTCGAGCTGACGATCAACCCGCAGGCGCAGCGGACCGCGTACGCGCAGCTGAAGGCGCAGACGGCGCCCGGCCGCCGCGGCGGCGCGGTGGTCATCGACGCCAAGACCGGCGCCGTCCAGGTGGCGGCGTCGTGGCCGTCCTTCGACCCGAACGAGGTGGCGCCGCAGACCGGCGACAAGGGCGTGAAGCGGCTGGAGCAGCTGGACAAGGGCAGCGGCGTGATCCGGCCGCTGAACGACAACGCGCTGAGCCAGACGTTCCCGCCGGGGTCGACGTTCAAGACGGTGACGGCGACGGCCGCCATGAACCAGCTCGGCATGAACGACCAGACCGTGGTCGACACCTCGCCGCTGACCCTGCCGGAGTCCGGCACGAACCTGCCGAACGACAGCGACAGCGGCTCCTGCGGCGGCCGGGCGCCGCTGAAGGGCGCGTACGCCGAGTCCTGCAACACCTCGTTCGGGCGGCTGGCCCTCCAGCTCGGCATCGAGCGGCTGAACCGGGGCGCCGCCGAGTACGGGTTCGGCAAGTCGGTGAAGCTCGAGCCGATGATGCCCGCCGCGGAGAGCGACGTGCCGGTGAACTACACCGACGCCGACGGCAAGCAGCAGCACACCGGCCAGGACGCGACGGCGCGGTCCGGTATCGGGCAGGAGAACGTGCGGGCCACCCCGCTGCAGATGGCGATGGTCGCGGCGGCGATCGTGAACCACGGCAAGCTGATGAACCCCTACGTCGTCAACACCGTCCGCGCGAAGGACCAGAGCGAGCTCTACGCCGCCTCGCCGAAGGAGTACAGCCAGCCGCTGTCGAGCGACCAGGCGTCCCAGTTCGAGGACATGATGCGCGCCGTGGTCCAGGCGGGCACCGCGAAGAACCTGCAGGGCTCGAACATCGCCGGTAAGACCGGTACGGCGGAGCAGGGCCCCGGCATCCCGAACGCGCGCTGGTTCGTCGGGTTCGCCCCGGCGGACAACCCGCGGTACGGGTTCGCGGTGATGACCGAGGGCAGCGGCTTCGGTGCGACCGGCGCGGGCCCGATCGCCGCGGCGATCATGCGCCAGGTGTTGAAGAAGTGAGCGCGGGCCTCGTCCTGAACCACCGGTACCGGCTGCTGGAGCGGCTGGCCACCGGCGGGATGGGCGAGGTCTGGCGGGCCCGGGACGAGTCGCTGGGCCGCCCGGTGGCGGTGAAGCTGCTGCGGCTGGAGCTCGGCGGGGACGTGTCGGCGCGGGCCCGGTTCGAGTCGGAGGCGCAGTTCGCGGCGGGCTTGCAGCACACGGGGATCGCGCAGGCGTTCGACTACGGCGAGCAGAACGGCCGGACGTTCCTGGTCATGGAGCTGGTCCCGGGCGAGCCCCTGGACGAGATCCTCGTCCGCGACGGCGGGCTGCCGGTGGAGGCCGTGCTGGACCTGCTCGTCCAGGCGGGCCGCGCCCTCGCCGTGGCGCACGAGGCGGGGATCGTGCACCGGGACGTCAAGCCGGCGAACCTGATGGTGTCGCCGGACGGCACCCTGAAGATCACCGACTTCGGGATCGCCCGGCGGCTGGCGGCGGCGTCGCAGACCGCGACCGGGATGGTCATGGGGACGGCGCACTACATCTCGCCGGAGCAGGCGTCGGCGAGCGGGATCACCACCGCCGCGGACCTGTACTCGCTGGGCGTGGTGGCCTACGAGTGCCTGGCCGGGGTGCCGCCGTTCGACGGGCAGACGCCGGTGGAGGTGGCGCTCAAGCACGTCCGGGACGCGCCCCCGGCGCTGCCGGCGCGGGTGCCGGAGCCGGTGCGCGCGCTGATCATGGCGATGCTGGCGAAGGACCCGGCGGACCGCCCGGACGGGGCGGCCGCGGTCGCGGACCGGGCCCTGGCGATCCGCCGCTCGCTGAGCACGGGCCGCCGGGCGCGGGACGGCCGGGCCGGCGCGGAGCGCCCGACGGTCGTCGATCCGCTGGCGGCGCCGCTGCGCACGGCGGCCGGCCCCGAGCGGACGGACCCCCACGCATCCGCTTTGTCGGGATTTGACGCAGACGGTGCGGAGGATAACCTCACCACCGGGACAGTGACCGGGCAACGGCGCACGGTACTGGCGTTCACCTCGGTCGCAGCCGTGCTGCTGGTGGTGGGAGCCATCGTCGTCGGCTCGCTGTGGAAGGGCGCGTCGGGTGCGGCCCGCGACCGGCGGGACGCGCCGCGGGCCCCGGTCATGAGCCCGGTCGGCGGTGACAGCGTCGACGATCCGGCCACCGCTCCCGGCAGACCGTCCGCGGACCGGACACCGACCCCCACACCGGCTGTCACCCGGCCGCACCGGACGCATAGGATCCGTCCGTCAGCGCCACGGAGCCGCACCGCGTCTCCTCCGCACAAGCCGACCACGAAACCGTCCCGGGCGACTCCCACCGCCCCTGAGCCAACACCGACACCGACGGCGAGCACCACGACTCCGTCAACTCCGAGCCCGGATCCCTCGCCCACGCAGAGCGGGGAGCTAAGTTCGGACAACAAGGTGTAGACGTACGAGGGAAAGTGCACATATGAGTCAACCTCGGCTGCTCGGCGGCCGCTACGAGCTCGACACGGTGATCGGGCGCGGCGGCATGGCCGAGGTCTACCGTGCTCGTGACCTGCGATTGGATCGCGTGGTCGCGATCAAGACCCTGCGCTCCGACCTGGCGCGCGACCCCACGTTCCAGGCCCGGTTCCGGCGCGAGGCCCAGTCCGCCGCGTCGCTGAACCACCCCTCCGTCATCGCGGTGTACGACACCGGCGAGGACATGATCGGCGACACCCCGATCCCCTACATCGTGATGGAGTACGTCGACGGCAGCACGCTGCGCGACCTGCTGCGGGAGAACCGCGCGCTGCTGCCGGAGAAGGCGCTGGAGATCACCGACGGCATCCTGCGCGCGCTGGACTACAGCCACCGCGGCGGGATCGTCCACCGCGACATCAAGCCGGCCAACGTGATGCTCACCCGGCAGCACGAGGTCAAGGTCATGGACTTCGGCATCGCCCGGGCGATGGCCGACTCGGCGTCCACGATGACGCAGACCGCGCAGGTGATCGGCACCGCGCAGTACCTGTCGCCGGAGCAGGCGCAGGCCAAGCGCGTCGACGCCCGCAGCGACATCTACTCGACCGGCTGCGTGCTGTACGAGCTGCTCACCGGCCGCCCCCCGTTCACAGGCGACTCCCCGGTGGCGATCGCCTACCAGCACGTCCGGGAGGAGCCGGTCCCGCCGTCGCAGGTCGATCCGAACATCCCGCAGTGGGCGGACGCGATCGTCCTGAAGGCGATGGCGAAGGACCCCGACCACCGCTACCAGAACGCGACGGAGTTCCGGCAGGAGATCCAGCGCGTCCTGCAGGGCCAGCCGGTGGCGTCGACGGCGGCGTCCACCATGCTGATGAGCGGGCAGCCGCAGGGCACGCAGGTCATGGGCGGCTACCCCGGCGGCGGCGCGCACACGCAGGTGCAGCGGCCGGTGGACGACGGCTACAACCTGCCGCCCGTCCACTACGACGAGGATCCCGAGCACCGCGGCGGCGGCAAGAAGGCGGCGCTGTGGATCGCGCTCGCCGTGGTCTTCATCGGCGGCGCCGCGCTGATCGGCTGGATGATGAGCGGCGGCGGCGGTGACGGCGGGAACGACAAGGTCGCCATCCCGACGTCGATCGTGAACCAGGACGCGAAGACCGCGTCGGCGCAGCTCACCAAGCTCGGCTTCAAGGTCGGCACGCCGCAGACCGACTACAGCGACGACGTCGACAGGGGTTCCGTCATCACCTCGACGCCGAAGCCGGGCTCCAGCCTGGACAAGGGCGCGTCGGTCGTCCTCCTGGTCTCCAAGGGGCCGAAGCCGGTGCCGAAGGTCGAGGTGCCGGACGTGACCGGCAAGCCGTACTCGGTGGCGAAGAACATGCTGGAGGAGAAGGGCTTCAAGGTCGAGAAATCGGTGCAGACGAGCGACAGCGTCCCGCGGCTCAGCGTGATCAGCACCGACCCGACGGCCGGCTCGCAGGTGAAGCCGCACTCGACGGTGACCGTCGTCATCTCGAACGGCCCGAGCAACCTGAAGGTCCCGGCGCTGTTCAACAGCAGCAAGCGGGCCGCCTGCGCCAAGCTGGAGAGCCTCGGCTTGAAGTGCAAGGTGCAGGAGGGCGCGCCGCCGCCGGACAAGCAGGTCGCGACCGGCTTCGTCTACGACCAGTCGCCCGGCCAGGACGCGACGGTGGCGCCCGGCGACACGGTGACGATCTTCGTGGCGCAGCAGCCGACGCAGCCCCCGAACCCGACGGGTTCCCCGACCACCGGGGTCCCGCAGTTCCCGGGCTTCGGCAACTGACCGCCCCCACCCGCAGACATTGAAGGGCCCGCCCCACGGGGGACGGGCCCTTCAACGTCCTCGCACCCGGCCAACGGGCATGCCGCACCGTCGCAGGGCAGCAGATGATCGTCCGTAAGCCGAGCCGGCGACGACCGGAACGTTGCGATCGCGTGCGAAGCCAGATTCGAACGAAGCGAGAATCTGATCGCGCAGCGAGCCCCCCGGGCGAGTCGGAGCGATGCAGCGATCGCCGCAGGGCCCGCCGAAGGAAGGCCGTCTAGCGGCCTGACGCCAAGGGCCCTGCAGACAAAAAGGAGGGCTTCCGCCACTCGGGGGCAATGGCGGAAGCCCTCGATAGGTCTTCGTGTGGGGCGTCTCAGACGTTACGGGTTTCAACCGAATTTTTCTCACGAATCCGGCACGCACCCGTCTTCGCAGGTCAGCGGCCTGACGTCACGGGGCCTGGAGTGAACTCAGCCGGGTTTCGCGGGGGTGGTGCTGGTGGGGGTGGGGGTGCCGTCCACGACGCCGTGGTCGAGCTGGACCTTGGGTTCGAGCCAGGGGAAGACGCCCCACCAGAGGACGGCGGCGACGACGGCGACCAGGGCCAGGGCGATGCCGGTCTTGGCGGGCCAGGTGCCGGGGAGGTGGCGCCAGATCCAGGCGTACACGGTGTCTCCTACCTTCCGGCGACGGTGGACGGGGCGCCGGGCTTGACGCGGGTCACGGCGGACGTCAGCTCACCGAAGACGATCATCCGCTTGGCGGCGGAGTACTTCGGGTGGCAGGTGGTGAGGGTGATCATCCGGTCGGTGGGCCGGCGGCCGGGGTGGAACGGGACCGGGGCGGTGACGTCGACCTCGGTGGGCTTGACGATCCTGCGGTCGGTGACCTTGTAGACGTACTGGCCGTCGCGGGTGTCGATGAGGATCTCGTCGCCGCGGTCGAGCTCGCCGAGCTTGTTGAAGGGCGCGGAGTAGGTCGTCCGGTGGCCGGAGACGACGAAGTTGCCGACCTGGCCGGGCAGCGCGGTGCCGGGGTAGTGGCCGGGGCCCTTGCGCAGGTCGGAGACGCCGACGCCCTCGATGATCACGTAGTGGTACTTCTTGCCGAACTTCGGGATGCGGATCATGGCGAGGCCGTTGCCGAGCCGGACCTTCTCGGTGGTGACCTTGGGCGCCTGCCAGGACTTCAGCAGCTGCTTGCCGAGCCGGTCCTGCTGGGCGCTGGTGTACTGGCCGGTGCCCCACAGCTCGTAGGTGACGAACAGCATCACGATGACGCCGGCGGTGATGCACAGCTCGCCGAGGCCACGGATCACCAACCGCACCGCGCGTCCCCCTCCCGAGGCTCAGTGGGCGCCTCGCGGCGCCTCCGTCGGCACCGTAGCGTGCTTCATGGTCACGTTGCCGGTGTAGGCGGGAAGGACGGCGCGCGCGAGCGTGCGCACGGAGTAGCCGAGCCCGTAGGCGCGGACGTACTTGCGGTAGATCGCGATGTCGCGGGACGCGGCGAGGGCGGCGTGCAGGCGGGCGGGGTCGCCGACGGCGGTGATCCGGAAGGGCGGCGAGTACACGACGCCCTGGAGGATGAGGGTGTTGCCGACGCACCGGACGGCGCTGGTGGCGATCACCCGCTGGTCCATGATCTGCATGGCGCGGGCGCCGCCGGCCCAGAGCGCGTTGACGACGGCCTGGACGTCGCTCTGGTGGACGACGAGGTCGTCGGGGCGGACGCCGGACGGGAGGCCGCCGGACGGCTGCGGCGCGTCGTCCAGGGACACCCGGACGGCGGGGCCGGTGTAGGCGGTGAAGCCGGCGGCGGGGGCGAGCCGGTCGGCGTCGCCCTGGGCCTGCTTCACGCGGGCGTCGGTGCGGCCGGCGGCGCGGGAGAGGGCGTCGACGTCGCGGCGCAGCCGCCGGTAGTCGGCGCGTTCACGGCGGTTGTCGCGCTGCTCGTCGCCGATGAGGTCGGTGACGCGGGTGCGGCCCTCGTCGCGCAGGCTGGTGCCGCGGGCCGTGCTCGCGCTCGCCGCGAACAGGGTCCCCGCGAGGAGCGTCAGAGCTGGGATGATGCTTCCCCACGCCGAACGCCGTACCCTCATCATCCAGAACTGCTCATCAGACAGTGCTCACCAGCGACTACGCTAACCGACAAACCACCCATGCGCGGTCCGGCGCTCCGGCCGCCGGGCGCTCGAGGAGATCGATCCCACCGTGGCCAAGTCCAAAGTGCGCAAGAAGGCCGTTTACACGCCCCCGCAGAAGTCGAAGGCGCCGGAGGTCAGCCCGCGCTGGCTGGTCCCGACGATGGTCGCGCTGTGGCTGATCGGCCTGGCCTGGATCGCGGTCTTCTACGTGACGGCCAGCACCGGCACGAACGTGCCGTTCATGTCCGACCTGCACAACTGGAACCTGGGGATCGGCTTCGTGGCGATCATCCTGGGCGTGGTGCTGTCGACGCGCTGGCGCTGATCCGGGCTGGATACCCGCTTTCGCGGCGCACGAATCCACGAAAGTTATCCACAGGCTGGGGATCCCTGGCCGGGTCTTTCCCCAGGTTTTCCACAGGCCGGGTACCGAACGGTCTTCGGAGCCCCGGGGCCGTCCACGGAAGAGCCGCCCGCACCCCCGAGGGGCACGGGCGGCTTCCGCGCGCCCAGTGGCCGTCCTGCGGCCGTCAGGTCAGCGCCAGCGTCTTGACCGTCACCAGGACCGCCAGCGCCACGAACGTGACCGCCGGCATCCCGATGTGGAGCAGCCGCCGCTGCGCCGCCGGCGCGTACGCGTACGCCAGCGCGATCAGCGCGCCGACGACGAGCCCGCCGACGTGCCCCTCCCAGGAGATCCCCTTCACCGAGAAGGTGATCGCCAGGTTGATCACCAGCAGGAACAGGATCGGGCCGGCGGGCGCGCCCAGCCGGCGGCCGATCACGAAGTACGCCCCGAACAGGCCGAAGATGGCCCCGGACGCCCCCACCGCCGCGCCGCTCGGGTCGACCAGGTACAGCAGCACCGAGCCGCCCAGCCCCGACAGCAGGTACAGCGCCAGGTAGCGCCACCGGCCGAGGACCTGCTCCAGCGCCGGCCCCACCGCGTACAGCGCCCACATGTTGAACAGGATGTGGGTGAAGCCGAACGACCCCCCGCGCTCGTGCAGGAACATCGTCGTGACCAGCCGGTACCACTGCCCCCCGGCGACCCCGATGACCTCCCCGTCCGGCTGCACCCACCGGCCCAGCATCATGAAGTCCGTGACGACGCGCATCGACGCCAGCTCGGCGAGGTACACCGCGATGCACAGGCCGATCAGCGTGTACGTGACGACGGGGACCGTCGACACCGGGCCGCGCGCGCCCAGCACCGTTCGCGGGGCGGTGCTGCGCCCGCCGCGGTTCCCTCCGGCGACGCACTCGACGCACTGGTGCCCCACCGCCGCGTCCCGCATGCAGTCGGGGCAGATGTAGCGGTCGCACCGCGTGCAGCGGACATGGCTCTCCCGCCCCGGATGCCGGTAGCAGGTCGGCACCGAGGTCTCGGGCGCGGGACTTTGTTCTGTGCTCATCCGGTCTCCGTCGGGCCGTGGCGGGATGTCACCCGGCGCTGGGTCTCACCCAGGGAAACGACTAACGCCGCTCGATCGTCACCGATTCGATGACGACGTCCTCCTGGGGGCGGTCCATCCTGCCGGTCGGGACGGTGCTGATCCGGTCGACCACGTCGGTGCCCTCGACGACCTTGCCGAAGATGGTGTGGCGGCCGGTCAGGTGCTGCACCTGCCCGATGTTGTCGGTGGTGATGAAGAACTGCGAGCCGTTGGTGCCGGGCCCGGCGTTCGCCATCGCCAGCAGGTACGGCTTGTTGAACTTCAGGTCCGGGTGGAACTCGTCCTTGAACTTGTAGCCCGGGCCGCCGGTGCCGGTGCCCAGCGGGTCACCGCCCTGGATCATGAAGCCCGGGATGACGCGGTGGAAGATCGTGCCGTTGTACAGCGGCGCCTCGGACTTGGCCCCGGTGCTCGGGTCCGTCCAGACGCGCTTGCCCTCCGCCAGCTCGGTGAAGTTCGCCACCGTCTCCGGCGCCTGCTCCGGGTACAGCTGGATCACGATCTTGCCGAGCGACGTGGTGAGCGTCGCGAAGGTCTCGTTGGCCACGCTGGCCGCCTCCTCGTGAAGTGGATTTTCCGTGCGTTCCTCGGGTCCCGGCCAGGCCCGGATCCGTCACCGTCCGTGATCGGCCGATCGCGCGCGACGGGTTTACCTTCCGGCTCTCGGGAAGGCTGCCTGACAGGACCTCGCAAACAGGGAGGTTAGCGTGTCCCTAATGATTAGTATCCGCCAGAAGCCGCAGGACGAGATGCTCAGGCGGCTGAGCCGCGTCCAGGAAGCGGCCCGCCAGGGCGCCGGACGCGCCCAGGAGGGCGCCTCCGCCATGGCGGAGCGGATGATGCCGGCCGCCCAGGACCAGTTGATGGTCGTGCGCGGCTGGAGCGCGCCGCGGCTGCGGATGGCGGCCCAGTACGTGGAGACCGGGCTCGCCCCGCGGGTGAGCGCGTTCCTCGGCGACGTCGCCCAGCGGGTGGAGCCGCCGAAGGCCAAGCCGCGGCGCGGCGCCATGATGGCGATGATGGGCGTGGTGGCGGCCGCCGGGATGGCCGGCATCGTGCTGACCAAGCGCGACGCCATGCGCGACATGGCCGGGGGTTCCGGGGAGAACGGGGAGGCCGTGTCGGCCGACTCGATGACGGTCTCCGGGTCCGACGTCGACGGCCAGGTCCACTCGCACTGACCGTCCGCCCGTCCGCGCGAGCGCGGGGCCCGTGCCGCACCGCCGGCCGGGCCCCGCCTCATGCGGTCCGCACGTCATGCGGTCCTCGCGTTCCACCGTTTCCTACCAACCGGTACGGTGAACGCCATGTCGCCGAATCCGCGCTCCATGGCGCAGCGTCTGGCCGGCCGGGCCAGGGACCGGGCCCGCCGCGGGCTGCACACGGCGGTGCACGCCGGCTGGCAGTGGATCCAGCGGCAGGGCGAGATCACCCCGCACACGCCGGGCCGGCGCCGCTTCGCCTACCTCGGCGAGGGCGCCTGCATCGGCTTCCCGGTCGGCGCGATCTACGGCGAGCCGTGGATCTCGATCGGCGACCACACGCTCGTCGGCACGCACGTGACGATCTCGGCGGGCTTCGTCCCCGGGCTCGACCTCGGCCCGGACGTCATCGTGAAGATCGGGTCGAGCTGCTCGCTCGGCCGCGGCACGCACATCGTCGGGCACCAGTCCATCGAGATCGGCAACGACGTCTTCACGGGCCCGAACGTCTACATCACCGACCAGAACCACACCTACGGCGACGTCGCGATGCCCATTGGCCGGCAGTGGCCGGAGAACAACCCGGTGGTGATCGGCGACGGCTGCTGGATCGGCACCGGCGCGATCATCCTGCCCGGGACCCGCCTCGGCCGGAACGTCGCCGTGGCGGGTGGCGCGGTCGTCCGCGGCGAGTTCCCCGACCATGCGGTCATCGGCGGCGTGCCCGCCAAGGTGCTGCGCAGCTACGACGCGGAGAACGGCTGGCAGCCGCCGCTGCGCAACAGCCCGCTGATGTCGCTGGACGAGCTCGCCGCCCTCTCCGTCGACGGCCTGGAGGGCCTCCAGCTCCTCCAGGACAAGCTCCGCGAGGAAGCCGGCTGACCGGAGCCGACGGCTCCGGCGCGCATGTGTGGTCCGTCCTGGCGCGGCGAATAGGGCCCGGGAAATGAGTCCCTTTCAGCGCCGGATGCCCGACCGAAATTCATTACCCTGTCCGCTATGTCTCTTAAGGTGCTATTCGCGCCGCTGCTCGTGGCCGCCGCCTCGCTGACCGCCTGCGGGCAGGGAACCCCTGACACGCCGGACGCGGCGAAGAGCCCGGCCTCCGCCTCACCGACCGCGAGCGCCGGTGCGGGCGCGTCCCGCCGTCCCGGCGCGATCCGCTCGCTCCGCCCGGTCGCGAAGATCACTTCCGCGTGCGCGCTGCTGACCGCCGCCGAACTGAAGACGCTGCTCGGCGGCTCCTCCAGCCGGACGGCGATCACGGCCACCCCGAAGATCTCCGACGGTGACCACGAGTGCATCTACGGCACCAAGACGGCCAAGCCCTTCGCGCTGGTCGTCACCACCAGCAGCACCCGCGCGTTCACCCCGCAGAAGTCCATCAACGCGATAGCCAACGCCGCCCACGTCAAGACGCGGAGGGTGCCCGGCATCGGGTCCGCCGCGGTGTTCTACATCACCGACGGCGGCGTCGGCCTGATCGCGGCCGGCAAGAAGTCCTACGGGCAGACCCGAACCGTGATCTTCAGCGCCCCCAAGGTCGTGCCCGGCCGCAAGTTCGCCGAAGTCGCCCGCCTGGTCATCAGCCGGATCTGAGCCGTCATGCAGGCCGAAGCCCCGTCCGGTCCTCCGGACGGGGCTTCCGCGCGTTTCGGATCAGTTGTAGCGGGCGGCGCGGCGGTCTCCGCCGTCGCGGCGCTTGCCGCCACCGCCGCCGTAGGAGCGGCGGCCGCCGTGCGAGCCGCCCGCGGACCGGGGACCGCCGCCGCGGCGCTCACCGCCCGCGTACGAGCCGCGGTGCTCGCCGAACCCGCCGCCCTCGCGGCGCGGCTCGTACGAGCCCTCGCCGCCGCGGCCCTCGGAGCGCTGCCCGCCGTCCTGCCGGTCGAACGAGCGCCCGCCGCGGCCGCCGCCGAACCCGCGCCCGCCGCGGCGCCCGCCCGGACGGCCGCCCCGGCCGCCCTCGCGGCGCGGCCGCTCCGGGATGAGCGGCTCCTCGATCGGGATGCCGGACGGGACGCGCGCCCCGGTCAGCTTCACGAGCTCGGAGTCGCCGCTGGTCACCCGGACGCGCGGCGCGTTGATGCCGGCGCGGCGGGTCATCGCGGACGTGGACCGGACCTGGTGCGGCAGGACGAGCGTGACGACGGTGCCGCGCTCGCCGGCGCGGGCGGTGCGGCCCGCGCGGTGCATGTAGTCCTTGTGGTCGGCCGGCGGGTCGACGTGCATGACGAGCGACACGTCGTCGACGTGGATGCCGCGGGCGGCGACGTCCGTGGCGACCAGCACGCTGATCGAGCCCTCGCGGAACTCGGCGAGCGTGCGGGTGCGCAGGCCCTGGCTCTTGCCGCCGTGCAGGCCCGCCGCGCGGACGCCGACCTGCGTGAGCTGCTTGGCGAGCCGGTCGACGCCGTGCTTGGTGCGGGCGAACAGGATCGTCCTGCCCTCGCGGTTGGCGATCTCGGCGGTGATCGCGCCCTTCTCCTTGGGCGCCACCAGCAGCAGGTGGTGCTCCATCGTGTCGACGGACTCGTCCACCGGGCCGATCGCGTGCGTCACCGGGTCGTTCAGGTACCGCTTGACGAGGACGTCCACGTCCTTGTCGAGGGTCGCGGAGAACAGCAGCCGCTGCCCGCCGGGCTTGGCGGCGTCGAGGATGTCGGTGACGTCGGGCAGGAAGCCCATGTCGGCCATGTGGTCGGCCTCGTCCAGCACCGCGATCTCGATGTCGGACAGGTCGCAGGCGCCCTGCCGCATCAGGTCCTTGAGCCGGCCGGGGGTGGCGACGAGGACCTCGACGCCGCGGCGCAGCGCGTCGATCTGCTTGAACATCGACGTCTGGCCGATAACGGTCTTGAACTTGAGCCCGAGGCCGCGGCCGAGCGGCTCCAGGTTGGTCTGCACCTGCTGGGCCAGCTCGCGGGTCGGGACGAGGATGAGCGCGAGCGGGCGCTTCGGCGCGGCGCGGCGGCCCGACAGGCGGGCGAGCAGCGGCAGGCCGAAGGCGAGGGTCTTGCCGGAGCCCGTCTTACCGCGGCCGAGGACGTCGCGTCCCGCCATGACGTCGGGGATCGCGGCGGCCTGGATCGGGAACGGGGCCTCGATGCCCTGGCGGGCCAGGGCGGACACCAGCGCGGCCGGGAGGCCGAGCTCGGCGAAGGTGGGAACCCGCTCGACGTCCGCGGTCACGCCCTCGGGCGCGGCCGGCAGGTCGGCGGACGGGTTCTGTGCAGCAGCAGCTGTGGTCACGCATTACCTTCCGAGAGGGGGGCACGTCTCGGGAGGCACCACGGTGTGATCGCCGGAAACGCGATCGGTGCGCTACAAGGACGAGCCTGGCGCCATCGGGGCGCCGAAGATTGATTCGTAGAGTCTAACGTCGGCCGGGTGCCTCCTTATGCCCCGTCCCGGGTGGAACATTCGCCCCGGCCGCCTCAGCATGCGCAGGAGATGCCCGTGACGGGCGCCGTGAGGGGGTCCGGGGACCGGCGGGTGACGGCGCCGGAGGCGGTCGCGACGGGGTATCCCTCGCGCGCCCAGTACTCGAACCCGCCGATCATCTCCTTGACCGGACGGCCGAGCTTGGCGAACTCCAGGGCGGCCTTCTGCGCGCCGTTGCAGCCGGGTCCCCAGCAGTAGACGACCACGGTCGCACCCTCAGGGAGCAACGCGGCGGCGCGCGCCGCGATTTCCGCGGTCGGCAGGTGAACGGCGCCGTCCACGTGCCCCTGGGCCCAGCTCTCGGCGCTGCGGGTGTCGACGACGACGATCCCGGGCGTCCCGGCGGCGAGGTCGGCGGCCACGTCGGAGGCGTCGGTCTCGAAGGCGAGGCGGGCGGCGAAGTGCCGACGCGCCTCGTCGGGGCGGGCGGCGGGCACGGCGTTGACGGCGCTCATCGGCGGCTCCTTCTGCTCGTTCTGGGCGTTCTTTCCGGATGCCTCGATCCTCGGGCCGAGGACCTGGTGTCCGGGAGTGGCATGAATGCCGGGTATCGCTAATATCGCGCCATGCGCCTCGCCGCTCCCGCCGCCATGCACCCCGCCGCTCCGGCCGCCATGCGGCTCGCCG
This sequence comes from Actinomadura sp. RB99, assembly GCF_014706005.1. Taxonomy (NCBI): domain Bacteria; kingdom Bacillati; phylum Actinomycetota; class Actinomycetes; order Streptosporangiales; family Thermomonosporaceae; genus Actinomadura; species Actinomadura sp. RB99. The sequence goes on along the minus strand of NZ_JABMCA010000019.1, from coordinate 88,935 downwards.
CTCCCGCCCGCCGGCACACCGTCTCGGTGCTGGCGTTCGACGGCATGGCGCCGTTCGAGCTCGGCTCCGTCGTCGAGGTGTTCGGCCTGCCCCGCCCCGAACTCGACGTCCCCTGGTACGACCTGCGCGTCTGCTCGCTGGAGCGTGGCCCGATGCGCGCCGTCGGCGGGTTCACGATGACCGCCGAGCACGACCTGGACGCGTTCGCGTCCGCCGACACGGTGATGGTCGTCGCCGTCCCGGACGTCCGCGGCGAACCCGCGCCCGAGGTCGTCGCGGCGCTGCGGAAGGCGCACGCGCGCGGCGCACGCGTCGTGTCCATCTGCTCCGGCGCGTTCGCACTGGCCGCCGCCGGCCTCCTGGACGGGCGCCAGGCCACGACGCACTGGCGGTACGCGGACCTGCTGCAGCGCCGCTACCCGGACGTCCGCGTGACCCCCGATGTGCTGTACGTGGACGGCGACGACGTCCTCACCGGCGCAGGCAGCGCCGCCGGGCTCGACATGTGCCTGCACCTCGTCCGCAAGGACCACGGCGCCCGGGTCGCCAACGCGGTCGCGCGCCGCCTGGTGGTCCCGCCGCACCGGGAGGGCGGGCAGGCGCAGTTCGTCGAGGCCGCCGTCACCCCGCCCGCCGAGGACGACCCGGTCGCGCGGAGCATGCGGTGGGCGCTCGACCACCTCGCCGAGCCGATCACCGTCGCGCGGATGGCGCAGGAGGCGCACCTCGCGCCCCGCACCTTCATCCGGCACTTCAACCGGCAGACCGGGACCAGCCCGCTGCGCTGGGTCGTCACGCAGCGGATCATGGCCGCGCTGCCGCTGCTGGAGGACGGCACCGTGCCGATCGAGGAGATCGGCACGGCGGTCGGCTTCGAGAGCCCGGTGACCTTCCGGCACCATTTCGGGCGCGCCATGCGGACCTCGCCGTCCGCCTACCGCCGCACCTTCCGCGCCACCGCCGCCTCCTGAGCCGGGCACGGCGCGGAGAGGCGCGCGCACAGGGCGTATGAGGATCGCCACCTTCCGGTTCGCCGCCGACGACGCCGGGTAGCGACTCGTCGCGGAAGGAGACGATGTGCAACCGACGACGAGCACGGCGGGGCGGCCGAAGCCCTGGCTGCGGGTGTTCTGGGCGGGTCTCGCGCTGTGGGCCGCGTCCGTCCTCGTCACCGTGGTCACCGCGAACGCGAACCTGCTGCCGACGATCGTCCTGCTGGGCAGCTTCCTCGTCCCTGTGACGTTCGTGGTGTGGGCCTACGAGCACGGGACGTCCGGAGAGGTCACCGTCCCGCTGCTGTTCCGCGCGTTCGTCGTCGGCGGCGTCCTCGGCGTGCTCGGCGCGTCGCTGCTGGAGCGCTACCTGCTGCATCCGTCGCTGTGGCGGTACTTCGGCGTGGGATTCATCGAGGAGGCCGTCAAGGTGGCGGCCCTGCTCTACGTCGCACGGCACCTCCGCGCGCGCACACTGCGGGACGGCCTCGTCCTCGGCGCGACCGTAGGGTTCGGGTTCGCCGCGTTCGCGCTGCTGTGGCTGAACGCGCTGGCGGACCGGTCGCGCGAGCGGCCGCGGCCGCCCACGGCCCGTCCCGAGGACTACCTGGAGTCGGGCCACCCGAAGCCGCGCCGCTAGCGGCGGACGACCGGCGCCTGCCGGTCGATCTCGCGCCCGAGCGCGACGACCATCCCGTCGAACGCGTCAGCGCCGTACCGGCCGCGGGCGCCGTGTGAGCGACGTTACGACGACTCGTAGTACTACAAGCCGTAGTATTTCTTACAGGACGTAGTACTACAGCTCGTAGTAGATGAGCCGGAGAGGCGCCCGCCCATGGACTCGGTCGACATCGCACGGTGGCAGTTCGGGATCACCACCGTCTACCACTTCCTGTTCGTCCCGCTCACCATCGGACTGTCCGCCCTGGTCGCGGGCCTGGAGACGGCGTGGCTGCGGACCGGCAGGACGCAGTACCTGCGCGCCACGAAGTTCTGGGGGAAGCTCTTCCTGATCAACTTCGCGATGGGGATCGTCACCGGCATCGTGCAGGAGTTCCAGTTCGGGATGAACTGGAGTGACTACTCCCGCTTCGTCGGCGACATCTTCGGCGCCCCGCTCGCCATCGAGGGCCTCCTCGCGTTCTTCGTCGAGTCGACCTTCCTCGGCCTGTGGATCTTCGGCTGGGACCGGCTCGACCGCCGGCTGCACAACGCCTGCATCTGGCTCGTCCACATCGGCACCCTGCTGTCGGCGTACTTCATCCTCGCCGCCAACTCGTGGATGCAGCACCCCGTCGGCTACCGGATCGACCACGCGACCGGACGCGCCCGCCTCACCGACTTCTGGGCCGTCCTCACCAACTCCACCCAGCTCGTCTCGTTCCCGCACACGATCACCGCGGCGTTCGTCACCGGCGGCCTGTTCATGGCGGGCGTCAGCGCCTGGCACCTCGCCCGCCGCAAGAACATCGAGGTCTTCCGCCCGTCGCTGAAGGTCGCGCTCGCCGTCACCGCCGTCGCCTCCATCGGCGTCGCGATCACCGGGGACCTCCAGGGCAAGGTCATGACCGAGCAGCAGCCGATGAAGATGGCCGCCGCCGAGGCCCTCTACGAGACCGAGCGGCCCGCCTCGTTCTCCGTCCTCACCATCGGCACGCCCGACGGCCACCGGGAGGTCTTCGGGATCAAGGTGCCGCGCGTCCTGTCGTTCCTCGCCACCGGCAGCTTCGACGGCGAGGTCAAGGGCATCAACGACGTCCAGGCCGCTGAGGAGGCCCGCTTCGGGCCCGGCAACTACCGGCCCGCCGTCCCCGTCGCCTACTGGAACTTCCGCGTCATGGCCGGCGTCGGGATCCTCACCGCGCTCGTCTCGCTCGCCGGGCTGTGGCTGCTGCGGCGCGGGCGGCTGCCGTCCAACCGCTGGGTGTACCGCGCCGGCGTGCTGTCGCTGACGCTCCCGTTCATCGGCAACTCCGCCGGATGGATCTTCACCGAGACCGGACGGCAGCCCTGGTCGGTGTTCGGCGTGCTCAAGACCTCCGCGAGCGTCTCGCCCGGGGTGTCGCCGACGTCGATGCTCATCTCCGTCGTCTCGCTGACCGCGCTGTACGGCGTCCTCCTGGTCATCGAGGTCGGGCTGATGCTCAAGTACGCCAAGGCCGGGCCGCCCACGGAGGACGAGGTGCTGCCCCCGCCGTCCGGCGACGACTCCGACGACGCCGACGCCGAGCGCTCGCTCGCGTTCGCCTACTGAGCCCGCCTACCAAGGGATCCGGCCATGGAACTCACCACCGTCTGGTTCGTCATCATCGCCTTCCTGTGGACGAGCTACTTCTTCCTCGAAGGCTTCGACTTCGGCGTCGGGATGCTGCTGCCCGTCCTCGGCCGCGACGACGTCGAGCGCCGCGTCGTCATCAACACCATCGGGCCCGTCTGGGACGGCAACGAGGTGTGGTTCATCGTCGCCGGCGCCGCCACCTTCGCCGCGTTCCCCGAGTGGTACGCCACCCTGTTCAGCGGCTTCTACCTGCCGCTGCTCGCGATCCTGCTCTCCCTGATCGTCCGCGGCGTCGCGTTCGAGTACCGCGGCAAGCGGGACGACGCGCGCTGGCGGGCCCGCTGGGACCGGGCGATCTTCTGGGGCAGCCTGCTGCCCGCGTTCCTGTGGGGCGTCGCGTTCTCGAACATCGTCCGGGGTGTGCCGCTGGACGCCTCGCACGAGTTCAGCGGGACGCTGCTCGACCTGCTCAACCCGTTCGCGCTGCTCGGCGGCCTCACCACGACGGTCCTGTTCGTCCTGCACGGGGCGGTGTTCCTCGCGCTGAAGACGTCCGGCGAGATCCGGTTCCGGGCGCGCCGCGTCGCGGAGATCGCGGTCGTCGCCGCGATCGCCGTCGGCGGGAGCTTCCTGCTGATCATCCAGCTCCAGCACGGCAAGCCGGTGACCTGGCTGACCGCCGGGGGCGCCGCCGCCGGGCTGCTGCTCGCCGCCGCCGCGAACCGGCGCGGGCGCGAGGGCTGGGCGTTCATCGGCACCGGCGCCGCCATCGTGCTCGCCGTCGCCACCCTGTTCACCGCGCTGTTCCCGGACGTGATGCCGTCCACCCTCGCGTCGGGCACCCTGACCACGGACAACGCCGCGTCCAGCGACTACACCCTGAAGATCATGACGTGGGTCGCCGCCGCGTTCACCCCGATCGTGATGATCTACCAGGGGTGGACGTACTGGGTGTTCCGCAAGCGGATCGGCACCGCGCACATCCCGGCCGCGCCGAAGAAGAAGCCGGAGCCGGTGCGGTGAAGCCCCTCGACCCGCGGCTGCTGCGCTATGCCCGGACCACCCGGATCTTCCTGCTGTCGTCCGTGGCGCTCGGCACCGCCACCGCCGCCCTGATCATCGCGCAGGCGACGCTGCTCGCGGACATGCTCACCCGCGCGTTCCTCGGCGGCGCGACCCTCACCGGGCTGCGCACCCCGATGCTGCTCCTGCTCGCCGTCGTCGCCGCGCGCGCCCTGGTGGCGTGGCTGCAGGAGACCGCCGCGCACCGCTCGTCCGCCGCCGTGAAGTCGCAGCTGCGCGGCCGGCTCCTCGCCCACGCGATGGCGCTCGGACCGCGCTGGCTGTCCGGCGAGCGCAGCGGCGAGCTCGCCGCCCTCGCCACCCGCGGCATCGACGCCCTCGACGACTACTTCTCCCGCTACTTGCCGCAACTCGTCCTCGCGGTGATCGTCCCGGCGGCCGTCGGGCTGCGGATCCTGCTCGGCGACTGGCCGTCCGCCGTCACGATCGCCGCGACGCTGCCGCTCATCCCGGTCTTCGCGATCCTCGTCGGGCTCACCACGCAGCGGAAGATGGACCGGCAGTGGCGGACGCTGTCCGTGCTCGCCGCCCACTTCCTCGACGTCGTCGCCGGCCTGCCCACGCTGAAGATCTTCGGCCGGGCGCGCGCGCAGGCCGACCGGATCCGCGAGGTCACCGACCGGCACCGGCGCGCCACCATGGCGACGCTGCGGGTCGCGTTCCTGTCCGCCCTCGTGCTCGAACTGCTGTCGACGCTGTCGGTCGCGCTCGTCGCCGTGTCGATCGGGCTGCGGCTGGTGAACGGCGGCCTCGGGCTGGAGACGGCGCTGCTCGTCCTGGTCCTCGCGCCCGAGGCGTACCTGCCGCTGCGGCAGGTCGGCGCGCAGTACCACGCGAGCGTCGAGGGCCTCACCGCCGCGTCCCGGATCTTCGAGGTCCTGGAGACCCCGCCGCCCGCCGCCGGCACCCGCTCGGACGTCCCGGACCTGTCCCGCGCGACGCTCCGGCTGGACGGCGTCACGGTCGCCTACCCCGGACGCGACATCCCCGCGCTCGACGGCTTCTCGCTGACCGTCCACCCCGGCGAGACCGTCGCGCTCGTCGGGCCGTCCGGCGCGGGGAAGTCGACCGTGCTGTCGGTCCTGCTCGGGTTCGTCCGGCCGGACGCGGGGCGCGTCCTCGCCGACTGGGACGACGTCGCCGGCTTCGCCCCGGACGCCTGGCGCGACCGGATCGCCTGGGTCCCGCAGCGCCCCTACCTGTTCGCCGGGACGGTCGCCGACAACATCCGGCTCGGCCGCCCCGACGCCCCCGACGCCGACGTGCGCGCCGCCGCCGAGGCCGCGAACGCGCTGGAGTTCGTCGAGGCCCTGCCCGGCGGCTTCGAGACGGCGCTCGGCGACCGGGGCGCCGGCCTGTCCGCGGGCCAGCGCCAGCGCATCGCCCTCGCCCGCGCGTTCCTGCGCGACGCGCCGCTCCTCCTGCTGGACGAGCCCACCTCCAACCTCGACGCCGAAAGCGAGGCCGCGGTGATCGACGCCGTCGAGCGCCTCAAGTCCGGCCGGACCGTGCTGCTCGTCGCGCACCGCCCGGCCCTCGCCACCCTCGCCGACCGGGTGGTCACCGTCGAGCCCGCGGCGGTGGCGGCATGATCCTCCGGCTCATCCGGCTCGCCCACCCCGCGCGGGGACGGCTGCTGCTCGCCGTCCTGTTCGGCGTGCTCGCCCTCGGCAGCGGCGTCGGCCTCATGGCGACCTCCGCATGGCTCATCTCCCGCGCGGCCCAGCACCCGCCCGTGCTGATGCTGATGGTCGCGATCGTCGCCGTCCGCGCGTTCGGGCTCGGCCGCGGCGTGTTCCGCTACGCCGAACGCCTCGTCGGCCATGACGCGACCTTCCGCATCCTGGCCGACCTGCGCGCGCGCGTGTACGAACGGCTGGAGCGGCTCGCCCCCGGCGGGCTCCCCGCCTTCCGCGGCGGCGACCTGCTGAACCGCCTCGTCGCCGACGTCGACGCCGTCCAGGACCTCTTCCTCCGCGTCCTGCTGCCCTGCACGGTCGCCGCCGTCGTCGGCGGCGCGTCCGTCGGGCTCGCGTGGGTCCTGCTCCCGTCGGCGGGCGCCATCCTGCTGCTCGCGCTGCTCCTGGCCGGTGTCGCCGCGCCCTGGCTGTCGTCCGCGACGGCGCGCCGCGCCGAACGCCGCACCACCGACCTGCGCGGCGACCTCACGTCCCACGTCGTCGACACCCTCCAGGGCGCCCCCGAGCTCATCGCCTACGGCGCCGCGCCCGCGCGGCTCGCCGAGGCCGCCCGCCTGGACCGCGACTTCACCCGCGCCACCGCCCGTTCCGCCGCGTCCACCGGCCTCGGCGCGGCCGTCTCCGCCCTCGCGGGCGGGCTGGCCGTGTGGGGATCGATGGCCGTGGGCGTGCCCGCCGTCCGGTCCGGCGCGCTCGACGGGGTGCTCCTCGCCGTGATCGTCTTGCTCCCGCTCGCCGCGTTCGAGGTCGTCGCGGGCCTGCCCCTCGCCGCCCAGCACCTGGAACGGGTCCGCCGCTCGGCCGCCCGCATCTTCGCGGTGCTCGACGCCCCGCCACCCGTGAAGGAGCCGTCCGACCCGTCGCCGCTGCCCGCCGCGCCGTACACCCTCCAGGTCGAGGACCTCCGCGTCCGATGGACGCCCACCGCCCCCTACGCCCTCGACAGGATCTCCCTGAGCCTCGCGCCGGGACGCCGCTGCGCCATCGTCGGGCCGTCCGGCTCCGGCAAGACGACCCTGGCCTCCGTCCTGCTCCGGTTCCTGGAACCCGCGTCCGGCTCGGTGACCCTCAACGGCACCGACCTGCGCGCGCTGACCGGCGACGACGTCCGGACGGTCATCGGCCTGTGCGCGCAGGACGCCCACCTGTTCGACTCGACGATCGGCGAGAACGTCCGGCTCGCCCGCCCCGCCGCCACCGACGCCGAGATCCGCGACGCCCTGCGCCGCGCCCGCCTCCTCGACTGGATCGAGTCGCTGCCCCGCGGCCTCGACACCCGCGTCGGCGAGCACGGCGCCCAGGTGTCCGGCGGCCAGCGCCAGCGCATCGCCCTGGCCCGCGCCCTCCTCGCCGGGTTCCCCGTCCTGCTCCTCGACGAGCCCGCCGAGCACCTCGACACCGCGACCGCCGACGAGCTCACCGCCGACCTCCTCACCGCCACCGAAGGCCGCACGACCCTGCTCGTCACCCACCGCCTCACCGGCCTGGACGCCGTCGACGAGATCATCGTCCTCGACGAGGGGCGCGTCGCCGACCGCGGCACCCACGCCGAACTGATCTCCCGTCCCGGCCTCTACCGCACCCTCTGGCAGCGCGAGACCGAGCCTCCCGTCACCCCGGGACGCGGACCCCGGCCCCGGGCGACGCGTCTCCCGTGACCCCGGACGGCTCCCGGCGCCACGGCAGGAACGCGCACGCCCCGATGAGCAGCACCCCCGCGACCGCGATCGCCGCCCGCACGCCCACGAACCCGCCCAGAACACCCCACAGCGCCGTGAGGACGGCGATGGCGGTGCGCGAACCGACCGTCCACGCCGTGACCATCCGGGCGACCTTCCCGGCCTCGACCAGCTCCAGCCTCCGCGTGGCGTAGATCGGGTTGAACACCCCCATGCAGGTGATGATCCCCAGCTCCATCGCCATCACCAGCAGCAGCGCCCCGATCCCCGTCCCGACGAACGCGAGCCCGACCAGCCACAACGCCCGGCCGACCCCGAACACCAGCATGATCGGGCGCCGCCCGTACCGGTTGACGAGCGGCCGCGACACCCGCGCCCCGAGGATCCCGCCGAGGCACGGCACCCCGAACGCCAGCCCGTACTCCAGCGGCGAGAGCCCCAGGTCGTGCAGCATCAGATAGGCCAGCAGCGGAGCCGTCGCCATGATGAGCGCCCCGGTCAGCACGCTGTTGGCGAACAGCAGCCGCAGCTCCCGCTCCGCCGCGATCGCCCGCCACCCCTCACCGATCTCCGCCCACCGCGACGCGCCCCCGGCCCGCTCCGGCGGCTCCGCCTCCGGCGCCGCGATCCTCGTGATCCCCAGCGCCGACAGCACGTAGCTGACCGCGTCCAGCAGCACCGTCACCACCGGCCCCAGCACCCCGATCAGCGCCCCGCCCGCCGGCGGCCCCACCGCCGTCGCCATCCACTGCACCGTCTCGAACCGGCCGTTCGCCTCCATCAGATGACGCTGCGGCACCAGCTCCTTCAGATGCGCCCCGCTCGCCCCCCGGAACACGATGTCCGCCAGCGCGACGACCACCGCCACCACCAGCAGATGCGCGTACGTCAACGCCCCGAAGGCGTACGCGGCCGGCACTGTCACCAGCACCGCGAACCGCACCAGGTCCGCCCGGACCATCAACCGCCGCTTGTGCTGGAACTCGATCCACGGCCCCAGCGGCACCGCGAGCAGCGCCGCCGCCGTCCCGCTCGTCGCGGCGATCATCGACACCTGCGCGGGCCCCACGTGCAGCGCCAGCACCGCGATCAGCGGGAACGCGTCCAGCGCCAGCCACGTCCCCAGCGTGCTGACCGCGTACGCACGCCACAACCACGCGAAATCCCGTCCGAGCACGGCGCCCCCCTTGTCCGCCGCCGATCCAACACCCGCCGCCGCCGCGCCCACAAACAACCGCCCGACCCGTCCCACAACCCTCGGTTGTCCGCTTGACGCCGCACGGAGCTCCGGGAGACTGGCAGGGTGATGGTGAAGACACTGCGCCCCCGCGACTACAACGAGGCGCTCCACGTCGGGCACTTCTTCCGCAACAAGCGCGTCCCCGTCGTCATGGACCTGACGGCCCTGACCGACGACGTGGCGAAGCAGTTCATCGACTTCGCCGCCGGCCTCGTCTTCGGCCGCGGCGGCGACATGGACCGACTCGCCCCGAAGGTCTTCCTCCTCGTCCCCGCCGGCCAGCCCCGCCCCACGGTCGTCCCCGCCCCCTGAGCACGCCGCCGCTCACCATCCAGGGCGTCCTTAGAGTCCGCCCGATGCGTGGACGCTCGCATATGGGGTCGAGCTTCTCAACGATGTCGAACCGGAACGCGGACCGGTTGACTCGAGAGCACCACGGAACCCCACGATCGGACGACCTGATGAAGTTCTCTTTCGCGGCCGCCTCGGCCACCCTTTCGATCATCATGGCCGCCGGAATGGCCGGCACCTTCTTCGGTTTCTCCACCGGCGTCATGCCGGGCCTGAACGGCGCGAAGCCCGCCTCGGCGATCGACGCCATGCAGACCATCAACCAGCGCATCCAGAACCCGCTGTTCGTCGGCATGTTCATGCTGCTGCCCGTGTTCGCCGCCATCGCCGGCGTCCTGCTGATGACGATGAACCAGAAGGCCGCCGGCCTCCTGTTCCTGGCCGCGGCCGCCGTCTACGTGCTCGGCGCCCTCTTCCCCAGCTTCGCCGTCAACATCCCCATGAACAACGACCTGGACGGCGTGCACATCCCCAAGCACGCCGCCGATGCGGCCAAGATCTGGCAGGACTACTCCGGCCGCTGGACCGCCTGGAACACCGTCCGCGCCGTGTCCAGCTGGATCAGCCTCCTGGCCATGGCCGCCGCCACCTACCTCTGGGGCAAGAACTGACCCCGAACCCCCCTCCGGCCCGTGCCCCCTGCACGGGCCACCCCCATTTCTCCCAAACCTCTACTCACCTCCCGGCAGCCATCTGACAACGGCGTGCATAAAGGGAGGTCGAATGCTCTCCTACCGATGGCCCTGACCCCATCATCCGCGAACTCCCTGACCCTCTCGGCGAGGGCATCCTCGCGTAAGTGAGGTACCAACGCCGCGTACCGCCACTCCTGCCCGCCAAAGGCCCATCACTCCACCGGGTGCTGCCGTGATATCGGCCTCCACCCTGGTGGCAGGGCTGGTTTTGACCCTCGGCGGGACGCTCTGGTGGGAGGAGCCGACGGCGGGTCCGGGCGTGCTCTGGGTTGGCGCCGGACTCTTCGGCCTCCTCAGATGGACATTCACGCGTCGGCGCGAACAGCGTCCCCAGACGAGCAACCCCGCATAACGGCTTGCCCCAGGGCAGGACGCATGCGGCCCGTGACGCTCCTCTCCGGGCCGCATGCCAGCGGCGGGAAAGCTCGTCGCAGCAGCGCTTACCGCTGGTCCTGCTCGTAGAACGCTCGGACTCGTGCAGCCCGCCCGTGCTGGTCCAGTTCGACCACGTCCAGCGCACGGTTGCCGTTCTCGCGCCTGTACAACAGGGCGTAGCCGTCGGGGTTGGTCAGAAACGCCTCTTCGGTGAACCGCAGATCCGGCGCAAGCTCCAAGCCTCGCTCGAAGTGGCGACGCAGCTCCGCCTTGCCCTGCAACCGGCCGTCCGGTCGATTCCAGCGAGTCACGACCGTTGACGCCGCGAAGTCGACGTCATCCGCATAGCACTCCATGACCCGGTCCAGATCACGAGCTTCCCAACCCGCCAACCACTGATCCGCATGCGCTCTCACATCCATGCTGATCAGTATCCGAAGAGCACAGCCCACGCGCGACGGAATATCGACCGCCCTCCCCGCACGCCCGTCCCGGCACCCACACGGCCTAGCAAGCCGCTGACCAGCAGTGACACACCTCGCTGGCGTCAAATACGGATGCTTGCAGTGGCTTCGTCTCAGAGAATTGCTGCGTGTCCCCGTACGACGAATACGAGCCGGTCGGCCGATCGAGGTCCGGCCACCGCCCAGCCCAGAATCGAGGCCGTCCACATGGATCTACCCGCCGGCTTGTGGGAACGCCTCGATCGTCTCCACGCAGCTGCCGTCCTCGACCAGGACATCTCCGATCTCTTCCTGGCCAGACTGTTTCCCGGCGAGCCCGTCCGGATCGCCTGCGACCTCCTCGTCGCCGGAATCGAGACCCCGAGCGTGATCGCCCTCGCCTGCGAATCACCGACCCGGCTCACCCTCCGCGAAGGCCGACCCCTCGTCCGGCGACTCTTGAGCGACCTCGCACTCGACCCCATGAACATCCACCGAGCAGGCTGGATCACCGCCCGAGACATCGCCCTCCAGATCGAGGCCGGAACGCTCAAGGCAGAGGACGGCGGTCATTTCCTGCTGGGGCTCTGGCACCCATGCCGGGAGCCGGACGAGATGAGACCGCTCCTCGGCACATTGGACGCCTGGGAAGAAACACCGCCCCAGCACCGGAACCGCGAGCAGTTCAGCCTGGCGATGCGCCGACTCTCCCGCGCTGTCATCCAAGCCACCCCCGCCCAGCCCCGGCCACGTCAGCGGCCAACCGAGGGATGATGCCCAAGTATTCGGAGAGTTCCAATATCCGACGTGGCCAGAGCACACCTTCGTGATCTTGCCTCGTCGGGCCTCTCACCTCGACAAGCCACGACCCGCGGGTGACCGCTCTTGCCCTCTGGCCACCCTGCCTAATGGCCCGCTATTGGCCCGTGCGCCTGCCCATCCGCGCATGACGGCTCCGAAATGCGCTGACCGGCACGCATGCGGTCCCTGCTCGCCTGGTAGCAAATGTCCGGCCGGAAGGAGGGTGGGGCCACGGGATTCTGCCCACTCCGAGACGTATCCGGGAGCCGTTCCATACCCACCCTCCCTGAGCCGCGGACCCTGTTGGGTACTCAGACCGGTCTCCAACGCACTCCCACGGTCACACCGGGAGCAGTTCCGGGCCGAGTATGACCAGGCGCTGGACGCTGCGCACGACCTAGCGCGGTTCAAGCAAGTGCGAACCCTGCTCCAGCAGTGGCGCCTACGAGCCATCGCATACACCCGTCCCGGCTACGAAGAGGCTGTCCAGGACGCCCTGCAAGGCCGTGAGGACTCCTTCGTGCGGTACACGCCGCCAGGCTGGGAAGGCCGGGTGTGACCTACCGCTTCGACGGCTTCCACGGGCGCGCGCTGTAGGAGCTGAACGGGCTGCCCGAGGAGATCCGCAACGGCCCCCTGCTCGAACGTCTCCTCCAGCTCCTGGAGTCTCCGTGGGATGCCGTCCCGGAACGGGCAGATCAGATGGCGCTGCGCCATGCCTTCTTCGGCAAAGACAACCAAGGCATGCTGACCTCCTCGTCGACGACAAGGCCGAGACCGTGCGCATCATCGACATCCTCTGGGCCGGCTAGCGTCTGAGGCGTCTCCGCAGCCTGCTCGTCGCGCGGTGCCCGGGCCCCGTGACCGCCTTGGGCGTGCGGCGTTGCCGCCGTTCCTCCCTCTTCCCCCGGCCCCGACGAGACCTGCACTTAGCGGGCGCCGAGGGGTGGCGAAGCCATCACGTAGTGACGCCCGAAGGGCGCCCTTGACCCTGGCGAGTCGGATTCCGCCATCCCGTCGCACAGGTTCTCAGCGAGGAGGGACGGCCGTTTGAGCCATGGGCGGCCGCTGAGCCGCCCGAGCGCTTCGAGATCGGTACGGCGTGCCCGAACGGGCACTTCATCACTGCCGTGTGCCATGCCCCGGAGGGCATAGGGCGAGGTGCTGACCTGGGCGAAGAGCGACGCAAGGTCGTCGAGACCAGGAAGCGGCCGTCTCAGTGGCGCGCTTGGCGGCGGCGCGCCCCCGATGGGCTGGTTGGGGAGCCGGCGGAGGTGGCGCGATGCGCGGCCCGGCGCAGCTCCGAACGCGGCGGACTCGTGGTGGGCGTTCGTTCTCGTCCTCGCCCTACCGTCTCCGTGGTGCGAGTCCGGCCTCGAAGGCGATGATCGCCAGGTGGACGCGGTCCCGGGCCTCGAGCTTGGCGAACAGGCGCGCGACATGGGTCTTCGCCGTCGCCGCGCTGATCACCAGCCGCTCGGCTATCTCCGTGTTCGACAGTCCCTGTCCGACCAGTGCCAGCACCTCGCGCTCCCGGTCGGTGATCTCCGCGATGAGACGTGAGTCCGCGGCGGGCTCGGCGGGCTCGGCGTCCGGTTCGGGGGACGGGGGGCCGGACGTTCCGGCGAAGTCCGCGATCAGCCGTCGGGTCACGCTCGGTGCGATCAGCGCGTCGCCGGCCGCCACCACGCGGATCGCGTCCAGGATCGCGTCCAGGGCCATGCTCTTGAGCAGGAATCCGCTGGCCCCGGCGCGCAGCGCGCCGTAGACGTACTCGTCGTCGTCGAAGGTCGTCAGCACCAGCACCTTGGGCGGGTCCGGCTCGGCGGTCACCTGCCGGGTCGCCTCGATCCCGTCCATGCCCGGCATCCGGATGTCCATCACCACGACGTCCGGACGCAGCTCACGCACCAGGCGCACCGCCTCGCGGCCGTCGCCGGCCTCGCCGACCACCTCCAGGTCGTCGGTGTCGCCGATCAGGATCGCGAGCCCGACCAGCAGCAGCGGCTGGTCATCGACCAGCAGCACCCGTACGCTCATGCCGGGAGCCTCGCCGTCACCCGGAACCCGCCCTCCGGACGCCGGCCGGCGCTGAACTGGCCGGACAGCAACGTCACCCGCTCGCGCATGCCGAGCAGGCCGAAGCCGCTCCCGCCGGCCGCGGAGAGCCTCCGGCGGCCCGGCGCGCCGAGACCGTCGTCCCCGTCGTCCACCACCTCGATCGTCACCCCTTTCGGCTCGTAACCGACCGCGACCCGGCACGTCCGCGCCCCGGAATGCCGCACCACGTTCGTCACCGACTCCTGGATGATCCGGAACGCCGACAGTTCGATCTCCGGCGGCAGCGGACGCCGCTCGCCCCGCCAGGTCACGTGGACCCGCACCCCGGCGTCGGCCGTGCGTTCGGCGAGCCGCGGGACGTCGGCCAGGCTGCCGGCCGGCGCCAGCGGAGCGGCCTGCGGCATGGCGTCGTCCGGCTCGGCGCGGCGTAGCGCCCCGAGCATGCGCTGCAGCTCGAGCAGCGTCTCCCGGCCGGTGGTCTCGATGCCGGTCAGCGCCTGCCGCGTCTGCTCGGGCTTGGTCTCGACGACCCGTGCCGCCGCTCCCGACAGCACCGTGATGATCCCGATGCTGTGCGCGACGCTGTCGTGCAGTTCGCGGGCGATCCGCAGCCGCTCGGTCAGGACGGCGCGGGCCGCCCCCTGCTCGTCGAGGGCTTGGAGGTATTCACGGCGTTTGCGATACACCCCTCCGAAGACCCACGCGACCGCGAAACACAACGCGAGCCCCCCGGCGAACTGGGTCGCGTCGCTGACGGTCTCCCCGGGGATGTGGGTGACGTTGACGAACGCGGCCGCGACGGCCAGGACGGAGCCGACGGCGGCCGCCTTCGGCCGCCGGACGGCGAGGTACCCGCCCAGGGCGACGAGCAGGACGAACACGATCGAGGGCCGCGCGCCGAAGATGTCGCCGAGGACTGCTTCGCCCAGGACCGCCGCGAAGACCACCGCCGGCAGACGGCGCACGAGCAGGACAGGAAGGGCGAGCACGAAGAAGAGCCCGGTCCGGGAGGCCGGCATCGTCCAGGCGAGCATCAGCGCGTAGAAGCAGGCGGTGGCCAGCACCACGGCCTGAGCCGTCAGCCAGGTCACGCACCTCGATGTCGAGAGTCGCTGGAGAAGCTCTTCCATGCGCAGATCGTATGCAGCGGCGTCGGCTCCGCGCGTCGCCCCGGGGATGTACGCCGGTACACCGCCGGGCCGATGGCCTGGGGATACGGTGACATCCGCCGGCCGACGCGACGGATGGCGTCCGTTCCTAGGTTCGTGGACATGACGAATCCACCGCTGATCGATCTTCGCGACACGACGAAGAAATACGACGACGGCCCGCCCGCGCTGGCCGGTGTGACCCTGTCCGTCGCATCCGGTGAGTGCGTGGCGATCCTCGGCCATTCCGGCAGCGGGAAGTCCACGCTGCTGAACCTGATCGCCGGCCTGGACAGGCCCTCCAGCGGCACTGTCACCGTCGACGGCACCCGCGTCGACCAGCTCGGCGAGGCCGGTTCGGCGAAGTACCGCCGGGCCTCGATCGGCATGATCTTCCAGTTCTTCAATCTGCTCGACGACCTGACCGTGCTCGACAACGTCATGGTTCCGGCGCAGCTGGCCGGGATGGGCAAGGGCGAAGCGAGGCGGCGGGCCATCGAACTGCTCGGCTCGCTGGGCATCGACCGGCATGCCGGCGCCTACCCGCAGCGGCTGTCCGGCGGGCAACGGCAGCGGGTGGCGGTGGCCAGGGCCCTGATGAACAAGCCGGCGCTGCTGCTGGCCGACGAGCCCACCGGCGCGCTGGACTCGAACTCGGCCGAGGGCGTGCGCCGGCTGCTGCTGGACCTGAACGGCGAGGGCCAGACCATCGTGCTGGTGACCCACGATGCGCGGTTGGCCGCGAGCACCGCGCGCCGCACGATCGAGCTGGTGGACGGCGCGGTCGAGCGGGACGTCATCACCGACGGCGGCGGTGTCGGCCCGGCCGCCCGTACGCCGCTGACCCGTCCGGCGGGAACGGTCGGATGACGCTGCGCAAGCCGCCGATGCCCCGGCGCCTCTTCGAGGTCGGATTCGCTGCCATGTCCCGCCTGCTGCCGGCGGTGAGCCGGTGAGCGCCTTGGGCAAGGTCGTACGCTCCGGCGTGGGCCGGCGTCGGGTCCAGTCCTTCGTCATGGCCCTGACGACGTTCGCCGCGGTGACGTCCTCGGTACTCTCCCTCGGTCTGCTGGCCGTCGTGCAGGCCCCGTTCGAGCACGCTTTCAGTGCTCGGAACGGGGCGCACCTGGCGGTCCAGTTCGACGGTTCGAAGGTCACGGCGGCGCAGGCCACCGCAACCGCTCACGCCGCCGGCGTCACCGAGGCGGCCGGGCCGTACCCGATCGCCGCCGCCCTGGACACGACCGTCGGCCCGGACTGCCCCAAGAAGGATCTCGCCGGTCACGACATCGGTCCGGTCACCGTCACCACCCGGCCCGACCTGGGCGGCACCTCCGGGATGGACCAACTCGTGCTGACCCGGGGGCGCTGGCCGACCGGCCCGGGCGAGATCGCCCTGCCGGGGCAGCGCTACGCCACCGTCTGCTTCGGCGGTTCGGTGGTGTTCTCCTCCCTGCCGGGCAAGCCGTCGTTCAAGATCGTCGGCTTCGGCGGCTCGGTGACCGACAGCGCGACCGCCTTCACCACCGCCGACGGTTTCGCGCGGCTCACCGCCGCCGGCGCCAAGTCCGACGAGCAGATGCTCTACCAGTTCGCCAAGGCCGGGACCGCCGCCGACATCGCCACCGGCAAACAGGCGGTGGCCGCCGCCGCACCGGCCGGCGCGGTCGAGGGCGGACAGTCCTACCTGACCGCGGAGCAGCAGGCGACCGGCAACGCCAAGGCCTACGTGCCGTTCCTGGTCGCCTTCGGGATCCTCGGGCTCTTCCTGTCGGTGCTGATCATCTCGATCGTGGTCAGCGGGGCCGTGGCCTCCGGCATCCGGCGCATCGGGATCCTGAAGTCGTTGGGCTTCACCCCTTCGCAGGTGGCCAGCGCCTACACCGCGCAGGCCATGATCCCGGCGACACTCGGCGTGGTGCTCGGCACGGTCTTCGGCAACCTCCTGGCCGTGCCGGTCCTGGGCGGGGCCACCCAGCAGTTCGGCGCGGCCAGTGCCACGATCCCGTTGTGGGTCAGCGCCGTGGTGCCGCTGGGCACCCTGCTGATCGTCGGCGTCACGGCTTCGGTCCCGGCACTGCGGGCCGGCCGGATGCCGGCGGTGCGGGCTCTGGTGGTCGGCCGCGCCCCCAAGGCCGGGGGCGGTCGGACGGCGCAGCGTCTGGCCTCGCGGCTGCCGCTGCCCCGGGCCATGTCGTTGGGGCTGGCCCAGCCGTTCGCCCGGCCGTCCCGGGCCGTACTGGTCGGTGCGGCGGTGCTGTTCGGCGTGGTCAGCGCCACGTTCGCAGTGGGGCTGGAGACCGGTTTCAACAAGTATCTGGACACCAGCACCTCAGGCTTCAGCGTCGCGTCGAAGATCGTGATACCCACG
Organism: Actinomadura sp. RB99; assembly: GCF_014706005.1. Classification (NCBI taxonomy): domain Bacteria; kingdom Bacillati; phylum Actinomycetota; class Actinomycetes; order Streptosporangiales; family Thermomonosporaceae; genus Actinomadura; species Actinomadura sp. RB99. Next base: position 71,718 of record NZ_JABMCA010000019.1, on the reverse strand, counting down.
GCCGACGTCGGCGTGCCCTGGGGCCGCTACGGCCCCAACGACCCGCGCCATCCGTACCTGGACGCCGCCAAGGTGGCCGCCGCGCTCGCCAAGACTCCGGGCACGAAGGCCGCGTTCGGCTGGGGCGAGAGCGGTGCGACCATGGTCGGCGGCCCGTCCGGCGGCGAACCGACGAAGGTGTACACGGTCACCGGTGACTTGTCCTGGACGAAGCTGGAGCTGCTGTCCGGCCGCTGGTACTCGGCGCCCGGCGAGGCCGTTGTCGGCGACAAGCTGGCCACGGCGGTGGGGATCCACGTCGGTGACGACGTCACCGTGGTGCAGCAGAACAAGCGACTGTCGCTGAAGGTCGTCGGCATCAACTTCAACACCAACGCGGGCGACTACACGGTCATGACGGATGCGGCCACCTTCACCGCAGCCGGACTGGCCCCGCACATCGACCAGTTCAACGTCGAGCTGGCCTCGAACGTCAACGGATCGGACTGGTCCACCTCGGCCGCCGCCGCGCTGACCCCGCTGAACGCCTCGGTCCAGCCGAACTCGGACGGGGGCAAGAACATCATTGTGATCACCATGGGCGCCCTGGTGGCCACGCTCACGCTGATGCTGATCGCGGTCGCCGCGCTCGGGGTGCTGAGCATGGTCGTGCAGGACACCCGGGACCGGGTTCATGATCTGGGGATCTTCAAGGCCCTCGGGATGACACCCAAGCAGACCATGGCGATGGTGTTGACCTCGGTATCACTCACCGGCCTGATCGCCGGGCTGATCGGGGTCCCGATCGGGGTCGCGGTGGAGAAGGCCATGCTGACCCCGATGGGGAACGCGATCGGCCGGCACCTGCCGCCGAGCGTGTCCCACACCTACACCGCCGGGCTGCTCGTCCCCCTGCTGGCCGGCGGGATCGTGATCGCCCTGCTCGGGGCACTGCCGCCGGCCGGCTGGGCGGCACGAACCCGGACCGCCACCGCGCTGCGGACCGAGTAGAGCCGCCGGTCGCCGCAGCAAAAGCGGTGCCGGGCACTGCACAGCGCGGCAACAACGCCAATGCCGATCAGCTTCGGTGCGGCGGCGGATCGTCCAAGGCGGCGGCGCGACCCCGAGCGGGCCGGGCCGGCGACCCGCAAGCGAGGCCACGCAGCGATGCGCGGCCGGGCGCGCGCGGCCGAGGACCGGCGCCCACGCCGCACGCCCCGGCCGCGCGGGCGGCGGGCCGCGCCAACGGCGCGAGCGCCGCCGCCCCTTGAGCGCCTTGGCCAAGGCCGAACTCAAGGGCAAGAAGCGATCGGGCACGCAAGGGGCACGGAAGCGAAAGAAGCGATCGTGAGAGACGAGAGCCCAGGTCGGAATTCCGGTTCTGACCTGGGCTTTTGGGTGGTGGAGCCTAGGGGATTCGAACCCCTGACACCCGGCTTGCAAAGCCGGTGCTCTACCAACTGAGCTAAGGCCCCTCGTTGCCCTGTGGGCGCGTCAAGCTTACCGGTGGTCGGCTACCGCCGCGTCATCGAGGACGAGGGCGGGGAGGGCGGCGACGCTGGGCAGGACGTGGGTGGCGCCGGCGGCGAGGAGGCGGTCGCGGTCGTGGGCGCCGGTGAGGACGCCCGCGACGATGGACGCGCCGGAGCGGCGGCCGGTCAGCATGTCGTTGGCGGTGTCGCCGCAGACGGCGATGTGCCGGACGTCGTCGGCGCCGAGCCGGAGGGCGGCGGTGAGGACGAGGTCGGGCCACGGGCGGCCGCGGCCGGCGTCCTCGGGGCACAGGGTGAGGTCGACGCGGTCCCACCAGCCGAGCGCGTCGAGGACGCGGGCCTGGGTGCGGCGGCCGAACCCGGTGAGCAGGCATACGCGTACCCCGGCGCCGCGGATGCGCTCGAGAGCGCGTTCGGCGCCGGGCACGGGTCGCAGGCCGTGCCGGTCGACGAGCTGGTCATAGGACCGCTCGAAGGCCAGGTGCGCGGCCTGGGCGCGGGGCTCGTCGAACAGCGAGCGGAAGATCTCGATCTTCGAGCCGCCGCGTGACTCGCGGACGCGCGCCATGGCGCGGTCGTGGGCCGCCGTGCCGGAGACGATCCCCAGGGCGGCGATCGCCTCGGCGAAGGCGGTCTCGACGGTGCCGCCGTCCGCGACGGTGGTCCCGGCGAGATCGATGCAGGCGATGGAGATCGGCTCTGCGCCGCTCACGCCGGGGCCCGGTGTCGCCGGCGTCTCAGCTGTCGGACGACGTGGCCTCGGTCCACAGGTCCAGCTCGGCGCGGTCCTGCTGGAGGCGGCGCCAGACAGCGAAGCCACCGAGGGCGACGACGGCGAGAATCAGCAGCTTCTTCACGGTGGGGACCCCTTCACCTCGACTATGAGTCCGAACCCGGGGAAAGATACGGATCAGTGTCTGCTCCCCCAGGCTCTCCGCAGCCTAGCAACCGATCCCGGGCGGTCCGCACCCACTCGCCGGTATCGGACCGATCGTCCAATCCCGGGTGCCGCCGCTTTTCCGTCCGCCGCCTCTCGCCGAACCGGGCGGACGGCCGCATAATCCGGGGGACGACCCTCGGGAGTGCCGATGGCTGAGGACGACTTCCGGCGCTGGGAACGCGAACTCGACCCCGGTCCGCCGGAGAAGGAGGCGTCGGGGGGCCGGGGGCTGGTGCTGGCGGCGGCGGTGACGGCCGTGGGGTGCGCCCTCCTGATCGTGGTGGGCGACGTGCGGCTCGGCGCGGTGGGGCTGGCGCTGTCGTCGATCATCCTGCTGCTCTGGCGAATCGGGTTCTGATCGGCCATCATCGCGGCCATGGAGCTGCGCGGAGCGAACGTCCTGGTGACCGGGGCGACGGGCGGGATCGGACGGGCGCTGGCGGAGGGGTTCGCCGGGCGCGGCGCGACGGTGGTGCTGAGCGGGCGGCGGGGCGATGTGCTGGAGCCGCTGGCCGAGCGGCTCGGCGGCCGGGCGGTGGTCGCCGACCTCGCCGACCGCGCCGGCGTGGAGCGGCTGCTGGACGAGGCGGGCCCGGTGGACGTGCTGGTCGCGAACGCGGCGCTGCCCGCGTCGGGGCTGCTGGCGGACTACACGGTGGAGCAGGTCGACCGGGTCCTGGACGTGAACCTGCGCGCGCCGATCGTGATGGCGAAGCTCGCGGGCGAGCGGATGGCCGATCGTGGCCGCGGGCACCTGGTGTTCATCGCGTCGCTGTCCGGCAAGACGGCGTCCGGCCACGCGTCGCTCTACAACGCGACGAAGTTCGGTATGCGGGGATTCGCCCTGGCGTTGCGGGAGGACATGCGGCCGCACGGCGTCGGCGTGTCGACCGTCTTCCCGGGGTTCATCCGGGATGCCGGGATGTTCGCGGACGCGGGCGTCACGCTGCCGCGGGGCGTCGGCACGCGGACGCCGCAGGACGTCGCGAGGGCGACGGTGCGGGCGGTCGAGCGGAACACCGCCGAGGTGGACGTGGCGCCGCTCGCGCTGCGTCTCGGCGCCCTGCTGGGCGGCGCCGCGCCGGTGCTGTCGGCGGCGGTGCAGCGGCGCGCGGGCGGCCGGCGGATCTCGGAGGGCCTGGCGGAGGGGCAGCGCGGCAAACGCTGACGGCGCCGGACGCGCATGGGCGACAAACGCGGATCTTGGAGTGATAATCCGGGCAGTGCCGCTTGATCGGCGGGGCCGGCGCGCCGCTCCCCGGGCCGTTGTGGCCCGCGCGCGCCCACGCGAGGAGGTCCATGCATGTGGACGGGTAGGACGACCATCATCGGCGCGGCGGCGCTCACTCTGACGGCCCTGGCGACGGTCCCCGCGCGCGCGGACGCGGCGGACGCGACGGTGGTACCGGTCCAGGTGACCGGTGACCCGGCCAAGCGCTTCAACCTCGTCGTGATGGGCGACGGCTATACGACGGCGGACATGGCGAAGTTCCGCGCCGACCTCGACAAGCACCTCAACGACCTGTGGACGATCGAGCCGTTCAAGTCGTACCGCAGCTACATCAACGTGTACGCGGTCGAGATCCCGTCGGCGGAGTCGGGGGTGAGCTGCGACCCGGATCTGTCCTCACCGCGCCGTACGACGCCGCTCAGCATGGCGTTCTGGAGCGGCTGCAGGCAGGACGGCCTGCAGCGCCTGCTCGTCATGGACTCCGCCGCCGCGAAGAAGTACGCGGACATGGTGCCCGGGACCAACGCCAGCAACCGGCAGATCCTTGCGATGGCCAACAGCGACACCTACGGGGGCGCGGGTGGTACGTACGCCACGTCCTCTGGCGGGAACGCCATGTCGGCCCTCATCGCGCCGCACGAACTCGGGCATTCGCTAGGAGGCCTGGACGACGAGTACGACTACTACCAGCGCGGCGTGCCGGGCGGTACGTACGCCGGTCCCGAGCCCGCGTCCATCCATCACACGCTGCTCACCGTCGACCAGATGAAGGCGGAGAAGCAGAAGTGGTGGCGGTGGCTGGGCGAGCGCAGCGAAGCGGGGGGCGTCATAGGCCGCTATGAGGGCGGCCTCTACTTCAGCAAGGGCGTGTGGAGGCCGAGCCAGCACTCCATGATGAAGACGCTCGGCTACTACTACGACCAGGTGGCGCGGGAACGGATGACGCAGCGCGTCTCCGGCAAGGTCGACATCGTCCAGGCGCAGACCCCCACGGACGCCCCTGTGGGCGCGGACCGTGTCCTGTGGGTGGAGACCATGCATCCGACAGGGCACAGGCTGTCGGTGACGTGGACGGCCGATGGCAAGGCCGTAGGGAAGTCGCCGAACCTCGACCTCAAGCGCCTTCACCTGAAGAAGGGCACGCACACCGTCACGGCGACCGTCACCGACCCGACCGGCTTCGTGCGGGACCCGGCCGTACGAGCGTCCTCGGCGCTCACCCAGGTCCGCACCTGGACCATCGACACGGCGCTGACGACGCCTCCCGACAACGTGCCCGTCGACTTCACATCGTCCACACCCACCGACAAGGCCGTGGGTGCCGAATCGGTCGTGTACGCGGAAACGACCCACCCCGCTAGGAGCGCCCCTGTCGTCCGCTGGGAACTCGACGGACGGCGCGTTCCTGGTAGCGAACGCGACATCGCGCTAGGGAGCTTGCACCTTCGCAGTGGCACGCACACGCTCGTCGCCAGGGTCGGCTCCAAGTCCCTTACGTGGACGGTCGACGCGCAGCGTCCGACGGTGAAGTTCCAGCTTTCGGAGGCCGCGCAGGCGCGTCCCCAGCCCGGTCGTACACCGGCGTACGTCTTCGACGGTCCGTTCACCATGAAGCTGACCGGCGCGGACGACCGGGCGGGCGTGGTCGTCTCCGAGTTCCGCGTGGACGGCGACGGCTGGTTCAACTACTTCGGCTGGCCGACCGACTCGTCCGCGCCGTGGCGGTTCTCCGAGAACGGCACCGTGATCGACTCGCTGACCTACGGCAGGCTCCCCAAGGGCCGGCACACCGTCGAGTACCGGGCGATCGACGCGGCGGGCAACGTCGCCCGGCCCGGGAAGTTCATCGTGACTCTTCGCTGACCGGCACGTCCGCGACACCCGCGTCCGCGGCGGGCACGCCCGCGGCGGACGGTTCCCCGGTGGACGGTTCCCCGGCGGACGGTTCGCGGCGGACGGTAGCGAGCACCGAGCCGCCGAGGATCAGCGCGAACGAGGCGATGATCGTCCCGGTGAGCGGCTCGCCGAGCAGCAGCACGCCCGCGACGACCGCCACCGCCGGGTTCACGTAGGTGAACACCATCGCCCGCGACGTGCCCGCCTCCCGGATGAGCTCGAAGAACACCATGAACGCCAGCGCGGTGCAGACCAGGCCGAGGCCGCCGAGCGCGGCCAGCACGCGGCCGCGCGGCACCGCGTCCGGCCAGGTCAGCGCCGCCGGGATCGCGTACACGACGGCGGCGATCGTCAGCGACCCCGCGGCCATGTGCAGGCTCGGCAGGTCCTGCAGCCGGCGCGTCGCGATCATCGGCGCGACCGAGTACCCGACCGCGACCAGCATGACCTCGCCGATCGCCCACGCGCTGCCGCCACCGAGATGCGGCCCGGCCAGCACGCCGACGCCCGCGAGGCCGACCAGCAGCCCCGCCCACCGGACCGGCCCCAGCCGCTCGGCGTCGCCGGCCAGCCGCGCCAGCACCACCCCGATGATCGGCACCGCGGCGATCAGCAGTCCGGTCATCGAGCTGGTCAGCCGGTGCTCGGCGTCCGACAGCAGCGCCCACGGGCCGAGGATCTCCATGGCGGTGAACGCCAGCAGCGGCCGCCAGTGCCGGCGGACGGGCGCCGGCCCGCCGGACCGGGCGGCGAGCGGCACCAGCACGAGCGCGCCGAGGGCGGTCCGCGCGAACACCAGCACGGGCACCGACACGCCCCCGACCGCCACCTTGATCATCAGGTAGGGGATCCCCCACAGCACGCTCATCAGCGCGAACAGCAACCAGCCGCGGCGACTCACCACGTCCTCCGTTCCGGATCGGCGCCCGGCCACCACCGCCGGGCACCGGTTCAGGATGCGGGGCGGCGGCGGGCGCGGTCTTGAACGCTGTTGCGGTACGCGCCGGGCGTCACGCCGAGGACGCGGCGGAACCAGCGGGTGAGGTGCGCCTGGTCGGCGAACCCGACGAGCGACGCCGCCTCGGCCGGCCTATGTCCCGCGTCGAGCAGCGTCCGCGCGCGCGCCACCCGATGCTGGGCGAGCCATGCGTACGGCGGCATCCCCATCGAGTCGCGGAAGGCGCGCAGCAACTGGTACCGGGACAGGCCGAGGTCGGCCGCCACCTCCGCGAGGGTGGGCGGCCCCACCAGTTCGTCCGACAGGCGTGCCGCGACGGCACGGGCGATGCCGGACGCGCCGCGCGGACCGCCGCCGCCCGGCGGGACCCGCACGGCATGCCGCCGGACGATCGCGCCGAGCACCTCGAGCAGCCGGCTCTCGCCCTCCAGCGGGTCGTCGCCCAGCCGCAGCGACCGGTGCGCGAGCCGCAGCCGGCCGGCCAGCCCGGGATCGTCGACGATCGGCTCGCGGAAGTGCGGGAGCCCGCCGTCCCAGCCCGACGCCGCCCCCACCAGCTCGGCGGTCGGGTAAAGGCACAGGTAGGCGAAGCCGTCCTGGTCGGCGGGGCCGCCCGTGTGCGCCTCGCCCGGCTCGATCACCACGAGGCTGCCGGCGGCGGAGTACAGCCGCTCGCCGCGGTACCGCATGGTCTCCAGGCCGTCGACGCACACGCCGATCGCGTACTCGTCGTGGGCGTGCGGCGCGTAGTGGCGGCGGCCTATGCGCGCGTTGAGGAGGTCGAGCGACGCGCCTTGGATGCCGTCCACGCGCGTCCACACCGCCCGGTCGGGACGCCGCACCGAGCCGCCCGCTCCGCCCGCACTGCCCGTGCCCGCGCCGCCGGGGTCTCCCGCGCCGCCGGAGCCGGCCGCGCGGCTCGAACCGCCCGCGCTCGTGCCGCCGGGGACGTCAGGCGGAGAAGACGTGCCGGAGCCGCCAGCGGTCCCGGTCACGGCCGAGCTCCGCGACGGCCACGCCCTCCGCGCCGACGACGCGGACCCGGTAGACGCGGCCGTCCTGGGGCGTGCCGTAGGTCTTCAGGACCTTCTCGACGGCGTAGCGCGACCCCCGCCACTCGTACGCGGTGAGTCGTCCCGCGGGGTCGTGCTCGGCGCGGACCGGCTCGTTCAGAAGGTGCCCCATGAGTCCGGGAGCCTAGCACGCACTCGAACAAATGTTCGCAGGTCGTGGCCCCTTCGCGGCGCCGCTCTCGGCACGGTCCGGGGCGCCGTCGGGCAGGCCGCGGCGGACGCCCGCGCGGCGTCGCGGCGACCGGTCCCCGCTCCATCCCGCCATTAAGGCGCAGCCCGCCGAGCATGTCCAGAGCATCCGAAATGACCGCGACGCGCGCGGGTAGGACGCTCCTGGAGGGGGAGCCATGATCAACGGTGCGCACGTCATCATCTACAGCCGCGACGCCGACGCCGACCGCGCGTTCCTCCGGGACGTGCTCGGCCTCCCGGACGTCGACGCCGGCAGCGGATGGCTGATCTTCAAGCTGCCGCCCGCCGAGCTCGCCGCCCATCCGACCGAGGGCGCGCCCCGGCACGAGTTCTATCTGATGTGCGACGACATCCACGCCACCCTCGACGACCTCGCCGAGCGCGGCGTCCAGGTGGACGTGCCGATCCGCGACCGGGGCTGGGGACTGCTCGCCGCGATCAGGCTGCCGAGCGGCGGCGAACTGCCGATCTACCAACCCCGCCATCCCCTGGCCAAGGACCTGTGAGGCCCGTCGTCCACAGGCTGGGGGCAACGTTCCGCACATCCTCCGACCCCTGCGAGCAGGCGTTCCCGACGCCGGCTCCACAGCGGAATCCCCAGGCGGCAGGGCCTTTCGAACATCCGATCGGCACCGGCGGGCGCGGCGCCGCCCCGTCCACACCGCCCCCCGGTCATACACAGTTTCCACATCCTGTGGATAACTCCCGTGCACACCCTGGGCACGACCGCCAAGACGCGCCGTCCACCATTCTTCCCCACTCGGTCCCCAATGCGCAGGACCGTTGTCCCCGTCGTGGATAACCCGCTGACCAGGGGCGAGACGGCTCTCACCGGCCCGCCGCACACAGCCCGTTCACAGCCTGTGGGCGACCGCCCTCCACAGGTGCCCGCGACCGGTGGACGGCTCCGCCCACCAAGAATCCCCAACCACGTCCCCAGTCGCCACCCGACCGGCCGCCTGTGGACAGCCGGAGCCCGTCCGCAGGTCAGAGCGGTGCGACGATCCGGACAGATCCGTCAAGCGGTCCGCCGGCACCCCGGATAGATCGCTCAGGCGGCCCGCCGGCACTCCGGACAGATGCGTCAGGCGGCCCGCCGGCACGGCCGCCGCCGCCGAAGGGAAACGCTCTCGGGCCGCCGGTACGTGCGCCCCGAGAAGTGGATGGCCGCCGGGCCGCCCGCGCGGGCAGACTCTGCGGATGACCACCCTCACCCTCTGGCGGCCCGTCGGCCCGGCCGAGCTGGACCTGCTGCGCGCCGCGGGCTGGCACGCGTGGCCGCCGCGCCTCCCGGACCAGCCGATCTTCTACCCGGTCCTCAACGAGGAGTACGCGATCAAGATCGCCCGCGACTGGAACGTGCCCGCGCACGGCTCCGGCTACGTGACCAGGTTCGAGGTCGACGCCGCCTTCGCCGACCGCTACCCGGTCCGCCAGGTGGGCGGCCGGACGATCCTGGAGCTGTGGGTCCCGGCGGAGGAACTGGAGGAGTTCAACGCGCACCTCGTCGGCCCGATCGAGGTCGTCCACGAGTTCCACGCCGACGCGTGACGCCTGTGGATAACGCCGTCCCCATCCCGGGGACGGCCGCCGTACCCACCGCCGTCCACCGCTCGTCCCCACCCCCGCTTCCTGGGGATATCCGCGTCTTCCCTGGCCACGAGCGGTTCCCGCGCCCCGGCGCCGCGCAATCCACATCCTGTGGATATCTCTGTTCACACCCCTGTGCGCCGGCTGTCCCCAGCCGGTGCGTCCGGTGCCCGGGGCGCGTCCGGCGCCCGGAGCACGGCAGGCGGCCGGAGAACCGGCGGCGCTCCGGGGCCGAGTGCGTCCGGTGCGCCGAGGCTCAGGTGACCAGCCCGTTGCGGTAGGCGTAGACGACCGCCTGAACACGGTCGCGCAGGTCCAGCTTGGTGAGGATGCGCGACACGTAGGTCTTGACGGTCTCCTGGCTGATCACCAGCGTCGCGGCGATCTCGCTGTTGGACAGCCCGTTGGCGATCAGCCGCAGCACCTCCAGCTCGCGCGGCGCCAGCGCGGTGCCCTCCGCCGCGCCCGGCGCGGGCCGGATCCGCTCCGCGTACTTGCCGACGAGCTGCCGCGTCACCTCGGGGGCCAGCAGCGCCGCGCCGGACGCGACGGTGCGGATGCCCTGGAGCAGCTGCGCCGGCGGCGCGTCCTTGAGCAGGAACCCGCTCGCCCCCGCCCGCAGCGCCTCGTAGACGTACTCGTCCAGGTTGAACGTCGTCACCACCAGCACCTTCACGGGATGTTCCACCCCGGCGCCGGCGAGCAGGCGGGTCGCCTCGATGCCGTCGAGCACCGGCATCCGGACGTCCATCACCACCATGTCGGGGTTCAGCCGGCGAGCGAGGTCGACCGCGGCGCGCCCGTCCCCGCACTCGCCCACGACCTCCAGGTCCGGCTGGGCGTCGATGATCGTCGCGAACCCGGTGCGGATCAGCGCCTGGTCGTCGCAGACCAGGACCCGGACCGGCGCGGTCACGACGCGCTCCCCGACGGGATGCGGGCCCGCACCACGAACCCGCCGCCGGGCCGCGGGTCCGCGCTGAACTCCCCGCCCAGCGCCGCCACCCGCTCGCTCAGGCCGGTCAGGCCCCGCCCGCCGCCGCCGACGGCCGCGGCCCGCGACCCCGAGCCATCGTTGCCGACCTCCACCGTGATCTCCTTCTCGCCGTAACGCACCTGGACCGCGGCGCGGCTCCCGTGGGCGTATTTCAACACGTTCGTCAGGGCTTCCTGCACCACCCGGTAGGCGACCGACTCGGCGCTGCCCGCCGCCACCGCCGCCTCGCCCTCCCGCGTGAACTCCACCGGCTGCCCGGCCCGCCGCGTCTGCTCCACCAGCGCGTCCAGGTCGCCCGCGGACGGCGCCCTGCCCGGGCCGCCGTCGCCGTTCCCGTCCCCCGTGCCGTGGTCGGGGTTGAGCAGGTCGAGCAGGTGCCGCAGATCGGTGATGGCGCGCCGTCCGGTGTCGGTGACCGTGCTCAGCGTCTCGTCCAGCCGGTCGGGGGCCGCGACCAGGTAGCGCGCCGCCTCCGCCTGCACCACCATCGCCGTCACGTGGTGGGTCACCACGTCGTGGAGCTCGCGGGCGATGCGGGTGCGCTCGGCGGTCCGGGTGGCCTCGGCGACGCGGAGCCGGCGCTCGGCCTCGGCGGCCCGCGTCGAACGCAGCCACGCCCCGACCCCCCAGATCAGGGCGAGCGCGAGGTAGAACGTCACGTACTCGTCGGCCCGCTCGTTCGCGCCCACCCGGTTGAGCGCGACCGCGAACCCCACGTACAGGACCGACCCGGCGGCCATGGAGACGCGCCGGTTGCGCTCCAGGTAGGCGCCCGCGCTCAGCAGCGCGAAGGGGAGCGCGGTGCCCGCGACCAGGTGGTATCCGCGCATCTGGTCGGCGGCGAACCCGAGCGACACCAGCAGGAGGCACACGCCGGGCCACCGCCGCCGCACCGCGAGCGGGAGGCACTCCAGGAGGACGACGAGGGCCGCGAGCGCGTCGAACGGCCGGGTCGCCATCTCGCCGATCCGCGTCCCCGCGCCGTGGAAGGCCGGGACGAACGACATGGCGACCAGCAGCAGCGCCAACGGGAGGTCCCGGACCGTGACGTCGAACCGCCGCCACGCGTCCGGGAACCGTCCGAGATCCATCGCCGGAAGCCGCCGAAGACCGATCACCGGGAGAGCGTAGCGGTCTCGGCCGGCCGGGCGGCGGCGCTCCCGGCGGCCCCGGCGCCCCGCCGGCGGGCGGGCAGGACGTGGCCGCGCCGGCGGGCCAGCCACATGAACGCGACCATCACCGCCACCCCGGCCCCGACCGAGTACAGGCTCGCCTCCGGGCCGAACTCGCCGCCGGTGATCAGCGACGGGCCCGACATCGCACCGTCCAGCAGCCCCTTGTTCGAGCCGTTGCCCGACACCTCGGTGCCGAAGATGCCCGACTCGGCGAAGTTCCAGGCGAAGTGCAGCCCGATCGGCACCCACAGGTTGCGGGTCGCGGCGTACGCGGCGGCCAGCATGCCCCCGGCCTCCACCGCGATGGCGAGCGCGCCCCACAGGGTGGCGTGCGCGTTGGTGAGGTGCGAGAGCCCGAACAGCAGGCCGGTCAGCGCCAGCGCCGCCCACGTCCCGATGCGGCCCTCGACGATCCGGAACAGCACCCCCCGGAACAGCAGCTCCTCCGTCACCGCCGCGGCGGCCATGAAGCCGAACAGCCCGACCGCGCCCGCGACCGAGCCGAAGCCGTCGACCCGGTAGTCGCCGAGGAACGCGATGTTCACGATGACGGCCGCGAACATCGCGAAGCCGATGAGCATGCCGCGCGCGACAGCGGCGCCGGCGCCCTTCCTCGCGATCTCCGCCGGCTCGCGGTGCTCCGTCCGCCGCACCACCCAGGCGTACACGATCGGCGCCAGGACGGCCGTCGCCATCCCCGCCAGGAGGGTGAGGAGAGCGTTCCCGTCCACCGCGGCGGCCGCCTGACTTCCGACGAAGGCGACCACGGCGACGGCCACCAGCTGCTTCACCAAACGCATTCCGACTCCTTCGGGGGGATCCGCGGCCCGAGCACCGCGGCGATGGAAGAACGCTATGGAATCGGCCCGTTCGGAAACGTCACCGCGCGGTGGACATTCCCGAGTAGCTCGCACGGGGGACAAGCCTTTCCGAGCCGGCGCCCGAATGGCGTGCGCGGCGCATTAGGCGACTCCCACCGGTGGGCGCGACTTTGCCTGGAAAACGAGCATCCCCGCCTGCTCACCTGTCGTGAACAGTGCGGGGATGCCACGCGAGGACGCGGCGCGGCGCGGCCAGGGCTCGGTCAGGACGCCGCCAGGGCGCAGTCAGTACGCGGCCAGGACGCTGCCGGGACGGGCCCGGGGACGCCGCCTCGCGGGGCTTCAGCTCGCGGCCTGCGCGGCGACGCGCTCGACGGCCCGGACGGCGACCTCGGGCTGCTCCAGGTAGATGTAGTGGCCGCTCTTCTCCGCGACCGTGAACCTGCTGCGGCCCGACAGCGCGAGCCACTTGCGCTCGCCCGCCGTCCAGGACTGCTCCAGGCGCGGGCCGGACCCCGGGACGGCCGCGAGGTACGGCTTCCCGTGCTTGATCACCTCCACCGGCATGTTCCCGGCGGAACGGACCTTCCCGTCCGGCATGGCGAGCCGCTCCGGGTTCTCCCCCTTGAAGACCGCGAGGTTCTGCGCGCGCAGTTCGGCCGCCGGGCCCTGCGCGGACGCGGGGATCGCCGCCGTCAGGTCGGCGAGCATGGACGGCGGCGTCGCGTCCATGAGGACCAGGCCCTTCACCCGGCCCCGGTGGTCGGGGGCGTACCGGGCGGCGATCAGCCCGCCCATCGAGTGCCCGGCCAGGACGACCGGAGCGTCCCCGGCGATCTTGTCGAGGACCCCGGTGAGGACCTTCCCGGTGCTGCCGAAGCTCTGCGGTCCGTCCGGCTTGTCGCTGGCGCCCGCGCCGAGCCGGTCGTAGGAGCAGACCCGGTTCTTCTTGGCGATCGTCTTCTGGAACGCGGCCATCTTGTCCAGCCCGTCGCCGCCGCCGTGCAGCAGGACGACGACCGGCCCGCCGTCCGCCCGCTCGCCCGAGCAGGACACGTTCACCTTCTTCCCCTCGACCTCGATCTTCTTCGTCCCGACGAAGGTGGCGGCCTTGTGGGCGTTCATGAACGGGAAGGAGCCCGAGTCGTCATCGCATCCGGTCAGCCCCGCGCCGGCCACCGCGCAGCAGAGAGCGGCCACGGCGAACGTCCTGAGCTTGCGAATCATCCTGTCCTCCAGCGAAAGAAACCGGCGGCGCGGCGAAATTGCCATTGCCTGGGATTTCGCGGCGGGAGTGCCGCGCTCACGCAGAGAACGCTATGGAATCGGCCCGTTCGGAAACGTCACCGCGCGGTGGACATTCCCAGGTAGCTCGCACGGGGGACGAGCACGGCCGGCACGCGCGTCTCCGCTCGTCCGCCGGGGCCGGACAATGCCGGACGTCTTCTCAGTCCACGCCCCAGGACCGGAGCTTCTCGGGGTTCCGCACCGCCCAGATGTGCTTGATCCGGCCGTCCGCGATCTCGAACGCGTAGACCGTCGAGGTGACGCCTCCGTACTGGGCGACCAGGCCGGGCTGGCCGTTGACGGTGCGCTCCAGGAGCCGCGTCAGGCCCTGGGACCGGGCGGCGATGCCGGCGCAGTAGCGCGCGATCCGCTCGCCGCCCTCGATCGGGTGCAGCGTGGCGCTGACCAGGCCGCCGCCGTCGGCGGTGAAGGTGGCGCCGGGGTCGAGGAGGCCGACGAGCGCGCCGACGTCGCCGGCCTCCAGCGCCTCCTTGAAGTCCCGGACGATGCCGGCCTGCCGGGCCGCCGGAGCCGCGGGCGGCGCGGCGTCGCGGATGCGGCGGCGGGCCGAGGACGCCAGCTGGCGGCACGCCGCCGGGGTGCGCCCGGTGATCTCCGCGATCTCCGCGAACGGGTACCGGAACACATCGTGCAGGACGAGCGCGACGCGTTCGGCCGGGGTCATCGCGTCGAGCACGACGAGGAAGGCCATGCTGACCGACTCGTCCAGGGTGATCCGGTCGGCCGGGTCGGGCGGGGCGGTGCCCATGCGGCCGCTGACCCACTGCCCGGGCTCCGGCACCGGTTCGGGTATCCACTCGCCCACATAGCGCTCCCGCCGCGCGCGCGCCGAGCCGAGCATGTCCAGGCAGATGCGTCCGGCGACCTTCGACAGCCACGCTCCGGGGGACTCGATGGCGTCCTGCTGCTCCCGCGACATCGCGTACCAGCGGGCGTAGGTCTCCTGAACGACGTCCTCGGCCTCGGACAGGGAGCCGAGCAGCCGGTAGGCGAGATTGATCAGCCGGCGCCGCTCGCTGATGATCGCGCTCAGGCCCGCGTCGTCGTGCCGCGAATGGTCGGTCATGGTCCCAGAGGCTCCCTGCGTCGGATCCGCCCTCACCTCTCCGACGGGATACCGCACCGGAATGTGAGGCCGCGCCGCCGCCTGACATTCCGGCGGGCCGCCTCGTCGGACCGGTGACACCGATCCGCGGCGGGAGACCCGGCGGCGTGCGGCGACCGCCGCCGGCGCCCCGACCCGCCCGACGCGACAAGGAGATCATCGTGGCGACACCCAGTGCGGCCCCGGCCTCCGGCCCGGCCGACCCGGCGGGCACGGCCGGCCGGGACCCGAGGCGGTGGCTGATCCTCGCCGTCATCGCCGCCGCCCAGCTCATGGTCGTCCTCGACCTGACCGTCATGAACCTCGCGCTGCCGTCCGCGCAGCGCGCGCTCGGCTTCACGACCGCCGACCGGCAGTGGGTCGTGACCGCGTACGCGCTGTCGTTCGGCAGCCTGCTGCTGTTCTGCGGCCGCCTCGCCGACCTGGTCGGCCGCAAGGCGACCTTCCTCACCGGGCTCGTCGGCTTCGCGGCCGCCTCCGCCGCCGGCGGCGCCGCGACCGGCTTCCCGATGCTCGTGACGGCGCGCGCCTGCCAGGGGGTCTTCGGCGCGCTGCTCGCACCGTCCGCCCTGTCCCTGCTCGCCACCACGTTCAAGGACCCGAAGGAGCGCGCCAAGGCGTTCGGCGTCTACGGCATGGTCGCGGCCGCGGGCGGCGGCCTGGGGCTGCTGCTCGGCGGCGCGCTGACGTCCTCGCTGTCCTGGCGCTGGTGCATGTACGTCAACCTGCTCTTCGCCGCGGTCGCGATCACCGGCGGCGCGCTGCTGGTGCCCCGGCAGCCGCGGACGCCGGGCGGCCGGCTGGACGTCCCGGGCGTCCTGGCGGTGTCCGGCGGCATGTTCTGCCTGGTCTACGGCTTCTCCAACGCCGCGTCGCACAGCTGGGGCACGCCGTCGACCTGGGGGTTCCTGGCGGGCGGCGGCGCGCTCCTGCTCGTCTTCGCCGCCTGGCAGTCCCGCACCGCGCAACCCCTGCTCCCGCCCCGGATCGTCCTCGACCGCAACCGCGCCGGCGCCTACCTCACCGTCCTGATCAGCGGCGCGGGCACCTTCGGCGTCTTCCTGTTCCTCGTCTACTACATGCAGGTGACGCTGGGGTACTCGGCCGTCAGGTCCGGCGTCGCCATGCTGCCGATGGTGGTGCTCAGCGGGAGCACGGCCACCCTCGGCAACACCAGGCTGCTGCCGCGCTTCGGCCCGCGGCCGATGGTCATCGCCGGCATGCTGCTCAACACGGCCGGGATGGTCTGGCTGACGAGGATCGGCGCGCACTCGGACTACGCGTCGGCGCTGCTCGGCCCGCTCATGGTGACCGGCGCCGGCATGGGCCTCATCTTCGGCATGGCGGCCGCCACCGGCACCTTCGGGGTGGCGCCGCAGGACGCGGGGGTGGCGTCGGCGAGCATCAACACCGGGCAGCAGCTCGGCGGCTCGATCGGCACCGCGCTGCTCAACACCATCGCCGCCAGCGCCACCACCGGCTACCTGACCGGCCACCTGCACGGGCGCCCGACGCCGCACCTCCTCCAGCTCGCCGCGATCCACGGCTACACCACGGTGTTCTGGTGGTGCGCGGGCATCTTCGCGACCGGCGCCGTCCTCTGCGGCGCGCTGCTCCGCCCCGGCCCGCTGCTCCGTCCCGCCGAAGCCCCGGCCCCGCGGTCCGACACCGAACCCGCCAGAACCCCGGCACCGAACTGACCAGCGCGCCCCCCGGCACTCACCAAGAGGGCGGGGTGCCGGGGGAGCTGTCCGATTCGCGCCGCTGTGGCGGCTCGCGCGGTACAGGATGTGCACATGAGCGGTTCTGGCTTGGCGGCGAGCCTGGCGTCCCTGTCGGGTGTGGTCGTCGGAGCGGTCATCGCGGCGGGCGGCTCGTACTGGACCCAGCGGCTGCTGAGCCGGGAGTCGACGGCCCGGGCCAGAGCGGACCGGCTCGCCGCGCTCAGAGCGGAGCGCAAAGAGGCGCTGCAGGAGTTCATGGACGCCGCGCAGGCCATGGAGCGCGCGAGCCACCGCCGGTTCCGGGACGCCCCGCTGGGAAGCGACACCGGCGATGTCACGCATCGCTTCTGGTACCTGCAGCGGTGCCTCGACCTCGTCTGCTCTCCCGAACTGCGCACCGCCGCGCTCGCCTACGCCGGACGCCTGGACGCGGCGCTCTGGCACGAGCGCCCGGCGGACGGCACGCACGAGGACTTCATCCGCGACGCGCGCGAGACGTTCCTCAAGGCGGCACGCAAGGAACTCGGCATCCCCGAACTCGAAGAGCACGTATAAACCGCACGCCACCCGCCCGTCCCCCGGAGGCCCGGGGCGGCGCATTGCCGAACAAGCAGAAGGCCGTTCGCCACCAACAAGGAGGCCGTCGCCGCCGGGCATGCCGCCCATATCCTGCCCCTCCGCCGCCGAGGTCGGCGGCTGACGGTCGCCTGCGCGGTGCCCCGCTCGGCCGCCTGTCACCTGCCGCCTCACATCGCCGGAACCCTCAACTGGACTCGCTGAGAGTCGCCTGGTCTTCGGTGTCGCGTGAGGTCGCGGCCCGTGCGTAGTCCAGGAAGGCCAGTGCCGGGCGGGTGGGTCGGTGTCGGTGCCAGGCCAATACGGTGCGCCGGACGAGTTTGGGTCGGTGCACGCGGAGGACTACCAGGTCGGGGCGGGAGGGCACGAGGCCGGTGCCGGGGACGAGGCCGGCACCGGGGACGAAGGCGACGCCGAGGCGGCGGGCCGCCAAGTCGATGAGAAGGCCGATGTCGTCGGTCTCGGCGTGGATCAAAGGCGTGAATCCGGCCTTGGCGCAGGCGGTTTCCAGGACGGATCGCAGGCCGCTGCCGTGGGTGAGCGTGGCCAAGGGCTGGCCCTTGAGTGCGGTCAGGGTGATGTGAGCCCGGCCGGCGAGCGCGTGGTCGGGCGCAACGAGGGCCAAGAGCGGTTCGGTGGTGTAGGCGGCGGTGGCGACGGCGGCGGGCAGCGGCTGCCCGGTGATCCCCAGCAGGGCGGCGTCCAGGGTGCCCTTGGCGACGTGTTCAGCCAGGTGTTGCGGGTTGGCGGTGCGTAGGGAGATCTCCACGAGCGGATGGTCGTGGTGGAACGCGGCGAGCACATCCAGCAGGGAGGGCGGCGGAGACTGGATGGTGCCGATCGAAAGGCGCCCGGCCAGGGCCCCGGCCAGAGAGGCTACGGCGTCGCGGCCTCGGGCGGCGGTCTCCAGGGTCTCGCGGGCGAAGGGAAGGAACGTCTCCCCGGCCGCGGTCAGCCGGATCTGCCGTCCGGACCGGTCGAACAGTTCCTGGCCCAGTTCGTGTTCGAGCCGGGCGATCTGCTGGCTGATCGCGGGCTGCGCGACGTGGACCCGCGCCGCGGCACGGGTGAAGTTCAAGTCCTCGGCCACCGTCACGAAGTACCGAAGCTGCCGCAACTCCATAGTGAAAACCTATCAGTGATCATCAAAATCATATCTTGGACTTTTGATCGTTCCCCGGCACATCCTGGAGGTGTCCGGCGCCCGACCCGTGCTGGCAGGCCTTCCGCGCCCGGCCGCGATCATCCTGCGGGCCCGGGCGACGAACCGATTGGAGAGCCATGACTTCCCCCGCGACCCCTGGCCGGCGGCGTATGCCTTACCATCCGCCGCTGGTGCACGTTCCGATCGGCGCGTCGATCACGGCGGCCGTCCTCGACGCGATCTCCGCGGCCACCGGGTCCGGCCACGGCTCGGCGCGCAACCTGTACGAGGCCGCGACCTGGGTGCTCATGGTCGGCATGGGCGTGATGTTCGTGGCGGCCCTGGCCGGCCTGGCCGACCGGTCCCGTGTGCTGGAGCGCGGGCCCGCCGCGCGGCGCGGGGTGAATCGGCACGCGGCGATCATGGGGACCGTGATGGTGTTGACGATCGCCGAGCTCACCTTGCGTCGCCAGCGGTATCCCGACGCCGGAGCCCCACCGGCGGCCGTGCTCGTGGTCGAGGCGATCACGGTCGCGCTCACGATCTTCGGCCTGCATGTGGGCGGCAAGCTCGTCCACGGAAGGGGCCAGGGCCTCGCCGCGGGTGCCGCGCCCGCTCCGGCACCCGCCGGCGGCATCGAGGAACCGGCGGAGCGGTGAGCTCGCCGACGCTCACGGGCCGCCGCGGGGCGCGGCCGGGTGCCGCGCCCCGCGGCGCCGGAATCGTGCTGTTCATATGCTGTTTCAGCTTGGTCATGACCCAGGTCGACGCCACCGCCGTGAACGTCGCGCTGCCGACCATGGGCCGCGATCTCGGCGGCGGGGTCAGTGCCCTGCAGTGGGTCGTCGACGGCTATGTGCTGGCGCTGGCCTGTCTGGGGGTGACCGGCGGCGGGCTCGGCGACCGCTTCGGCCGTCGCATCGTCTACCTCGTCGGCTTGGCGGTCTTCACCCTCGCCTCGCTCGCGTGCGGGGCCGCCCCGGACCTTCCGGCCCTGATCGCCGCGCGGGTCCTCCAGGGTGTGGGCGCGTCCATGCTCATGCCGGTGACCCTGGCCATCATCGCCCACACCTTCGACGACCCGGTCGCCCGGACCCGGGCGATCGGCGTGTGGGCCGGGTCCTCGGGCGTAGCGGCTGCGGCCGGGCCGTTGATCGGCGGCGCCCTGGTCGCCGCCGTCGACTGGCGTGCCATCTTCGTCTTGAATGTGCCGATCGGCGCGCTGGGCCTGTTCCTGACCCGCCGCTACGTCCCCGAGTCCCGCGCCGAGCGCCCGCGACCGTTCGACGCCGCCGGGCAGACGCTCTGGATCCTGACCACCGCCAGCCTGGCCTACGCCCTCATCCACGCCTCTTCCGCCGGCTGGCTGTCGACACCGGGCCTGCTGCTGTTCGGCACAGCGGCCGTCGCGGCAGTCTCCTTCGGTGTCGCCGAGACGCGGTCCCGGCATCCGCTCATCGATCCGACGCTGTACAGGGACCGGGCATTCGTCGGCGCGAGCCTGCTGGCCGTGCTGTTCTACCTGGCGTTCAACGGCATCCTGTTCATCGGCTCTCTGCAACTGCAACAGCTCCAGGGCCTGTCCCCGATGCAGACCGGCCTGAGGCTGCTCCCCGCCCCGGCCGCATTGGCCTTGGCCAGCACCGCCGCCGGGCGTCTGGCGCCGCGCCTCGGGGCGCGGCCGATCCTGCTGTCCGGCGCCGCAGCCCTGACCGCCGGCTCGGTTCTGCTCGTCCTCACCGAACAGAACACCGGCCTGCTGCCCACCGAATCGGCCTTCCTGCTCCTCGGCGCCGGTCTGGGCCTGGCCAATCCGCTACTCACCGACATCGCGATGGTCGCAATGCCCCCGGCCCGCGCCGGCGTGGCCTCCGCGACCGTGGGAACCTCGCGACAACTCGGGGCCGTCCTCGGCGTCGCCGTGATGGGATCGCTGGCCACCGTGCACAGTCCGCGGACCGGCCACATCGCGACGCATACCACCCCCGCGCTCGACCCGAGGCCGGGATACCTTGCGGCCACCGCCGCAGCACTCGCCGCGGTGCTCCTCACGACCTGGAGCACGTCTCGGCGAGCCGCCCCCGCGACCACGCCTGCAGAGCCGACGTAATAGCGGGGTGGACGCCTCCCGCGCAGCCGCAAGCAACCCAAAAGGCGGCCGGAGTGATTCAAGGGCTCGCGGCGTGCGGGCCGGTGGCACGGGGTCCGAGTGCCATGGGAGCGCCAAACGATCGAGAGGCCGGTTCCGAGCTTTCCGGAACCGGCCTCTGACCTGCGTTTTCGTTGTGGGCCTAGGTGGACTTGAACCACCGGCCTCATCCTTATCAGGGATGCGCTCTAACCGACTGAGCTATAGGCCCGCACTGCCGCCGCCCTTGCGGCGCAACCAGAGATTACCCCATGTGGAAGGGCAACCGGAAATCGATTGCCGGACGGCGGCGGGATCGCGCTACTCGGCCTCCTTGAGGGTGACCTCGACACCGCCCACGAGGTCGGCGGCGAGGTTGTAGATCACCGAGCCGACCGTGGACAGGGCGGTGATGAGCAGGACGTTCAGGGCGCCGACGAGGACCGTGTAGCCGAACACGCGGGCGAAGGAGAACCAGTTGCCGGCGTCGACGCCGCCGGTGGTGTCGCCCTGCTGCTTGGTGAGGCTGTTTACGGTGTCGCTGATCGCGTCGAAGACGCCGAGGCCGGACAGGATCACGTACAGCACGACGACGGCGACCAGCAGCACGACGAAGCAGACCAGCGACATCACGAAGCTGAACTTCATCACCGACCACGGCTCGAGCCGGGCGAGCTGGAGCTGGGCCTTGCGGGCCGGCTTCGCCTGCGCGGGCGCGTTGGAGTTCACCGGGGCGACCGCGGCGGACGGGCGGTCCTTCAGGACGGTCCCGGCGAAGCCGGAGCCGGGCCGGCTCCCCGAGCCGCCGCCCGACGCGGCGGCGGCCGCCGGCGCGGGAGGAGGCACCGACGGCTTCTCCGTGCGGCCCGCCGACCTGGACCCGGACGGTTCCGCGGGCTTCGTCCAGCTGGGCTTGCCGGCGTCCTTGGCGGGCCTGGCGGCGTCCTTCGCGGGCCGGGACGGCTCGGCGGTGTCCCTGACCGGAGCGATCTCCGGCGAGCCGGACGCCTCCGGCTCGTCCTTCAGGTGGGCGAGGTCCACCCGGGTCTCGTCCGAACCGGAGGAGCCGGACGAGGACTTCGAACCGCCGTCCGGCGCGGCGGCGTCGGAGTCGACCTCGGCGGCGGGCTCGTCCCGGGCGGGCTTCGCGGACGCCGCGGCGACGGTCCGGTCCCCGGACTTCCCGGAGGCGGCCGGGCGGCCGGCGGGCTTGCCGGCCGTCCCCTTGCCGCTGCGGCCCCCGCCGGGCCCGCCCTTGCTCTTGCCGGGCTCCGTGCTCACGTGTCCTCCTGGCCTAGCGGCTCGGTGAGGCGGACGGACGCGTCACTCACCATCGCCCCCCTCGGCGTCGACTGAGTCCTCAATGGTGGACTCTACGTTCCTCGCGATCGCGACCACGCTGTCCCCCTCGGCGAGGTTCATCAGGCGGACGCCCATGGTCTGCCTGCCGGACTGCTTGATCTCCGCTGCGCTGGTGCGGATGACCCCGCCGTTCGAGGTCATGCCGAAGACCTCGTAGTCCGGGCGGACCATCAGAGCCCCTACCAACCTGCCGCGAGACTCCACGATCTTAGCGGTGAGAACTCCCTTACCACCCCGTCCTTGGACCGGGTACTGGTCGACGGGCGTCCGCTTGGCGTAGCCGCCCTCGGTCGCGACCAGGACATCGTGATCGGAGTCCTTCACGACCAGCATGTTCAGGACTTCCTGGTCCTCCTCGAAGCGCATGCCGATCACGCCGGAGGTGGCGCGGCCCATCGGGCGCAGCGAGTCGTCGTCGGCGTGGAACCGGATCGCCTGCGCGCCGGTGGACACCATCAGCAGGTCGTCGTCGGCGGAGACGAGCCGCGCGGCGATCACCTCGTCGTCGTCGATCAGGTTGATCGCGATGATGCCGCCGGTGCGGGGCGAGTCGAAGTCGCTCAGCGCGGTCTTCTTGACGCGGCCCTTCTTCGTGGCGAGCACGAGGTAGGGGGCGACCTCGTAGTCGCGCAGGTCCATGACCTGGGCGATGTGCTCGTCCGGCTGGAACGCGAGGAGGTTCGCGACGTGCTGGCCGCGCGAGTCGCGCCCGGCGTCCGGCAGCTCGTACGCCTTCGCCCGGTACACCCGGCCCTTGTTCGTGAAGAACAGGATCCAGTGGTGCGTCGTGGTGACGAAGAACTGGTCGACGATGTCGTCCTGCTTGAGCTGCGCGCCGCGGATGCCCTTGCCGCCGCGCCGCTGCGCCCGGTACAGGTCCGTCTTGGTGCGCTTGGCGTAGCCGCCGCGGGTGATGGTGACGACGACGTCCTCTTCGGCGATGAGGTCCTCGTACGACACGTCACCGTCGAACGGGATGATCTGCGTGCGCCGGTCGTCGCCGAACTTCTCGACGATCGGGGCCAGCTCGTCGCCGACGATCTGGCGCTGCCGCTCCGGCGAGGCCAGGATCTCGTTGTAGTCGGCGATCTCCGCCATCAGCTTGTCGTACTCGTCGGTGATCGCCTGGCGCTCCAGGGCGGCGAGCTTGCGCAGCTGCATGTCCAGGATCGCCTGCGCCTGGATCTCGTCGATCTCCAGCAGGTCCATCAGGCCCTGCTGCGCCTCCGAGGCCGACGGCGACCGGCGGATCAGCGCGATGACCTCGTCGATCCGGTCGAGCGCCTTCAGCAGCGCGCGCAGGATGTGGGCGCGCTCCTCGGCCTTGCGGAGCAGGAACCGGGTGCGGCGGACGATGACGTCGATCTGGTGCGCGACCCAGTGCCGGACGAACTGGTCGACGCGCAGCGTGCGCGGCACGCCGTCGACCAGCGCGAGCATGTTCGCGCCGAACGTCTCCTGCAGCTGGGTGTGCTTGTACAGGTTGTTCAGGACGACCTTGGCGACCGCGTCCCGCTTGAGGACGATCACCAGGCGCTGGCCGGTCCGGCCGGACGTCTCGTCGCGGACGTCGGCGATGCCGTCGAGCTTGCCGTCCTTGACCGACTCGGCGATCTTCAGCGCGAGGTTGTCCGGGTTGACCTGGTAGGGGAGCTCGGTGACGACCAGGCAGGTGCGGCCCTGGATCTCCTCGACCTCGACGACGGCGCGCATCGTGATGGAGCCGCGGCCGGTGCGGTAGGCCTCCTCGATGCCCTTGCGGCCGACGATCAGGCCGGCGGTCGGGAAGTCGGGGCCCTTGATCCGCTCGATCAGCGCCTCGAGCAGCTCCTCGTCGGACGCGCCGTAGTTCTCCAGGTACCAGCGGACGCCGTCGGCGACCTCGCGCAGGTTGTGCGGCGGGATGTTCGTGGCCATCCCGACCGCGATGCCGGCGGACCCGTTGACCAGCAGGTTCGGGTACCGCGACGGCAGGACGTCCGGCTCGGCGGAGCGGCCGTCGTAGTTCGGGGAGAAGTCGACGGTCTCCTTGTCGATGTCGCGCAGCAGCTCCATCGCCAGGGGCGCCATGCGGCACTCGGTGTACCGCATGGCCGCCGCGGGGTCGTTGCCGCGCGAACCGAAGTTGCCGTTGCCGTCGACCAGCGGATACCGCATCGACCACGGCTGCGCCAGGCGGACCAGCGCGTCGTAGATCGGCGAGTCGCCGTGCGGGTGGTAGTTCCCCATGACGTCGCCGACGACGCGCGCGCACTTGAAGTAGCCGCGGTCGGGCCGGTAGCCGCCGTCGTACATCGCGTACATGACCCGGCGGTGCACCGGCTTGAGGCCGTCGCGGACATCGGGCAGCGCGCGCGACACGATGACCGACATCGCGTAGTCGAGATAGCTCTTCTGCATCTCGACCTGGATGTCGACCGGTTCGATCCGCCCGTCCGAGTGTCCGCCCTCTGCGGTCACGTCCGTCACTCTCAAGACCTCTTCTGCTAAGTGGGAACGAAGTACGACGCCCGATGGGAGCCCCGCCGCCGGTCAGGGCGGGCCGGGGCCGCCGCACCTGTCAGATGTCGAGGAAGCGCACGTCCTTGGCGTTGCGCTGGATGAACTCCCGGCGGGGTTCGACCTCCTCGCCCATGAGCACGCTGAACAGCTCGTCGGCCTGCGCGGCGTCGTCGAGCTGCACCTGCAGCAGGACCCGGTTGTCGGGGTCCATCGTGGTGTCCCACAGCTCGTTGGCGTTCATCTCGCCGAGGCCCTTGAAGCGCTGCACCTGGTCGCGGGGGCGCGGGTCGCGCTTGCCCGCGGCGATCCCGGCCTCGATGATCGCGTCGCGCTCGGCGTCGGAGAAGGCGTAGTCGGCCTCGTTGCCCCGGGCGTCCCACTTGATCTTGTACAGCGGGGGCTGCGACAGGTACACGTGCCCGGCCTCGATCAGCGGCTTCATGAACCGGAACAGCAGCGTCATCAGCAGCGTGTTGATGTGGTGGCCGTCGACGTCGGCGTCCGACATCAGGATGATCTTGTGGTACCGCAGCTTGGAGATGTCGAACTCGTCGTGCACCCCGGTGCCGAGCGCGGTGATGATCGCCTGGACCTCGTTGTTCTTGAGGATCTTGTCGATCCGCGCCTTCTCCACGTTCAGGATCTTGCCGCGGATCGGCAGGATGGCCTGGAAGTGCGGGTTGCGGCCGCCCTTCGCCGAGCCGCCCGCCGAGTCGCCCTCGACGATGTACAGCTCGGACCTGGACGGGTCGGTCGACTGGCAGTCCGACAGCTTGCCGGGCAGCGACGTCGACTCCAGCAGGCTCTTGCGCCGGGTCAGGTCGCGCGCCTGCCGCGCCGCCACACGCGCGCGCGCGGCCTGCGACGCCTTGTTGATGATCTCCTTGGCCTCGCCCGGGTTCTCCTCGAACCAGTCGCGGAGATGCTCGTTGCAGGCCCGCTGCACGAACGACTTCGCCTCGGTGTTGCCGAGCTTGGTCTTCGTCTGCCCCTCGAACTGCGGGTCGGCCAGCTTGATCGAGATGATCGCGGTGAGGCCCTCGCGGACGTCCTCACCGGTCAGGTTGTCGTCCTTCTCGCGCAGCAGCCCCTTGTCGCGCGCGTACCGGTTGACGATCGTGGTCAGCGCCGCGCGGAACCCCTCCTCGTGGGTGCCGCCCTCCGCCGTGTTGATCGTGTTCGCGAACGTGTGCACCGACTCGGCGTACGAGGAGTTCCACTGCATGGCGATCTCCACCGACATGCCCTCGGTGTCGTCGCCGAAGTAGATCACCGACTCGTGGACCGCGTCCTTGCGCGCGTTGATGTAGCGGACGAAGTCCTCGATGCCGCCCTCGTAGTGGTACTTCACCACGTGCGGCTCGCCGTTGGACTCGCCGTTGGAGTGGTCGGGGCGCTCGTCGCGGAGGGTGATCGACAGGCCCCGGTTCAGGAACGCCATCTCCTGCATGCGGCGCGACAGCGTCTCGAAGTTCCACTCGAGGGTCTCGAAGATGTCGCCGTCGGGCCAGAAGGTGATGCGGGTGCCCGTCTCGGCGGTCTCCTCGCCCTTCCGCAGCTCCGTCTCGGGGCCCTGCCAGGTGTAGGACTGCCGCCACACGTGGCCGTCGACCTTGACCTCGGCCTCCAGCCGGGTCGACAGGGCGTTCACCACCGCGGAGCCGACGCCGTGCAGGCCGCCGGAGACCGCGTAGGACTTCCCGTCGAACTTGCCCCCGGCGTGCAGCGTCGTCAGCACCAGCTCGATCGCCGGCCGCTTCTCCACCGGATGCTCGCCCACCGGGATGCCGCGGCCGTTGTCGACAACGCTGACGCCGCCGTCCGCGCGCAGCGTCACGACGATGTCGTCGGCGTAGCCCGCGAGGGCCTCGTCGACCGAGTTGTCCACGATCTCGTAGACCAGGTGATGGAGGCCGCGCTCACCGGTCGACCCGATGTACATGCCCGGACGCTTGCGAACCGCTTCCAAGCCTTCAAGGACAGTGATCGAACTAGCGTCGTACGCCAAAGGAGATCCTCCTGCCGGGGATGGTGAGCCGCCCCGCGCCCAGGGGAGCGCGGTGTGCCCCGTACACACATGAGGGCGCCCTAGTGCTCTGTACGTGTTCGTGAGAGCTCCGGGCACCCCATGGCGGTGCAGCATCCTGAACCCGTCATCATTCTACCGGGTCACACGGCGAAAAGTGGCACTCCCGAGCGCTGTGTGCGCGTGTGGCGGCCGAGCGGGCCTGGAGATGCATCCCCCCATAGCCCTAGGGGGGTTCTCTGGCCTACGGCGCCCTCGTTGCTGAACTCGTCACCGGGCTTCCCGAACAGATGTTCCCACCCGCCACTGACATCCCGTCACCCCGCGCAACCGGCGGCCCGGCGGCGCGTGATCGGCCCCGCCGCCTTGTCACTTCCCGACGACGCCGGTTCCCGAGGGCTCCGGTTCCCGAGGGCTCCGGTTCCCGAGGGCTCCGGTTCCCGAGGGCTCCGGTTCCGGACAACGCCGGTAACGGACGACGCCGGTTCCCGAGGACCCGCCGCCGCCGATCGGCGATTCAGCGTACGCGCCAGCCGCCGGTGCGACGGGGGCCCGACGCCGGGCCGACCACCTTCACCCGGCGGACCGTCCCGTGCCCCAACTCCTCGTTCAGCCGCCGCACCAGCGTCGACGACAGCAGCCGCAGCTGCGTCGCCCACGTCGTGGAGTCGGCGGCGACGGTCAGCTCCCCGTCCTCGAACCGCTCCGGGCGGGTGTGCTCGGCCAGCTCGGGACCGACGATGCCGGCCCAGTTGCCGAACACGCCGCCGACCGCGGCGCGCTGCTCCCACCCCCGCGTGGCCAGCAGCTCCCGGATCGCCGCGCCGAACGCCTTCGGGTCGCCGCCGCGGCCCGGGTCCCGCGTGCGGACGGGCTTCGCGGCGCCCTTGCGCCGCCCGCCCTGGCCGGGCAGCGTGCCGCGCTTCAGCGCGTCCGCCTTCGCCTGCGCCAGCGCCTCCCGCGCCAGCTCGATCCCCGACTTCGCCGGGGCCGCCGGCTCCCCGGACGCGGCGGCCGCATCGGCCGTCCCGCCGTCCACAGCCTGGGGATCGCCGGCTCCGTCCACACCCCCGGGTTCCGGAGAATTCACCGGACCGGGGGAGTTGTGCACATCCTGTGGATCATCGGCGCCCGAGCCGGGACGTTCTCCCCCGGCCCGCCGCTTCTGGGGATCACTGGCCACCTGCGCGCCCCTTCCCGGTCAGTCCCGGACGACCCGGCCGTCGGAGACGGTGTAGGAACCGCCCGTCAGCTCCTCCGGGACGTCGGCCGGCACCGCCGCGGTGATCAGCACCTGCTCCGCCGGCGCCACCATCTCCGCCAGCCGGCTGCGGCGCCCCGCGTCCAGCTCGGCGAACACGTCGTCGAGGATCAGCACCGGGTCGTCGCCGTCCGCGCGGAGCAGGTCGAACGCCGCGAGCCGCAGCCCCAGCGCGAACGACCACGACTCGCCGTGGCTGGCGTACCCGCGCGCGGGCAGCTCCCCCAGCCGCAGGACGAGCTCGTCGCGGTGCGGCCCGACCAGGCTCACCCCGCGCTCCAGCTCCTGCTTGCGGGACTCCGCCACACCGGCGAGCAGCTGCTCGCCCAGCCGTCCACGGTCTGTGGACAACTCCTCGGCGCCCAGCGAGCTCCGGTAGTGCAGATCCGCCAGGCCGCTGGACGGGGCGAGCGCCGCGTACGCGCGCGCGACGAGCGGACGCAGCGCCTCCACCAGCTCCAGCCGCCCGGCCAGCAGCTCCGCGCCGGTCCGCGCGAGGTGCGCGTCCCACACGTCCAGCGTCGCGAGCACCTCCGGGCCGGGGGACCGGCGGTGCGCCGCCGCCGACTTCAGCAGCGCGTTGCGCTGCTTGAGGACCCGCTCGTAGTCGGACCGGACCGCCGCGAACCGGGGGGCCCGCGCCGTCAGCAGCTCGTCCATGAACCGGCGGCGCTCCCCCGGGTCGCCCTTCACCAGAGCGAGGTCCTCGGGGGCGAACAGCACCGTCCGCAGCATCCCCAGGATCTCCCGGGGCCTGGGGACGGGGGACCGGTTCAGCCGCGCCCGGTTCGCCTTCCCCGGGTTGATCTCGAGCTCGATCAGCGCCTTGCGGTCGTCCTTCACCACCCCCGCGCGGACGATCGCGCGCGGCGCGCCCTGCCGGACGAGCGGCGCGTCCGTCGCGGCGCGGTGGCTGCCGTGCGAGGCGACGTACCCGATCGCCTCGACCAGGTTCGTCTTGCCCTGCCCGTTCGGCCCCACGAACGCGGTCACGCCCGGCGCGAGCGCCACCTCCGCGGTGGCGTACGACCGGAAGTCCTGGAGCGAGAGGTGGGCGACGTGCACGGGACACGAGGGTAGAGCCTTTCGCGCGCCGCCCACACACCCGGCGCGTTCTGTGGATAACTCCGCGGCGGGTCAGACCTTCGGGGGCTCCACGTCGGCGCCGGGGGAGTCGGCGCCCTTGGCGGACTCGATCGCGTGCCCGCCGAACTGGTTGCGCAGCGCCGCGACGACCCGCATCGCGGGGGAGTCGTCCTGCCGGGAGGCGAACCGCGCGAACAGCGACGCGCTGATCGCCGGCAGCGGCACCGCGTGCTCCACGGCGGCCTGCACCGTCCAGCGCCCCTCGCCGGAGTCGTTGGCGTAGCCGCGCAGGTCGTCCAGCTCCGGGTCGTCCTTGAGGGCGCGGTTCAGCAGGTCCAGCAGCCAGGACCGGATGACCGTGCCCTCCTGCCAGCTGAGGAACGTCTCCGGCACCCGGGTGACCAGCGGGCTCGCCTCGATCAGCTCGTAGCCCTCGCCGAACGCCTGCATCATCGCGTACTCGATGCCGTTGTGGACCATCTTCACGTAGTGGCCCGCGCCGATCTTCCCCGAGTGCACGAAGCCGTACTCGCCCTCCGGCTTGAGGGTCTCGAAGATCGGCATCATCCGCTTCACGTTCTCGTCGTCGCCGCCGACCATGAGCGCGTAGCCGTTCTGCAGGCCCCACACGCCGCCGCTGACGCCGCAGTCGAGGAAGCCGATGCCCTTCGCCGCCAGCTCCTCGCCGTGCTTCTGGTCGTCCACATAGTGTGAATTACCGCCGTCCACGACGAGGTCGCCCGCGTCGAGGACCTCCCCCAGCTTGTTGATGGTGTCCTGCGTCGGGCCGCCCGCGGGCACCATCACCCACACGGCACGGGGCGGGGTCAGGCGCCGGACCAGCTCCTCGACCGAGCCGACATCGCTGAGATCGGCGTTGTGGTCGTAGCCGATGATCGTGTGACCGCCGCGCCGCAGCCGCTCGGCCATGTTGGCGCCCATCTTGCCCAGGCCGATGATGCCCAGCTCCATGCTCACTTCTCCCCTGTGCGTCGCTGCCCGTGCCCGTCCGCGGGGGCGACTCCCCCGCGGACCGGTCGTCTCCCCAGGTATGCCCCAGGACCGGTCTTTACCCAGACAACCGCACCGGCATGATCAGATAACGGTAGTTCGGGTTCTCACCGTCCTGCGGCGGCTTGCCCGTCAGCACCGCCGGCTTGGTCGGCGTCGTGAACGACAGCCGCGCGACGTCCGAGCCGATCGCCGAGAGCCCGTCGAGCAGGAACCCGGGGTTGAAGGCGATGTCGATGTCCTCGCCCTCCAGCGTGGCCTCCAGGGCCTCCACGGCCTGCGCCTCGTCGCCCGTCCCCGCCTCCAGGACGACCTCGCCCTGGCTGAACGACAGCCGCACGGGGGTGTTGCGCTCGGCGACCAGCGACACGCGCTTCACCGCCTCGATGAACTGCCCCGTGTTCACCTCCGCCAGCCCCGCGTACTCGCTCGGCAGCAGCGACCGGTACTTGACGAAGTCGCCGTCCAGCAGCCGCGAGGTGGTGCGGCGCCCGCCGCCCTCGAAGCCGATCATGCCCTCGCCGGCGCCGCCCGTCCCGGCCAGCGCCATCGACACCTCGGCGCCCGCGGTCAGCGACTTGGCCGTGTCGGCGAGCGTCTTCGCCGGGACGAGCGCGACCGCGGAGAAGTCCGGCCGCTCCGGCTTCCAGTGCAGCTCCCGGACGGCCAGCCGGTACCGGTCGGTCGACGCGAGCGTCACCGTCTCGCCCTCGATCTCCACGCGCACGCCGGTGAGCATGGGGATCGTGTCGTCCTTGCCAGCGGCGATCGCGACCTGCGCGACGGCCGCGGCGAACTCGTCGCTGCCCACCGCGCCCGCGGCCGGCGGCATCTCCGGCAGCGACGGGTAGTCCTCCACAGGCATGGTGAGGAGGGTGAACTTCGCGCTCCCGCAGCGCAGCATCACCTTCGCGCCGTCGGTCGTCACCTCCACAGGGTGGGGAGGAAGGCTGCGCGAGATCTCGGCGAGCAGGCGGCCGGACACCAGCGCCGTCCCCGCCTCCTCCACGTCGATCTCCGTCGAGACCTGCGCAGAGACCTCGTAGTCGAACGCCGACAGCTTCAGGCGGTCGTCGTTGCCTTCGCCTCCGGCGACGATGTGCATGCCCGCGAGCACCGGCACCGGGGGCCGGACCGGCAGCGTGCGCGCCGTCCAGGCCACGGCGTCGGCCAGGGCGTCTCTGTCGATGCGGAACTTCAAGGGGACCCGCCTCCTGCAGGTGTCGGACAAGGGTGAGGTGGTTCGGCCTCGGCTCGGGCGCTCGGGGCGCGTTGTCCCCAGGCCCTAGCTTGAGTTGGATCTTTTCTTGAGTAGAGAAGTAGTGCAGTACCAGTAATAGGGGCCGTGGATAGTGTGGACAGCCCGCGTTCCCGCAGGTGAGGCCGCGGATCTCTGTCCACGGGGGCTGTGCATCGGCGGTGGACGCGGCGAGCCGCGCTGGGGACGGCGATTCCGTCCCCACACGTCATCCTCACGTCATCCCCCGGTTGTCCACGAGTTTTCCGCAGGTTCTCCCTGGCCGCGGCGTCGGCCGGCCGTCGTGGCGGGGACCGGCCGGGGCCGTCCCCAGGGCGTCCCCAACGCTTCCCCAGCTTGTCCACGGGTTCGTCCCCATGATGCCGGGTGGCCGTCCCCAGGGCTTCCACAATCGGTCCACGAGTCGTCCCCATGTTGTCCGCAGGTTTTCCCCGGCCTTTCGGTCGGGATCCCCAGGGTTATCCCCAGGCTGTGCGTGTCGATCTTGATTCGGGCGCCGTCCCGGCCCTGTCTCGATCGGGCGTTCGAACGGGCCTGTGCACGGTCCTTGTACACAGCCCGGGAAGGGCCGTCCCCAGGCTTATCCTCAGCGTTTGCGGGCCTGGTGCTTGATCCGCCCGGTGAGCTCGGTGACCTGGTTGTAGATCGCGCGGCGCTCCGCCATCAGCGAGCGGATCTTGCGCTCGGCGTGCATCACGGTGGTGTGGTCGCGGCCGCCGAACTGCTGGCCGATCTTCGGCAGCGACAGGTCCGTCAGCTCCCGGCACAGGTACATCGCGATCTGCCGGGCCGTCACCAGCATCCGGGACCGCGACGGCCCGCACAGGTCCTCGATCGTCGTGCCGAAGTACTCCACCGTCTGCGCCATGATCATCGCGGCGGTGATCTCCGGGCCGGAGTCGTTCGGGATCAGGTCCTTCAGGACGATCTCCGCCAGCTTCATGTCGACCGACTGCCGGTTCAGGCTCGCGAACGCCGTCACCCGGATCAGCGCGCCCTCCAGCTCCCGGATGTTCGTCGCGATCTGCGAGGCGATGAACTCCAGCACGTCGGGCGGCGCGGCCAGGCCCTCCTGGCGGGCCTTCTTCTGCAGGATCGCGATCCGGGTCTCCAGCTCCGGCGGCTGGACGTCGGTCGTCAGGCCCCACTCGAACCGGTTGCGCAGGCGGTCCTCCAGTGTGACCAGCTCCTTGGGCGGCCGGTCGCTGGAGATCACGATCTGCTTGCTGGCGTTGTGGAGCGTGTTGAAGGTGTGGAAGAACTCCTCCTGCGTCTGCTCCTTGCCCTCAAGGAACTGGATGTCGTCGACGAGGAGGATGTCGACGTCCCGGTAGCGGCGGCGGAACCCGTCCGCCTTGCCGTCGCGGATCGAGTTGATGAAGTCGTTCGTGAACTCCTCGGAGCTGACGTACCGGACCCGCGCGCCATTGAACAGGCTCTGCGCGTAATGGCCGATCGCGTGCAGCAGGTGCGTCTTTCCGAGGCCGGAGTCCCCGTAGATGAACAGCGGGTTGTACGCCTTGGCGGGCTGCTCGGCGACGGCGACGGCCGCCGCGTGCGCGAACCGGTTCGAGGAGCCGATGACGAACGTCTCGAACGTGTACTTCGGGTTCAGGCGGGCGTGCTCGGACGCGCCGGCGCCCTGACCGCCGCCACCCTCGCGCGCGCCCCCGGGCGCTCCTGATCCGGAGGAGGCGGGACCTCCTGGTCCGCCGGGACCTCCAGGGCCTCCGGGGCCGCCGCCCGGTGCGGGGACCGGTCCACGGGGGTCGGACGCCTCGTCGTCGCGGAAACCGCCTTCACCGCGGTACGGCGGCTCTTCACCCCGGTACTGCTCGGACGCCGGGTACTGCTCCGGCCCTGTGTACGACTTCTCCGCGCCGGGGAACTCCGTCTTGTACGACTCCTCGTCGTGTCCCAGCGGAGGCTCGGCGGAACCATGCTGGGGCTCCCGGCCGAGCGGTTCGCCGCGGCCCCCCGGACGCAGCGGGCCGAGGGTCCGGTCGTTGAGATGCGACGGCGCGTGCGGGGGCCTTCCGGGAGGCTCGCCCCCGTACCCCTCCGAACCGCCGAATCCCTCCTGCCCGCCGAACCCCTCCTGCGGACGGCCGCGCCCCGGAAAACCCGGGACGTGCCCCCGGTCATAGGAGGACGGCCCCCGGCCGCCCGGACCGGCGCCGTACGCCGGAGGGCGCGGAGCCGGGGGGAACGGCGCGCCGTGGTCGTTGTCGCGCTGCGGCCATCCACGATCGTTGTCGTCGCCCTGTGGATATCCACCGGGAAGGCCGGGCCTGTGGGTAACTTCGGACGGCGCGCGATACCCCGGGTCGCCGTACGGCTGCTCCGGGTACGAGCGGTCACCGTAATCCTGACGCTCCGAGTAAGGAGAGTCGCCGTACGGCTGCTGGTCCGTATAAGGCCGGTCGCGGTCCCGCTCGCGCTCGCGGTCGTCGAGAGGCCGCTCGCCATAAGAAGGAGGTGCGGACTCGTGCGGCCCGCCGCCGGGCACCGGCGCCGGCAGCGGCTCGCCCGCCCCCGCCCGCGAACCGCCGCCCGGGCCAGGGCCCGGCACCGCGGGCGGCTCCGGCTGGACCGTCACCGCGACACGGATCTCCCTGCCCAGCTCATGGGAGAGCGCCTGCGTGATGAGGTTGCGCAGCCGGGTCTCCAGCGCGTCCTTGGCGAACTCGTTCGGCGCCGCGAGCAGCGCCGTCCCCTCCACCAGGGCCAGCGGGCGGACCATCGGCAGCCATGCGCGGTAGCTCGGGGACAGATCGCTCTCAGACAGCGCGGTGAGGGTGCGGGCCCAGACCGATCCGAGATCCTGACCGTCCATGCGCAAGGTCCCCTCCCCACAACTCCGGTCAACGGAGTACCTGACTGCCCGGCTCTCCCACGGGTTGCGGCCCGCCTCGTTGGGCACGGCCGCGACGCGGAAGCCTTACTCTCTCACGAGTTGTCCACAGAGTTGTCCACATGCTGTGCATAGGCATGCGGGACCCTGTGCAAAACTCCGCCGTAGGGGCGGGAGACGCGGGGACGGGAGGTCTCCGGCCACTTCGGCGGCCGGTGCGCGGGCGGTTCTCTGACGGGGGGTTCGGCGGGCGGAACACCGACCGCGATCCAGATCGTCACGGGAATGTCGGCGTGCCCGGAAGGAAGACCTTAACCCCTGCCGATCCCACCCGCAACAAGAAGCAGCCGAGAGCTCAGGCCCCGCCCGGAGCGAACGGCCACCCGTCGTATGCGCACCGACCGCCTGGCGAGGAGGGCCTGCCGACGGGTGGCCGCGCTAGGGCCGGGACGCCGTACGGGCGACGGGCAGCCATGCTCGGGCGAGGGCCGGCCGGGGTCGAGCTGGGGACCGGCCGGCAGGGCCGGGGAACCGGTGATCCGTTTGACCCGGCGGGCGGATAGCCCGTAACGTGCTGAGGTCGAGTCGCATCGACGGAGGTGACGCGTGCCCGCCGGTCGTCCGCCCGGACGGCACGGGTGGGCCCCCGCTGCGGGGGACCGAACGCGGGCCCTCGATGCGAGCTATCGCGCCTTTCTAGTCGAACCGACCGCAGCACTGGAGCCTCAAAGTGAGCAAGCGTACATTCCAGCCGAACAACCGCCGCCGCCACAAGAAGCACGGCTTCCGGCTGCGGATGCGCACGCGCGCCGGGCGCGCCGTCCTCTCCTCGCGGCGCGGCAAGGGCCGCGCCCGCGTCGCGGTCTGACCGACCTCTCTCATGCTGCCGTCCGGGCACCGGATGCGGCGGCGGGACGACTTCTCGTTGGCCGTCCGGCGCGGGCGCCGCGCCGGACGGCCTAACGTCGTCGTCCACCTGCTCCGCAGGGAAGGGGACGCGGAGGCCGCGGGCCCGGCGTTGGTCGGGTTCATCGTGGCGCGCAACGTCGGCAACGCCGTCACCCGCAACGCGGTACGGCGGCGGCTCCGGCACCTCGCGCGCGGGCACGTGGACCGGCTTCCACCGGGTAGCCTGCTCGTAGTGCGCGCCAACCCCCGCGCGGGCGAGGCGCGCCCTGACGATCTGGCCGCGGATCTCGAGTCGGCGCTCGACCGGCTGCTGCGGTCCGCGTCCAAGGGGCGGAGATGAGGAACCGGCACGGGAAACCGTTCACCGACCAGCGCCCGGCGACCACCCCTGGTCCGGTCGCCGCGGTGTTGATCCTTCTCGTCCGCGCCTACCGCCGCTTCTTGAGTCCCCTGCTCGGGCAGCAGTGCCGCTTCACCCCGACCTGCAGCACCTACGGCCTCAAGGCCCTCCAGGTGCACGGGGCGGCGCGCGGCACGTGGCTGACGGTCCGCCGGATCGCGCGGTGCCACCCCTTCCACCCCGGCGGCTACGACCCGGTGCCGCCGAAGAAGACGTCCTCCGCGAAGGCGAAGGCGGCTTCTTCGAACTCCGGCCGCGAGGAGAGCGGCCCCGCCCTAGCAGAGCCCAAGGAGCTGCCCGGTGCTTGACTGGCTATACGAGATCGTCTCTCAGCTCATCGTGTGGATTCACGCGGGGCTGAGTGTCGTCTTCCCCAAGGACAGCGGATGGGCGTGGGGCGGCTCGATCATCCTGCTGACCGTCATGCTGCGGCTCATCCTCGTGCCGCTCTTCGTGAAGCAGATCCACGCCTCACGGAAGATGCAGGAGCTGAACCCCAAGGTTCAGGCGCTGCGCAAGAAGTACAAGAACGACAAGCAGCGCCTCAACCAGGAGGTCATGAAGCTCTACCAGGAGAACGGCGCCAACCCGCTGTCGGGGTGCCTTCCCCTGGTCGTGCAGATGCCGGTCTTCATCGGCCTGTTCCAGACCCTCAAGCGGATCTCGGACGCCAAGCCCGGCCACGGCGTCTTCGCGATGTCGGCGGACCTGGTGCAGAGCGCCCAGCACGCCAACATCTTCGGCGCGCACATCCCGGACACGTTCCTGAACGCCTGGAGCGACAAGACCTGGAGCGCGATCGTCGTCACCGGCATCGCCGTGGTGATCAGCTCCTGCACGACGTTCTTCACCGTCCGGGCCAGCATGAAGCGCCAGCCCGCCGCGGCGGCCGACGCCAACCCGATGATGCAGGCGCAGAAGATGATGGTCTTCCTCGCGCCCCTCTTCGGCCTCTTCGGCCTCGGCTTCCCGCTGGGCGTCCTCATGTACTGGGTGACGTCGAACAGCTGGACGCTCGCGCAGCAGCACTACATCTACAAGCGCTTCCCTCCGCCCGGTGAGAAGGCGGACGACACCGCCACCGCCAAGGCCACGTCGGGCGGCAAGGCCACCGGGACGAAGACCGCCGCCAAGCCCGGTGCGAAGGCCGCGGGAGCCAAGAGCGGCGGCGCGAAGGCGGCCGCCGGCAAGAACGGCCAGGCGCCGTCCGGGATCAAGGCCAAGCTCAAGAAGGAGCCGGAGCCCGCTCCGGAGCCCGAGGACACCAAGCCCAAGGTCGTCCGCAACCAGCCGACCCGCAAGCCGCGCAGCAAGCGCAGCGGAAGCCAGAAGCGCTAGTTTGGACCTCTGTCCTCGCCGAAGAAGGAGACCCCGTTGAGCCAGACCGACACCACCGAGGT
This sequence comes from Actinomadura sp. RB99, assembly GCF_014706005.1. Lineage (NCBI taxonomy): Bacteria > Bacillati > Actinomycetota > Actinomycetes > Streptosporangiales > Thermomonosporaceae > Actinomadura > Actinomadura sp. RB99. The sequence continues at coordinate 35,319 of NZ_JABMCA010000019.1, read as the reverse complement.
CGACGTCCAGGCCCTCGAGCAGGAAGGCGAGATCGCCGCCGACTACATCGAGGGTCTGCTGGACATCGGTGACTACGACGGCGACATCGACATGGACGTCGAGGGCGAGCGCGCCATCGTCGCGGTGGTCGGCGCTTCGCTGGACGAGCTGGTCGGCAAGCGCGGCGAGGTCCTGGAGGCGCTGCAGGAGCTGACGCGGCTGGCCGTGCACCGGCAGACCGGCAACCGCACCCGGCTGATGCTCGACATCGGCGGCTACCGCGAGCGCCGCCGCGCCGAGCTGACCAAGCTCGGCACCGACGTCGCCGACGAGGTCAAGCAGGCGGGCGAGCCCAAGCCGCTCGCGCCGATGACGCCGTTCGAGCGGAAGATCGTCCACGACGCGGTGGCGGCGGCCGGCCTGCGCAGCGAGTCCGAGGGCGAGGAGCCCGACCGCTACGTGGTCGTCTACCCGTCCTGACGGATCTCCGCGAGGCGGAACGCGAGACGCGGTTTCCACAAGCGAACAGCCAGTCCACCGAACGGCCTCGGCGAACTCCATCGCCGGGGCCGTTCGCATGTCCGGGCTGTTCGGAAGCCCGGGGCTGTTCGGAAGCCCCGGGCCATTCGGACGCGCGGCTGTTCGCTTCGCATGCGGGGGTCGTTCGGATGCCGGGGTCGTTCGGATGACCGGGCCGCCCCGAGGTGCTCGGTATGGGCGCGGGGTGGAGGCCCGTGATTGACGCGGGCGAGGACACGAGCCCGATGTTGAAAAGAGGCCCCTCCCGCCCGGGGGCGGACCCGCTTACCCCCATGGTCAAGGCCCGCTGGGATCCATGGCACTAGAACGTTGTTCTGTGGATAACTCGCGCCCAGCCCTCCTGTTTCCCCAGGGGATTTCGCACCAGGGGACGATCTCCGAGGCGACCTGTCGGCGTTTGATCGCCGCAGGTGAAGGGGTTCCTGCGCGCTGTCCAGATGGCCCGGCTTCGCTCGGCTAAGGCCTGATGCCCTGTGGATAAAGGGCCTTGTTATCCACAGATGGGGAGGCTGGCGGGAGGTGGGTGTTGACGAGTTGGCGTGGCGCGGTCTGGTGTGGCCTTGTGGACGGGGAAGCGGGACGTCTCTGCGGCAGCCCGGGCGGGGGCGGGGGCGTCCCTCTGTTCGGACCGGCGGGACGGATCGGCGGGAGGACAGGCCAGGACGTCTCTGCAGCTGGACGGTGCACGGCGTCTCTGTAGGTGGAAAGGGCGGGGCCCCGCGCCCTGACCGGCGCGGGGCCCCTGGAACCCGGTGTGCACCGCCGCCCAAAGCACACCGGGCTGGTCTATAGGTCGGACGAGTCCGGGTCGGTGTTCGCGGCGAACGCCGCCCGGGTCCGTCTGGACGGTGACGGCGGCGCCGCCCGACGGACTGCCGTCACCTGCGTCCGCGCGGCGTCCGTCCGTACACGCTCCGCTCCCGCGGCGCGGGGTCGTGCAGCGGGTCGACGGCGTCGGAGTCGACCGCGGTGTTGTTCTCCTCGGCCGGGTCCTGGGCCCGTCCCGGGTCCTGGGCGAACGCGGGGTCCTGTGCCACGTGCCCGTGCGTCACCCCTTCGTCCGCGGGGTGCTCGACGACGCGCTCGACGCGCTCGGCGGGACGTCCCGGAGGGGCGGGGTCCTCGATGATGTGCTCCTCACGCACCACGGTGCCCGGCTCGTCCCCGTAAGCGGGATCTGCTCCGACCACCCGGCCGGCGCGGCGCCGCGGACGCGTGTAGCTGAGGGTGAAGGCCATGCTCACGGCCCCGACCACGATCAGGATCCAGCCGACGAGGTGGATGTCGACGCCGGCGAGATCGACGCGGAGGGCGAACGCGAGGATCGCTCCGATGGCGATGAACGCGAGACTGACTCCGATTCCCATGGCTCGGAGCTCCTTCCAAGGGGGGCGACACCGTCCCTCTACCCGGCGAGCGCCGAATATGCGGAAGGACATGTGGTTCTTGCCATATCGCAAGGAACAGGCCTTGTCGGACGGGGTCCGCCTCCCGAAAGCGTCATGCTGTTGCCTCCTGGGACGTTGCGTGTGTACGCCGCCACGCCGTTTTATGGAACGATTCGTACGGTGGGGATTGCACGCGAGGTTTTCGGGGAAACACTGCCGGTTGCGGAACGCTACGCGGCGTTCCTCGCCGACGCGGGCGTCGAACGCGGGCTGATCGGCCCGCGCGAGGCCGACCGGCTGTGGGAACGCCACCTGATCAACTGCGCGGTGGTGGCCGAGGCGATCCCGGCGGACGCCCAGGTCGTCGACATCGGATCCGGCGCCGGACTGCCCGGCATCGTGCTCGCGATCGTCCGGCCCGACCTGCGCATCACGCTCCTGGAACCGCTGCTCCGGCGGACCACGTTCCTCAGCGAGTGCGTCGAGATGCTCGATCTGCGGAACGTGGAGGTCCGCCGCGCCCGGGCCGAGGACGTCACCAAGGAGTTCTCGGTGGACGTCGCGACGGCGCGCGCGGTGGCCCCTCTCGAACGTCTCGCCAAGTGGGCGCTGCCGCTGCTGCGTCCCGGCGGTGAACTGCTCGCGCTGAAAGGCGAGCGGGCCGCGGCCGAACTCGACGAGGCCGCACCCGTTCTGCAGCGTTTCGGGGTGCGGGAGACCGAACTGCTCCAAGTCGGGCGCGGTATGGTCGACCCGCCGACAACGCTTGTCCGTGTGGTCGCCGGCAGGCCGGCGGACCGGAGTGCAGCGGCCGGGCGACGACAGAGCGCGCCCCGACGCGCTGGAAGGTCGAGGAAGAGGTCTTCATGAGCACGGGACCAGGACTGGGACGGCCTGACCGCGCCGACGAATCCCCCGACGAACAGCCGCCCGGCCCGGGCGGGACCGGTGCCTCGGAGCCCGCGCGGGAGACCCCTGCGGGCCAGGGCGCGCAGGCCGACGAGGGGACGCGGGGGGACGCCGGCGCCGTGACGACGCCGGCGGCCGCGCCCTCCGGGCACGCAATGTGGGGTAACACGACGTCCGGTACCGCGGAGAACGTCGGCTATGTGCCGACCAGCGCCGGCACACAGCAGGCGGGTCCGCGCAAGGGACCATCTCAGGGGGAGTCAGAACTCGTGCGCGAGGCGCTCAAGGACGCCAAGGTTTCACATGAAACAGCGGTCACCGCCCTCAAGGCGATGTCCGGCCGCAGGGAACGCGAATGGCCGCGGCCGGACCGCTGCCGCATCATCACCATCGCCAACCAGAAGGGCGGGGTGGGCAAGACCACCAGCTCGGTGAACCTCGCCGCGTCGCTCGCCATGCACGGCGCGCAGGTGCTCGTCGTCGACCTGGACCCGCAGGGCAACGCGTCCACCGCCCTGGGCGTCGAACACCACGCCGAGATCCCGTCCATCTACGACGTCCTCATCGAGGACATGGCGCTCGCCGACATCGTCGTCGCCGCCCCCGAGATCCCGAACCTGTACTGCGCCCCCGCGACGCTCAACCTCGCCGGCGCCGAGATCGAGCTCGTCTCCAAGGTCGCCCGCGAGTCCCGGCTGCGCCGCGCGCTGGACGCCTACGACACCGACAAGTTCGACTACGTGCTGATCGACTGCCCACCGTCGCTCGGCCTGCTCACCGTCAACGCCCTCGTCGGCGGCGACGAGCTGCTCATCCCGATCCAGTGCGAGTACTACGCGCTGGAGGGGCTCGGACAGCTCATCCGCACCGTCGACCTCGTCAAGGCGCACCTCAACCAGAAGCTCAGGGTGTCCACCATCCTGCTCACCATGTACGACGCCCGGACGCGGCTCGCCGCGCAGGTCGCGGACGACGTCCGCAACCACTTCGGGGACGTCGTCCTCAACACGGTGATCCCCCGCAGCGTCCGCGTCTCCGAGGCGCCGAGCTACGGGCAGTCCGTCATGACGTACGACCCGGGTTCCAGCGGCGCCCTCGCCTACAGCGAGGCGGCCTCGGAAATGGCCCATGGAGGGGCGAGGAAGTGAGCCAGCAGCGACGCGGTCTGGGCAAGGGGCTCGGCGCCCTCATCCCCACCGCCCCGCCCCCACCGCCGGCGGACGACCCGTCCGGCGCGGGCGGAACCGGCGCCCTGGGCGGGCCGGGCTTCCCCGGCGGCCCGAACGGTCCCGGGCAGGACGGCGCCGCGAGCCCGGACATCCAGCCGGTCGCCGGAGCGCACTTCGCCGAGCTGCCCGTCACGTCCATCACCGCGAACCCGCGCCAGCCGCGCGAGCACTTCGACGAGCAGGCCCTGGAGGAGCTCGCCGAGTCGATCGGCATCGTCGGGCTCCTCCAGCCCATCGTCGTCCGCCGGGCCGAGTCAGGCGAGCACGACTACGAGCTGATCATGGGCGAGCGCCGGCTGCGCGCCTCCCAGATGGCCGGGCTGGACGTCATCCCCGCGATCGTCCGCGATACCGGCGACAACGATCTGCTCCGCGACGCCCTCATGGAGAACCTGCACCGCCAGCAGCTGAACCCGCTGGAGGAGGCGGCCGCCTACCAGCAGCTGCTGCAGGACTTCGGCGCCACCCACGAGCAGCTCGCCGGACGGATCGGCCGGTCCCGCCCGCACATCACCAACACACTCCGCCTGCTGAACCTGCCGCCCGCCGTCCAGCGCCGCGTCGCCGCCGGCGTGCTGTCGGCGGGCCACGCCCGGGCGCTCCTCTCCCTCGACAGCGTCGAGGCGCAGGAGCACATGGCGCAGCGGATCGTCCAGGAGGGCCTCTCCGTCCGCGCGGTCGAGGAGATGATCGCGCTCCGCGAGGTCGAGGACGCCCCGAAGGCGCCCCGGCAGGGCCGCCGCAAGAAGCCCGTCGCCCCAGGGCTCCAGGAACTGGCCGACCGCCTCTCCGACCGCTACGAGACCAAGGTCCGCGTCGACATGGGACGCAACAAGGGCAAGATCGTGGTCGAGTTCGCCACCCTGGAGGACCTCGACCGCATCATCAAGTCGATGGCCCCCGACGACGACAGCACCGGCGAGCCGTAAACCGCCCACTCGCCTTCCCCCCAGCGCCCCGGAACCCTTCCTCCGGGGCGCTTCGCTTTCTCCAGGCACCCATGTTTCCCGTGAAACATCTTCGGAGCGACCGCCCGCCCGCCAGCAAGCCCACCCCCTACGCGAGCGCCGTCTGGCTCCCCTGCCCCAGTCGCCCTTCCGCCCTTACCGGCGCCCCCGTCTACGAGGTGCTCACCTACGGGACCGGCTGCCGCCCGATGTGGAACAGCGCCACCGTCGCGATCGCCGTCGAGCACGGCCACGAGATCACCGAGACCGTCGGCACGCTCGCCATCCCGCCGTTCGGCCGTGGCGCCCGGGCGCCCGTAGCTGCTCGCCGACGCGCTCTCCCAGCTCCCCCTCAGCGCCTCGACGGCCGTACCGGATTGCAGTTGCGCGCCGCATCGAGGTTTCGCGTGAAACATCGACACCTTCCAGCGAGCGGCGCCCGGACACAGACTGCGTCGGCATGCCCCATCTATCCCGCGGGTGAAAGCATCTCCGCCTGACCGCCCTCCGCTGGAGGCCGCCCGTCACCGGTCGGACCATCGAGACGGATAGCAGCGGGTGACTTTCAGGCGCCCACTGCGTTCTAGCGTCCGCCATGAAAGCCCCAGCGCGTCGAGCAGCGAGCGCAGGATGGCCTCTAGCCCTTCGGGTAGTCAGCGGGGGCATGTGGGGGAGCCCAGCGGCGGCGGGCGGACAGCGAGGCGAGCGTTCTCAGGCAGCGGAGGCGTTGACCGACCGTCGTGGGCGGTCACTGGCGCCCCGCTGTTCCCGGCGGCCGCCGGCGAGTGCCGGTGTGGGAAGCCCAGGGCCACCCAAGACCAGAGTCACGAGCGCGGCACATCACGAGGATGGCCTCCAAGGCTCTGCCGGGCGGGAAGTCACAGCAAAGACATCGCTTGGCGGCTTGCCCACACGGCTGTACCGGCCAGTCGGCGACTCCAGACGGCCGACGGGCCGACGGGCCGACGGGGTGGCGGGCCGACGGGGTGGCGGGGCCGCAGCCAACGACTAGGCGACTCTGTGGGTATGAAAGCCGAGCGCTCGGCTAATCACGGCTGACATTGCCAGGCGTGCGGCTCTCGGCTCTCGGGCGTCTCCGGGGGGGTAGGCGGTGCTGGCGCTCAGGGCGAGCACGGGGGACCACGCCGCACCGGCAGATGATGAGGCAGGGTGATACCAGTGAGGTGTCCGGTCCCCGGCCTCCCGTTGGCTCACTGATTCCGGGTGGACTGCGATTTGCTGATCGGTGGGCGGCGTCGCGTCGAGCCCGCCGTCGTGCCGGGCTCGGCGCAGGGCCACCGTTTGAATCGCGCCTACCGCGGATTCAGCCGTGACTTCTCTCTCAGCACGCCCGTTGCTGGCCTTGCTAGGGGACGCCCTCGCGCCGCCCGTCGGGGGACGCGCTTGGTGAGTCCGCGCCATCGCCGCGATGCTGCGGCCCGAGCCTGCCGCGCCGTGATGGAGCCCTCTGCGGATCCGTGTCCATCCGCCGTCTCCGCCTCACGGCGGCTGCCCGCTTGCCCGATGCCGCGGCCCCTCCTGATCCCGCCATCGCCCCGAGGGGCGAAGGACGCTCCCCTGCACCGGGCAGAGGCGTTCCGGATCTATCCGCTAGCCGGCGCCTACTGCTTGCCCGTATGAATCGTCGCGCCTCGCGCGTTGGCGGTTCCTTGCCATTCATGGGGGATCGTCCACCGTCCGCTGCGCGCCTGTGGCGCGTGAGCGCTGCCGTGTCGGGTCTCGGCTGGCGCGCCCGCGCGCACGGAACCTCGTCGGGTGCACTGGAGATGTCTGTCGCGTGTGGTGCCGGGCTCCGACTAGGAGCTGCCGACGAGGCCTGTCGTTTGCCCGGTGGTGCGATGGGCCGCAGCGTCCGACTCCCCCGACCATCCTTGTGTTGCCGCCGCCCGCTGCTTCCTGGCTGCCGCACTCGCGACGCTGCGGCCGCTGTCCGTTCTTGGTCGCCCTGTCATCTGTGCATGGCGTCTGGCGGGTGGGGGGAGGGGATGTTTCACGGGAAACGTTGGTGGGGGCTTGGGGAGGGCGGGTGTTTCCCGTGAAACATCGGTCAGGCGAACTGGGCCAGGAGGAGGTCGCGGCAGACCTCGCCGAGGTCGAGGCCGGCGACGCTGACGGCGCGGGGGAGGAGGCTCGTCTCGGTCATGCCGGGCGCGACGTTCACCTCGAGGAAGTGGACCTCGCCGTCGGGGTCGACGATGAGGTCGGTGCGGGAGAGGTCGCGGAGGCCGAGGGCGCGGTGGGCGGTGACGGCGGCGGCGGTGGCGCGGTCCGCGGCGTCGGGGGTGAGACGCGCCGGGGTGACGAACTCGGTGTCGCCCGCGTCGTAGCGGGCGGTGTAGTCGTAGCGGCCGCCCGGCGCGACGATCTCGACGGCGGGGAGCGCCTGGGGGTGGCCGTGGCGCTCGATGACGCTGACGGCGATCTCGGTCCCCTCGACGTAGCGCTCGACGAGGGCGGCGTCGCCGTAGGCGAAGCAGCCGACCATGGCGGCGGAGAGCTCGGACGGCTCGTGCACCACGGACGTGCCGAGTGCGGAGCCGCCGCGGGTGGGCTTGACGAACAGGGGGAGGCCGAGCCCGCGGATGATCTGGTCGAGGACGGACGCGGCGCCGAGGTCGTGGAAGACCTCCTTGGGGAGGGCGACGGAGTCGGGGGTGCGCAGGCCGGCCTGGCGCACGACGGACTTGGCGGTCGGCTTGTCCCAGGCGACGCGACAGGCGTCGGCGCGGGCGCCGACGTAGCGGACGTCGAGGAGGTCGAGGACGTCGCGGATCGAGCCGTCCTCCCCCGCGGCGCCGTGCAGGACGGGGAACACGGCGTCCGGCGGGTCGTCGGCGAGGGAGTCCAGGAGCGTGGCGTCGGCGTCGCGCAGTTCGACGGGGATGTCGAGGGCGCGCAGCGCGTCGGTGACGCGGCGGCCGGAGCGCAGCGAGACCTCTCGCTCGTAGGACAGTCCCCCGGCGAGGACGACGACGTGCCCGAGTTCCACAGCAGGTGCCCTTCTGGCGGTAGGAGCGGTCACGAAAAACGCGCCGGCTCCCAGCATGGGGGAGCCGGCGCGGTTACGCGAAACCGGGTGGTATCCGTTCAGACGATGCCGGGGCCCGGGGTGTGCACACCGCCGGGGCCGTCGTGCTCGACTCCCCCGAAAGTGTCCCGCAGCCTGATCTCCTTCTCCACCACCGCGGCGAGGCGGCGGACGCCCTCGCGGATGCGGTGCGGTTCGGGGAAGCAGTAGGACAGGCGCATGTTGCGGCGGCCGCCGCCGTCGGCGAAGAAACCGGTGCCGGGGACGTAGGCGACGCGGTCGGCGATCGCGCGGGGCGCCATCGCCTTGGCGTCGAGGCCCTCGGGAAGGGTGACCCAGACGAAGAAGCCGCCGGCGGGGCGGGTCCAGGTGCAGCCTTCCGGCATGAGCTGGTCGAGGGCGTCGAGCATGGCGTCGCGGCGTTCCCGGTAGAGCTCGCGGAAGTCCTTGATCTGCTCGCGCCACGGCTGCGTGGCGAGGTACTCGCGGACGGCGAGCTGGGAGAAGTTCGACGGGCAGAGGATCGCGGACTCGGCGGCGAGGACGAGCTTGGCGCGCACCGCGTGCGGGGCGAGGACCCAGCCGACGCGGAGGCCGGACGCGATCGTCTTGGAGAACGACCCGAGGTAGATGACGCGGTCGGGGTCGTCGGCGCGCAGCGCCCGCATCGGCTCGCCCTCGAAGCCGAGGAGCCCGTAGGGATTGTCCTCGATGATCAGGACGTCGTGCTCGGCGCAGATCTCCAGGATCTGGGCGCGGCGGGCGGCGGTGAGGGTGACGCCGGCGGGGTTCTGGAACGTGGGGACGGTGTAGAGGAACTTGACGCGGCGGCCTTCGCGGCGGAGCCGGTCGAGGGTCTCGCGGAGCGCGGCCGGGATCAGGCCGCCCTCGTCGAGGGGGACGTGCACGACGTCGGCCTGGTAGGCGGCGAAGGTGCCGAGCGCGCCGACGTAGGAGGGGGCTTCGGCGAGGACGACGTCGCCGGGGTCGACGAAGATCTTGGTGATGAGGTCGAGGGCCTGCTGGGCGCCGACGGTGACGACGACGTCGTCCGCGGAGCCCTGGACGCCTTCGAGCGCCATGACGTCGCAGATGAGTTCGCGGAGGGTCTCGTCGCCCTGCGCGGAGCCGTACTGGAGGACCTCGGCGCCCTTGCCGGCGACGAGGTCGCCGACCAGGGCGCCGACGGCGTCGAGGGGCAGCGCGGAGACGTAGGGCGCGCCGCCGGCGAGGGAGACGACCTCGGGGCGGGCGACCATCGCGAACAGAGCCCGGATCTCCGACGGCACCATGCCGGCGGCGCGGGCGGCGTAGCGGTCGCTGTAGGCGTCGGTTCGCGAGTGCTGTTCCACGTGGCACCTCCGGTGGGGCTGGCTTGACCGCAAAGTTACGGCATGGGCTCCGGGGGGATCGGGCGAACCCCGTACCTCGCGTGTTCGGCGGTTCCCGCACGTGGCGCGCCGCCCGGCCGCTCGTCCCCCGTCCGATACGATGCCCGAGGATCCCGGTTTGTTGCCGGGAACTTTCGCGCAAGTGGGCGATCCGCCCCGAAGGTCCCGGCCGCGGCGGGGGTCTTCGCCCGGCGGACGAGGATGCCAGCAGGGGGTGCCGGCCCGGTGTCGCGTCGTCTCGTCAACATCACGCTGGACAATCTGGACGATCTTCCGCATCGCTGCCGCGGGTGCGTGTTCTGGGAGCTGGATCCGGTCAGCCGCGACCGGGCGCACGCGAGCGGCGACGCGGCGCTGGAGAAGGAGGCATGGATCTCCTCCACGCTGCTGGAGTGGGGTTCCTGCGGCAAGATCGCGTACGTGGACGACGTGCCTGCGGGGTTCGTGATGTTCGCGCCGCCGCTGTACGTGCCGCGGTCGGTGGCGTTCCCGACGAGCCCGGTGAGCGCGGACGCGGTGCTGCTGATGACGGCGCACATCCTGCCGGAGTTCGCGGGCGGCGGGCTCGGCCGGATGCTCGTGCAGGGCGTCGCGAAGGACCTGACGCGCCGGGCGGTGAAGGCGATCGAGGCGTTCGGGGACCTGAAGGGCGAGGAGGGCGGCTGCATGGTGCCGGCCGACTACCTGCTGTCGGTGGGGTTCAAGACCGTCCGCCCGCACCACCGGTACCCGCGGCTGCGGCTGGAGCTGAAGTCGGCCCTGTCGTGGCGTGAGGACGTCGAGGTGGCTCTGGAACGCCTGCTGGGCTCCATGACCCCGGAGGGCGCGCTGCGTCCCGTCTGAGGCCGTCTGAGCGGCTCCTGTCCATGGACACGTGGAACGGCCCGCATCCCGGTGACGGGATGCGGGCCGTTTCCTTCACGTTCCTTCGCGGGCGGCGCAGGAGCGGCGGCGTGGCGGCGTGCGCCGTGGGCGGCGTGCGCCGGGGTGGATCAGATGAACTCGGCGAGGTCGCGCAGCAGGGCGGCCTTCGGCTTGGCGCCCATGATCTGCTTGACCACCTCGCCGTTCTTGTAGACGTTCATCGTCGGGATCTGCATGACGCCGTACGTGGCCGGCACCTGCGGGTTCTCGTCGATGTTCAGCTTGACGATCTCGAGCTTGTCGCCGTGCGTCCTGGAGATCTCCTCCAGGATCGGCGCCACCATCCGGCACGGGCCGCACCACTCGGCCCAGAAGTCGACCAGGACCGGCTTGTCGCTGTCCAGGACCTCGGAGGCGAAGTCGGCGTCGGTCACGGCTTTCATGGTGTCTCCTTCGGTAACGGGCCCGGCGCGGTTCTCGTGCGCCGGGCCGGGCGTGCGGGCCGTGCGGTCGGCTCCCGCGGGCCCGCGGTCAGGCCTGTGCCTGCGGGACGGTCTCCGCGGCGCCCTGGTCCTGGAGCCAGCGCTCGGCGTCGATGGCCGCCGAGCAGCCGCTGGCGGCCGCGGTGATGGCTTGACGGTAGATGTGGTCGACCACGTCGCCGCAGGCGAACACGCCGGGGATCTTCGTCCGGGTGGTCGGGGCGTCGACGAGGAGGTAGCCGTCGGCGTCGGTCTCCAGCTGGCCGGTGAACAGCTCGCTGCGCGGGTCGTGGCCGATCGCGATGAACAGGCCGGTGATCTCCAGCGGCGACTGCTCGCCGGTCTTCAGGTTGCGGACCTGCACGCCGGTGACCCGGTCCTCGCCGTCGATCTTCACGACCTCGCTGTCCCAGCGGAAGCGGATCTTGTCGTTGGCGAACGCCCGGTCCTGCATGATCTTGGACGCGCGGAGCTCGTCGCGGCGGTGGATCACGGTGACGGAGCGGGCGAACTTGGTCAGGAAGATCGCCTCCTCCATCGCGGTGTCGCCGCCGCCGACCACGGCGATGTCCTGCTCGCGGAAGAAGAAGCCGTCGCAGGTGGCGCACCAGGACACGCCGCGGCCCGACAGCCGCTTCTCGTCCGGCAGGCCGAGCTCGCGGTAGCCGGAGCCGGTCGCGACGATGACCGACTTGGCGAGGTACGTCTCGTCGCCGACCTTGACGACCTTCGGGTCGGCGGCGAGGTCGACCTCGGTGACGTCGTCGGTGACCAGCTCGGCGCCGAACCGCTCGGCCTGCTTGCGCAGGTTGTCCATCAGGTCGGGGCCCATGACGCCGTCGGGGAAGCCGGGGAAGTTCTCCACGTCGGTGGTGTTCATCAGCGCGCCGCCGGCGGTCACCGACCCCTCGAACAGCAGCGGCCTCAGGTCGCCGCGGGCCGCGTAGATCGCGGCCGTGTAGCCCGCGGGGCCCGATCCGATGATGATGACGTTACGGACGTCGCTCACTGTTGTGCGCCTCTCCTCTTGGCCTTCGGTGGCCTCACCGCACGGCCTGCCAGTCGCGTCAACCGATACTAGGGCCAGGGGATTCCCGGCACGCGCGGCCCTTCCCGTGACCTGCCCCGCAACGCGCCGCCGACCCCTCCGGGCGCCGCCGCTCCGGCGGCCCGGAGGCGGGCCGGGACGGCCATAGGGTGGTGGCCATGGCACGCATTCTGCTTCTCCACTCGATGTACGGGCTGCGTCCGGCGGTGCACCAGGCGGCGGACCGGCTCCGCGCCGCGGGGCACGAGGTGACCGTCCCCGACCTGTACGGCGGCCGGGTCGTCGACACGCCGGACGAGGGCGTCGAGATCAAGGAGGAGATCGGCCGGGACGAGCTGCTGCGCCGCGCGGTCGCGGCGGCGGCGCCGCTGCTGGACGGCGACGGGATCGTGTACGCGGGGTTCTCGCTCGGCGGGTCCATCGCGCAGAACCTGGCCCTCGGCGACGACAGGGCGCGGGGCCTGCTGCTGATGCACGGGACGTCCGACCTGCCCGACGACGCGTCCACCGAGATCCCGGTGCAGCTGCACGTCGCCGACCCCGACACCTACGAGCCGGTCGACTGGCTGAACGCCTGGTACCTGCGGATGCGCAAGGCGGGCGCGGACGTGGAGGTCTTCCGCTACCGCGGCGCCGGGCACCTGTTCACCGACCCGGACCTGCCCGACTACGAGCCCGAGGCGGCCGAGCGCGCCTGGGCGATCGCCCTGGACTTCCTGGCATCCCTGTAGCGGGCGTAGCGGCGGCGGTCGTCGCGGCGGCGGGGCGTAGCAGCGGCAGGCGGTGGATCGTCGTAGGCGCCGCGCATAATCCGGTCATGGCTTACGACCGGGATCTGGCCGAGCTCGTCCGCGAGCTGACGGCGGGCGAGGAAGGCGTCACCGAGCGGCCGATGTTCGGCGGCCTGGCCTTCCTCGTCGGGGGCAACATGGCGGTCGCCGCGAGCCGGCAGGGCGGCCTGCTCGTCCGGCTGGACCCGCGGGAGGCCGCGGAGCTGGAGGACGGCGACGGGGTGCGCCCGATGGTCATGGGCGGCCGCGAGATGCGCGGCTGGCTGCACGTCGACGCGGACGCCGACGACCCGGACGGGGACGTCGGGCGGTGGGTGGCCCGGGGCGTCTCCTACGCGCGGTCGCTTCCCGCCAAGGACGCCAAGAAAAGGACCCGGCGGCGCTGACCGTCAGGGATGCCGGCGGCGGACCGCCGCGGGGTGTCCGGTGCCCGTCGCCGGGCGGGGGCGGGTCCCCAGGCCGCCCCCTGGACGTCGTTCGGGCCGCGCGTCAGGCCGGCTCGTGGTCGAGCACGTGCGGGTCCTGCGCCGTGCAGTCCGGGCCGACGACCCAGACGTCCCAGCGGCCGTCCGTGCCGCCCTGGAGCGCGATCACGGTCGCGGCGCGCCCGTCGTACCTGGCCTGGTCGACCAGGGCGGGCGTGCGGCCGTGGGTGACGCCGGTGACGCAGCCGGACATCTGCGCGGTGGGCGGGGACCCGTCGAGCCGCAGCTCCTGCCCCTTGCCGAGCAGCCGGTCGACCTGGCCGGCGACCTTGCCGGCCCGGTACTCGGTGCCGCTGCGGGTGACCTTGAAGGGCCCCTTGACCATCGTGGACTCCGACGGCGCGGCCGAGTGCGGCGCCGCGCCGGCGGACAGGCGCCGCGCGTTGTCCCCCTGCGGCGGGGTCGACGCCTGGCTGCCGCTGCCGTCCGAGCCGTCCAGCGCGATCTTGCCGACCGTCGCTCCGCCGCCGAGGACGACGATCGTCGCCGCCGCGGCGGACAGTATCCGCCAATGCCGCCTTCCGCGCCGCTGCTCCATGCTCACCACGGTGGCGTTGTGCATCGACTCCGCCGCGATGGCGGTGTCGATGCGCTCGGCCAGCTCGGGCGGCATGGACGGCGCGGGCGCCTCCGCCAGGATCCGGGAGACGTCCGCAAGGTCGGCGGAGCGGTCCCGGCATTCTGCGCAGGAATCGAGGTGCGCGTTGACGGAGGCGGCCTGGTCGTCTTCGAGCAGTCCTTCGGCCAGGTCGGCCAGGATGTCGTAGTCAAGATGTGCGGGGTTCACTTGGGCATGCCACCTCCTTCCACACCTCCGACGTTTTTGGAGTCGCGTCGGTTCCGGTGGTGGGTCAGAAGTGGCGCGAGCCGCGCGCGGCCCCGCGCGCAGCGGCTCTTGATCGTCCCGGGCGGGACCTCCATCACCTCGGCGGCGTCGTCGACGGAGTAGCCCATCATGTCGACCAGCACGAGCGCGGCGCGCTGCTCGAACGGCAGCTGCTCCAGCGCGGTGCGGACGTCCAGCGACACCCCGTGCGCGTCGGTCGGGTCGGGCATCTTGGGCGCGACGGCGTCGAACGTGGCGTCGTCGCCCATCGGGGTGGCCGGGCGGACGGACTTGCGGCGGATCCGGTCCAGGCAGGCGTTCACCACGATCCGGTGCAGCCAGGTGGTGACGGCGGCGTCGCCGCGGAACCGGCCGGCGGCGCGGAACGCCGACAGGCACGCGTCCTGCAGCGCGTCGGCGGCCTCCTCCGGGTCGCCGAGGGTGCGCAGCGCGACCGCCCACATCCGGTCGCGGTGCCGGTGCACCAGCTCCGCGAAGGCGTGCGGGTCCCCCTGGGCGTGGCGGGCGAGGAGCTCCTTGTCGGGGACCTCGTCGACTCGACGCATGCTCACCGACGTCATGAGCGACCGCTTTCTCGTACGGGACGCCCTGCCGGTGCCGGGCGGCTGCGACCGGCTCCGGCTGCTCGGGTGGTCACCACGGATTCCTGGGGGCGAGGGGACATGGATGCTCACAGGCACGATACAGACAACCGGCAGCTCACGTCACAGGTCGAGACGCCACGGAACGCCCCGGCGCGGGCGGGTGCGGCCCGCCGCGACGCGGTCAGCCGGCCGTCCCGACGACGGAGATCTCGTTGAGCTTGCCCTTGAAGCCGTCGGGCAGCCGGGTGAACCAGACGAGCACGTACTGGCCCTGTACCGCCGGGTTCGCCGCGAAGGTCAGCTCGCCGCCGTTGCAGGACTGCTCGCCGACCGTCTTCATCGCGCCCGGCGCGCGCGACGTGCCGATCTTGACCTGGAGGGTCCCGCCGGAGGCGGGGCAGTTGACCCGGATCGTCGACACCTTGGCCGGGCCGCTCAGGGTCAGCGTGACGCCGAGGGACTTGAGGAAGTTGCCGAACTGGCCGTCGGCGTAGGTCTGTGTCTCCCACACCGTGCCGGGGTCGCCGTCGATGACGGCGGAGGGGTTCTTCCTGCTGGTCCCGTCGGGGTGCTGGTCGGCCGGCTTCTGGGTGGCGGACGCGTCCTGGATCTTCAGCCTCACGGTCGCCGGCTTGGGCGGCGCGCTCTTCTGGCCCTGATCGGTCTTCTGGCCCTTGGCGCCGTGGTCGTCGTCGGAGCCGCCGCCGGACAGCGCCCACGCGCCGAGCCCGACGATGACGGTGAGCGCCGCAGCGGCGACGCCGAGCAGGGCCCGGTTGGCGGGCTTGCGGGCGGGCGACGCGATGGTGGCGGCGTTGGCCGGGGGCGCCGGCGGAGGCGTGTCGTACCGGCCGCGCGGCGGCGGGACCTGCCCGGACTGGGCCGGAGGCGCGGTCTGTGCATGCTGCGCGTGCTGTGCGTGCGCGCCGCGCGCGCGCCTGCCGGGCCCGCGCGCGTCATGCCCCGGCGCGGGCCGGGGCGGGTCCTGCACGGGGGGCTGGTGCGGCTGCGTCGTCGCGGCCGTCGAGGCGGTCGCGGGACGCTTGGGCGCCGCCGGACGCGGGGACGGCGCGCTGCCGAGGCCCGCGAACAGCGGCAGCGGGGTGCGCGGCACGCCGCGCAGCGCCTTGGCCAGCTCGGCGGGCTCGGTGAGCGGCTCGGCGGTGCCGATGCCGAGGCAGCGGCAGACGATCGCGTCGATCGCGTGCGAGATGCCGGCCTGCACCTGCCGGGGCGCCTGCGGGACGCCGTCCGCGTCGGGCGCGGCGGGCAGGTCGGAGGCGGCCTCGTCGCCGGGCCAGTGCGCGGTCAGCGCCGCGTACAGCATCCGGCCGAGGCCGCGGACGTCCTCGGCGGCGGGGTCGTCGGAGTAGCGGTCGCCGAGGACGGCGTCGGTGGCGACGCCGAGCAGCTTGACGGTGCCGCCGGTCGTCCAGACCAGGTCGCGCGGGGACAGGCAGAGGTGCGCGAGCCCGGCCGCGTGCGCGGCGGCGATCGCCTCGGCGGCCTCGTACAGCAGGGTCGCGGCGCGGCCCGGCTCCAGCGGGGCCTTGGCGAGCATCTGCTCCAGCGTCTCGCCCGCCACCCACTCGCTGACGACGTAGGCGCTCTCGCCGCTGTCGTCGGCGTCGAACACCTGCGTGAGGCGGGGGTCGGTGAGGCGGCTGGCGGCGCGGGCGGAGGTGACGACCTCGCCGACGCGGGGGAACTCGGGGTCGAAGGTGCGGACGGCGACGGCCCTGGCCAGGATCTCGTCGATGGCCTTCCAGAGCGAGGACCCGCCCGAGTCGCTGATGCGCTCCTCGAGCCGGTAGCGGCCGGCGAGACGCGTGCCGGGTTCGATCACTGACGTGCTCACGGCAACGTCCTGCGCAGGTGGTCAGATCCCATGTTCGTGGCGTGGCAGCTTACGCCTCCGACCCTCCTCTTTGCGTTCCCCAGGGTGTCAGCCCGCAAGCCGTAGTCCCCCACATGGTAGTGGTTCGAACACGGGAATGGCGGCGTGATCCGGGCGCGTCCCCCTCACTTTGCCACGACTTACCGGCGTCCGCCCGGCAACCTGCGCGCGAACGTGGCGATCGTCGCCTGAACCTCGTCCACCCGGAGCAGTTTGGCGAACACCAGGTACAGCAGCCCGCCGCCCCCGGCGCCCACCACCATGGTGATCAGAGCGGGCAGCAGCGTGTCGGTGCCGATGGCCGCGTCGGCGACGGCGTGCACCGCGTACGCGAACCCGATGAGCGGCCAGATCGCCACCAGCAGCTTCAGGTGGCCGCCGATGATGCGGCGGCCGTCCATGCCGCCGAGCTTGCGGCGCAGCACCAGCCAGCACACGAGGGTGCCGACGGCGTTGGTGACGGCGTACCCGCCGGCCATGCCGACCACGATCCACTTGACGCCGAGCAGGTTGTAGGCGGCGAACGCCAGGATGATGTTGGCGGTGACGGAGACGGCGCCGATCAGCGCCGGGGTCCGGGTGTCGCCGAAGGAGTAGAAGACCCGCAGCATCAGCTGGTAGGTCGAGAACGGCACCAGCGCGATCGCGAACATCTGCATGACGCGGGCGATCACCAGCGCGTTGTCGGCGCTGGTGTTGCCGTGCGCGAACAGCACCGTGGTGATCTCCGGGCCGAGCACCAGCATCAGCGCCGCCGCCGGCATGATGATCACCGAGGAGAGGCGCAGCCCGCTGGAGAACGCCGACCGGACGTCCGCGATCTTCCCCTCGGCGGCGAACCGGCTCATCCGGGGCAGCAGCGCGGTGATCACCGAGACGCCGACGATCGCGTACGGCAGCTGGAACATCTGGTAGGCGGTGAAGTACGGGGTGTACCCGTAGCCCTCGCCGTAGCCCTTGGCGGCCCCGAGGTCGCCGGCCCGGTTGGCGAGGGCGGTGACGACGGCGAGCCCGGCCTGCGTGGCGACGACGTACACCAGCGTCCACCCGGCCATCCGGCCGACCTGCCCGATCTCGCCGCGCTTGAAGTCCAGGCGGGGCCGCCACCGGAACCCGGCGCGGCGCAGCGACGGCCACAGCGCGACCGTCTGCAGCACGATGCCGCCGGTCGTGCCGGCCGCGAGCACCATGAACTCGGTGTCGGAGATGCTGGACGGGTCGACCTTGCCCGCCGCCATCGCCAGGAACACGCCGCCGACGCCGATCACGACGACGTTGTTCAGGATGGGCGCCCACATCGGGGCGGCGAAGCTGTTGCGGGTGTTGAGCATCGCGCCGGCGAACGCGCCGACGCCGTAGAAGAAGATCTGCGGCAGGAAGAACCGGGCGAACATGACCGCGATGTCGCGCTGGTCGCCCTTGTAGCTGCCCGCGAGGACGTCGATGAACAGCGGCGCGGCGAGCACGGCGACGACCGTCAGGACCGCGAGGCCGATGACCGCGAGCGTGAACACGCGCTGCTCGTACTGGTCGCCGTAGGTGCGGTCGCGTTCCTTCGCCCGCACCAGCAGCGGCACGACGACGCTGGTCAGGATGCCGCCGAGGAGCAGGTCGTAGATCTGGTTCGGGATCGTGTTCGCGGTGTTGTAGGCGTTGGCGAGCGCGCCGGTGCTCAGCGCCGCGACGAGGACGGCGGTGCGCAGGAACCCGGTGACGCGGGACACCAGCGTGCCGACCGCCATGATCGCGCCGGAGCGCAGGATGCCTCCGGACGCGGCCTTGCCGCCGTCGGCGCCGCCGTCCGCGGGGGGCGGGACGTCCACGACGGTCTCGCCCATGGGTCCGCCCCCGCCCGGGAGCGGGATGTCAATCGCGGTCTCGGCCGCGATGTTCGCCGCGGTGCGGGGCGGGGCCGTCGGCCCCTGGCCCGGGTGGCCCGCCGGGTTCTGCGGCGCCGGAGGCCCCTGGGGGTGCTGGGGCGCCGGGGGCCGCTGATGGCGCGGCTGCCGGGGAGGCTGCGGGGGGTACGGGGGCTGCTGGCCCCGTGCCGGGTAGCCCTGCGGCGTCTGCTCCGGGTAGCCCTGAGGCCCGGGACGCCCCTGGGGCCGTCCCGGGGAACCCGGCTGCCCCGGATATCCCTGCGGGGGACGCCCCGGCGGCTGGCCCTGCGGAGGGCGGCCCTGCTGCGGACGCCCCGGAGGCGGGCCCGGCTGAGGGCCCTGCCGCGGGTCCGGCGGGGGGCTCGGCTGCGGAGGCCCCTGCGGGCGGTACTCCGGACCCCGGGAACCCGGACCCTGGGAACCCGGGACCGGGGAATCCGTTCCCCGGTTCTCCGGTCTCTGCTGGTCCCACTCCGGTCGACCCGTCACCGGCTGCCTCCGCTTTCCGGCGGCGCCTCGCTCTGATGGCCCGCACTCCGACGCCCACGAAGAGTACGGCAAGTCCGCCACCGGTGATGAGCAGGGAGAGCCGCCCGTAACCCGTGGTGCGGACCATGATGACGACGCTGCTGAAGACCCTGCCCGACGACGCGTCGCGCAACTCCAGCCGGACGTTGAACGTGCCGTTGCCCGCCGCCTGCGCGGGGAACCACCGCTGCACCTGCTCCCCCGGGCGGAGGTCGATGACGTCCTCGCCCTTGTCGAGCTTGCCGAGCTGGAGCTTGGCGGGGGTCACGGACGTGGCGACCAGCCGCACCCGGACCGCCTGGCCGTGCAGCGTGTTCTTGACGGTGACCGGCAGCTTGCCGGAGCTGCCCGCCATGTTCGCGCGCCGGTTCTTGGTGGTGACGATGCGGACCCGCGCCATCTCGTGGTCGACCTCGTTCGACAGCTCGATCCTGGCGTTGCGGGCGCGGGACGGGCTCGTCCGCCAGGACGCCGACTGGACGCGCAGCAGCGCGCGCTCGTAGGACACGCCGATCGGCGCCGTCATGATCGAGCGGAACCGGGCGGCGCGCCGGGCGATGGCGGCCACCTGGTCGAGGTAGGCGGCGCCGAGCTCGTACTTCTGGTACTCGTCGTTGTAGGCGCGCAGCTCCCGGGCCTGCGCGGGGGCCCGCTCGATCTTGTCGAGGCCGGTCGCGCGCAGCCAGCCGGCGCCCTTGGTGAACTTCAGCAGGTCGCCGGCGAGGCCGGGGGCGGGGTTCCAGGTCCGGTCGGGGGCGATGACGAGGGTGCGCTGGACGTTGGGCGCCTCACCGGCGATCACCGCGGTCTCGGCGAGGAACCGCTGCTCGGTGAGCACCGTGCCGCCGGGGGTCCGCGAGTTCGCGCTGACGATGTCGTTCAGGCCCGAGTCGTAGATCAGCGTCTTGCGGGTGCCCTGGTGCGCCGTCTGGATCGCGCTGGTGGCGTTCGCGGGCGCGCCCGCGGCCGGGTCGCCGAACTGGAGGTCGCTCATCAGGAACGACCCGCCGTTCTTGAGGCCGTACTTGGCGAGCGCGTCGAGCGTGTCGGGGCCGGCGACGCCGTACGGCGGCCACGCGTAGTGCGCGTCGGGCGCGCGGCCGAGGACGTCCGACGCGACACGGGTGTTGCGCGGGTCGAACGCGGTCGCGAGCGGGGCCGTCATCTTGTTGCGGGCGAGCGCCACGGCGTCGGGGTCGGCGTACGGGAGGGTGAAGTAGCGGCCGCCCTTGGCCGCGTTCCGCAGCGCGGTCAGCCAGGTGCCCGCCGCGTCGCTCTTCTTCATCGTCTTGGCGGCGGTCTGCCCGCCGGGCGTCAGCACGTGGTAGCCGTGCTGCGCGATCTCCTGGACGTCGTCGAGGAGCGCCGGGTCGATCGCCCAGGTCACGGGGGTCTTGGGGTTGGCCGCGGCGGCGCCGACCAGGTCGTTCAGCCGGCCGGTGCCGGCGACCTCCGCGGCGAGCCGGTCGTCGAGGAAGACCGAGTCGCCGGCGCGGTGCTGCTGGTCGGCGAGCGGCAGCACCCAGCCGACGGCGACGGGCTTGAACTGCGTCTGCCTCGGCATGAACGTCACGAACGTCGTCACGCCGCCGACGACCTGCTGCGCGGAGTTGAGGACCTCGACGCCGACCGGGTAGACGCCGGGCGTGGCGCCGGGCGGGACCAGGTGCAGCGCCTTGACCGGGATCTTGAACTGCCAGTCCTGCTTGCCGCCGGCGGCGGCCGCCTGCGGGATCTGCTTGGCCTGGCCGGGGAAGGGGAGCTGGTTCGCCGTCATCCCGGCGTACTGGTCGAGCTGGCTGCGGCTGGTGATCGGCTGGCGGCCGAAGCGGAGGCGCACGGTGGTGCCGGCGATCGCGTGCCCGGACCGGTTCTGCGCCGTGCCCCGGATGTCGAGCGTGGAGCCGGCCTTCAGCGGTTTGGGGCTGACCTTGGTCAGCGCGAGGCCGACCTGGGCGCGGGCGTGCGCCTGGTCGGGGGTCTGCGCCGCGCCGGGCGAGCCGGGCTGCGCGGCCTGCGGCCCCGCGACCCCGGGCTGAGCGGCCTCGGGTTGCGCCGCTTCGGGTTGCGCCGCTTCGGGTTGCGCCGCTTCGGGTTGCGCGGCTCCGGGCTGCGCCGCTTCGGGCTGTGCGGCCGCGCCCGGGAGGAGCGCGGCGTCGGCCGTGCCGGGGAGCGCGGCGGTGCCGGGCGCGGCGGCGAGCGCGGGGCCCGCGCCCACCGCGAGCCAGGGCAGCAGGGCGGCCAGCGTCACCGCGCGTCTGACCGCTCTCACGCCGTGCCCGCCCTCACGCCGTGCCCGCTGACAGGTCCGCCCGGCGGCCGCCCGGCGCCGGGCCGGCCTCGGAGCGGAGGTCGTTTTCCCGCACCACGGCCCCGATGGTAGTCGGGACCGGCCGGGCGGCGGACTTCCGAGGCGGATCAGCCCACCGGATGGCGCCGTCCGGGCGTGTTCGGCCCGCCGCGCCGCGCCGCGTGCGCCGGGACGCCCGCCACGGCGTCCAGGTCGACCGGCTTGGCCTGGCACAACGCGGCGAGGTCGGGGCGGCGGATGCCGAGCGCCGTGGACGGCTCGCCGGTCGGGGTGTAGACGACGCCGGGACCGGGCGGGCCGTCCACCAGCCGCTGGTCGATCAGCAGCGGCATCGACTCCGGGAGCAGCAGCGGGCAGACCAGCCCGGCCGCGTACTCGGTGACGGCGTTGACCAGGTCGGCGCGGGCCGGGCCGACCCGCCGGGCGCCCATGGCGCGGCGGACCGCCTCGGCGGGCGGCCGGTCCCCCGCCCGGACGATCACCCCGGTGAGGAAGCGCCGGCCCGGACGCGCGTCGTCGGGGCCGGGGTCGTCGCAGGCGAAGACGCGCGTCACCAGGCACCGGTCCGCCGGCAGGCCGAGCGCCTTGGGCAGCTCGTCGGCGTGCGCGATGCCGATGGGCAGGCGCACGATCTCGTGCACGGCCTCCCGCTCGAGCAGCGCGCGGTGGAGGGTGAGCGCGTCCTTCATGATCTGGCTCCGTCCTGCGGGGGGAACGTCCCGCACATCCCCGTGCCGGTCTCCCTGTGCCCCCGTAGGTCGCACTCTGCGGGGAGTGTCCCCACATACCCGAGGTACTCGGATCAACACCCGCCGAACGGCAGGTGAAGGCTTCCGATGCGCCTGAGCCGCAGGTGCGGCGGACCGTACAGCCTGGGGATCCCGCTACCGTGGTGCGTACGGGAGGCTCACCGGCGGTCGCGCCGGCGGCATCGGGGTGCCCAGAACGTGACCCGGGGCCGACGCCGCGTGAAGGGCCCGGACCCGCCGAAAGTCCTTTGTCAGCCCGCTCACCAAGGAAATACGCTCGATGGCCGTGCTCGACCAGGTGCCCGACGACAACGAGAACCCCAGCGCCACGGCGCGGCGCAGGACCGCGATCGCGGAGCTGCTGCGCCGGATAGCGCCGGTCGCCGACGAGCTCGGCGCGCGGTTCGCCGCCGCCGGGCACGAGCTGGCGCTGGTCGGCGGGCCGGTCCGGGACGCGCTGCTGCGCCGCCCGTCCAAGGACGTCGACCTGACCACCGACGCGCCGCCGCAGCGGATCCTGGAGATCATCGACGGCTGGGCGGACGCGGTCTGGACGATCGGCATCGAGTTCGGCACGGTCGGCCTCCGCAAGGACGGCCACGAGCTGGAGATCACCACCTACCGCAGCGAGTCCTACGACCCGAAGTCCCGCAAGCCGGAGGTGTCGTACGGGACGTCCCTCGTCGAGGACCTGCGCCGCCGCGACTTCGCGGTGAACGCGATGGCGGCGCGGCTGCCCGGGTACGAGTTCGTCGACCCGTTCGGCGGGCTCGCCGACCTTCAGCGCAAGGTGCTGCGGACGCCGGGGAGGCCGGAGGACTCGTTCAGCGACGACCCGCTGCGGATGATGCGGGCCGCCCGGTTCGCCGCGCAGCTCGGGTTCACCGTCGCGCCCGACGTCGTCCAGGCGATGAAGGACATGTCCGGGCGCATCGAGATCGTCTCCGCCGAGCGGGTGCGCGACGAGCTGTCCAAGCTGATCTGCGGCCGGTACCCGCGGGAGGGCCTGGCGCTGCTGGTCGACACGGGCCTCGCCGCGCACGTGCTGCCGGAGCTGCCGAAGCTGCGGCTGGAGATCGACGAGCACCACCGGCACAAGGACGTCTACGAGCACTCGCTGATCGTGCTGGAGCAGGCGATCGCGCAGGAGCAGGAGGGGCCCGACCTCATCCTGCGGCTCGCGGCGCTGCTGCACGACATCGGCAAGCCGCGGACCCGCCGGTTCGAGGCCGGCGGCCGGGTGTCGTTCCACCACCACGAGGTCGTCGGCGCGAAGATGACCCGCAAGCGGCTGACCGCGCTGCGCTACCCGAAGGACGTCATCGCCGACGTGTCGCGCCTGGTCGAGCTGCACCTGCGGTTCCACGGCTACGGCACCGGCGAGTGGACGGACTCGGCCGTCCGCCGGTACGTCCGCGACGCCGGTCCCCTGCTCGCCCGGCTGCACAAGCTGACCCGCGCCGACTGCACCACCCGCAACAAGCGCAAGGCCGACCGGCTCCGCCGCACCTACGACGACCTGGAGGCGCGGATCGAGCGGCTCGCCGAGGAGGAGGAGCTCGCCGCGATCCGCCCGGAGCTCGACGGCAACGAGATCCAGGCGATCCTCGGCATCAGGCCGGGGCCGCTCGTCGGCCGGGCCTACAAGTTCCTCCTCGACCTGCGCCTCGACCAGGGGATGGTCGGCAAGGAGGCCGCCGAGCGGGAGCTGCGCCGCTGGGCCGCCGACGAGGGGATCAAGCCCGAACCGCCCGCCGGAGCGTCCCCCGGGGCGGCGGAGGGGGAGGAATGATCCCCCTTCAGCTGGGCCGGATGAGCCCCGCCGAGACCGAGCGGATGCTCGCGTTCGACCGCGACCACATCTGGCACCCGTACGCGCCGATGCCCGCGACGGCGCCCGCCCTGCCCGTCGTGTCCGCGGACGGCGTCCGGCTCACCCTCGCCGACGGCACCGAGCTGATCGACGGGATGTCGTCGTGGTGGGCCGCGATCCACGGCTACAACCACCCGAGGCTGAACGCCGCCGTCACCGGGCAGCTCGGCAAGATGGCGCACGTGATGTTCGGCGGGCTCACCCACCCGCCCGCCGTGCGGCTCGCCGAGCGGCTCGTCGAGCTGACGCCCGAGCCGCTCACGAAGGTGTTCTTCGCCGACTCCGGCTCCGTCGCCGTCGAGGTCGCGATCAAGATGGCGATGCAGTACTGGCGGTCGCAGGGCCGCCCGGAACGGCACCGGCTGCTGACCGTCCGCGGCGGCTACCACGGCGACACCTTCGGCGACATGGCCGTCTGCGACCCCGTGAACGGCATGCACCACCTGTTCAGCGACGTCCTCGCGCGGCAGGTGTTCGCGCCCGTGCCGCCGCTCGGCTACACCGCCGACCCCGACCAGGCGTACATCGACGAGGTCGCGAAGCTCGCCGCCGAGCACGCCCACGAGCTCGCCGGGATCATCGCCGAGCCGATCGTCCAGGGCGCCGGCGGCATGCGCTTCTACGCCCCCGAGTACCTGCGCGCGCTCCGCGAGATCGCCGACGAGCACGGCCTCCTGCTCGTCCTGGACGAGATCGCCACCGGGTTCGGCCGGACCGGCGAGCTGTGGGGCTGCGACCACGCCGAGGTCGTCCCCGACATCATGTCCGTCGGCAAGGCCCTGACCGGCGGGTACATGACGATGGCCGCGACGCTGTGCACCGACCGCGTCGCGCACGGCATCACCTCGGGCGAAGCGGGCGCGCTCATGCACGGGCCGACGTTCATGGCCAACCCGCTCGCCGCCGCCGTCGCGTCCGCGTCCATCGACCTGCTGCTGTCCCGCGACTGGCGGGACGAGGTCGACACCATCGAGGCCGTCCTCACCAGCGAGCTCTCCGGCGCCGAGGAACTGCCCGGGGTCGCCGACGTCCGCGTCCTCGGCGCGATCGGCGTGGTCGAGGCCCGCGAGCCCGTCGACATGGCCGCCGTCCAGGAGATCGCGACGGCCCACGGCGTCTGGCTCCGCCCGTTCGGGAAGCTGGTCTACGCGATGCCGCCGTACGTGTGCACCGAGGACGAGGTCGGGCACATCGGCTCCGCGCTCTACGCGATCGCCGAGTCCCTCTGACCGCTCTCGCGGCCCGGGGCGAGGGCTGGAGGCGATGGTCCCGCACCGCGGGACGGGGGAGGCGCTAGTCCCGCGCCGGGAGGGGTTTCGGGCCGCGGACCGACGCCGTCCAGAACAGCGCCGCGCCCGCCGCGTACGCGGCGACCACCGCGACCAGGGTCATCGACGCGACGCCGTCCGGCGGCAGCCAGGTCGCCGCGAGCGCGGCGGCCGCCGCGAACGTCGTGTTGAACAGCATGTCGTACACCGAGAACACCCGGCCCCGGTACGCGTCGTCGATCGTCTCCTGCAGCGTCGTGTCGACGCACAGCTTCACGCCCTGCGACACCACACCGAGCCCGAACGCGCCCGCCGTCCACGCCGCCTGGGAGAACGGCAGGCCGAGCAGCAGCATCCCGGCCGACGCGGCGGCCAGCTGCAGCGCGATCCACGCCTGCTTGCTGATCCGCCGCACCACCGGCGGCGTCACGATCGCCGCCGCGAAGTACCCCGCGCCGGACACGCCCAGCATCAGCGCCAGCGTCGCCAGGCCCTCGTCGGCGTCGTCGGCGAAGTGGCCGCGGCACAGCAGCAGCGTCATCATCAGGATGATCCCGTACACGAACCGGTGGAACGAGATCGCGCCGAGCGCCAGCGCCGCCGGCCGCCGGCCCGCGATGTGCCGCGCCCCGTCCGCCAGCCCGGACAGCACCGCGCCGAACGCGTCCCGCACCCCCGGCGCGTCCCGCCCGGGACCGCGGCCCGCCAGCGCCTCCGCCTCCGCCGGGTACGGGCCGAGCAGCCCGCGCGGCAGCAGCGTCGCGATCGCCCCGGCGGCCAGGTACATCAGCGCGGCCGACGCCAGGATCAGCGCCGTCCCCCGCTCACCGCCGCCGAACAGGGTGCGCAGCAGGTAGCCGGCGCCGCCCCCGACGAACGCGATCACCGTCCCGCTCGTCACCGAGAACGCGTTCGCCGTCACCAGGTGCTCGCGCCGCACCACGTGCGGGAGCGCCGCCGACAGCGCCGACAGGAAGAACCGGTTGACGCCCAGCACCACCAGCACGGCCAGGAAGAAGCCGACGCCGTCCCGCCCGGTCGCGACGAGCGCCGCGACGAGCAGCACGACCGTCGCCCGCAGGACCGGCGTCCACACCAGGATCTGCCGCCGCTGCCACCGGTCGATGAACACCCCGGCGAACGGGCCGAGCGCCGAGTACGGCAGCAGCGTCACCGCGAACGCGGCCGCCGCCTTCCCCGCCGTCGCCTGCCGCTCGGGCGAGAAGAACACGTAGCCGGCCAGCGCGACCTGGAAGACGCCGTCGGTGAGCTGGGACGTCAGCCGCGTCGCGTACAGGCGGCGGAAGTCCCGCCCCCGCACGATCGCGCCCAGCTCACCCGCTTTCACCTGATCAAAGTACCCGGGGCGGCGACCTCAGCGGCCCCCGCGACCCGCGCCGCCCGGTCGACGGCCCCGCCGCCGGGACGACCACGGCCCCGCCGCTAGGACAGCCACAGCCTCGTGTAGTCGTAGCCGGCGGCCGTGGGGACGAAGAGGGCCCCGTGGACGCGCTCCGACCGGAAGATCGTGTGGGCGCGGTCGAGGAGCGGGACGATCGCCGCGTCCGCCATGATCAGCTGGTCGGCCTGCTGCCAGTAGCCGGCCGCGTGCCCGGCGTCCGCCGCCGTGAGCGCGCTGTCGATCAGCGCGTTGACCTGCGGGTTGTTGTAGCCGCCGTAGTCGGTGGAGTTCTGCCCGTAGCCGCGCCCGTCGAACAGCGGCTGGATGATCGAGCGGCCGTTGTTGCCGTACCAGTCGGGCGTCCAGCCGGGCGCGGCGATGTCCCACTGGCCCTCGCGGGCGCGCGCGGGCGTCGCGATGGTGCTGGAGTAGAACGAGCCGCCGGTGTCCGGGGTGAGGCGGGTGTCGACGCCGCACGCGGACAGGTTCTCGGCGATGGACTGGGCGATGAGCTTGTGGACGCTGTTGGTGCGGTACGGGAACTTCAGCGTGATCTTCCGATGGTTCGTCTTCGCCAGGAGCTGGCGGCACTTGCCCGGGTCGCCCGACTCGTTCGGCGTCGGGTACGGGTTCGAGGCGGCGTAGCCCGAGTTGCCCGGCGGGATCACGGTGTGCAGCGGCTGCGCCACCGACGGCCCGCCGACGATCTTGATGAGGGCGCTGCGGTCGACCGCGTACTCCAGCGCCTGCCGGACCGCCCGGTCGCCGAGCGCGCCGCCGTTGTTCGGGCTGCGCAGGTTGAACACCAGGTAGGGGCTGTTGTTCGGGGTCTCCCGGATGGCGAAGCGCGGGTCGTCGCGCAGCCGCGGGATCGCCGACGTCGGGACGGGCTGGTCCCACGCGAGATCGGCGGCGCCCTGCTCGATCTGCTGCTGGACCGTCTCCGGCGAGTCCTGGCCAAGGGTGATCTGGATCCGCGCCACGTGCCGCTCGCGGATCGGGTCGGCGTCCTGCCGCCAGGCCGGGTTACGCGTCAGCAGGTAGGAGATCCCCGGACGGTACTCCTCGAGCCGGTACGGGCCGTCCGAGATCATGTGCTGCCGCAGGTCGGGACTGTCGGGCACGTAAGCGTCGTACTCGCGCGGCGCCGCCGCGGTGAACGGCAGCGACAGCAGGTTGAGGAAGTCGCTGGCCGGGCGCTTCAGCCGGAACACGAGCGTCCGGTCGTCCTTCGCGCGGACCCCCTCGATCGGGTGGGCGCGCTGGTAGGCGGCGATCGCCCGCGCGTCCTTGGCGTTCACGCCGCCGAAGCCGCGGCAGAACCCGTCCATCCCCTTGATCGTCGAGATGTAGTAGCCCTTCCCGGCGGACGGGGACGCCGGGTTGCACAGCCGCTGGAACCCGCGGACGAAGTCCTGCGCGGTCACCGGCCGCGGCGGCGAGGAGCCCCACATGACGCCGTCGCGCAGCCGGATCGTGTAGGTGCGCCCGTCCTTGCTGATGTCGCCGTTCTCCCGGCTGGGCAGCCGGGCCGCGGCGTCCGCCTGGACGGCGAGGGTCTCGGCGAAGTCGTTGGACGCGCGGGTGGCGAACAGCGTCCGGGCGAACGTGCGGACGAGCCCGTACCCGCCGACGCTCGCGACCGAGGCGGTGTCCAGGTGCTCGACGTCGGACGAGCCGACGATCCGGAGCGTGCGGCCGTCGCGGGGCGGGCCGTCGGCGGACGCGCCGTCGCCACCGCCGCCGCACGCGGCCAGCCCGACCGCGAGCCCGGCGATGCCCGCCGTCACCTTGATCACCTCGCGCGCCATGTCGTCCTCCAGTCCGGCACTCGGCAGCTGGTGTGCGATAACCGGCGGTGTCACAGTAGGGCCAGAGCGTGACAAAGAGCCGCTACATCACCGTTTTATGTAGAGAAGTAAGGACGCCCTGACAGCGGGATGTCCACTGTCAGGGCGTCCTTGGAGAGCTTTGTGACGAGACTCTCAGCCTGCGAGGAGGGTGCCCGGCCCGGGGCGAAGACCCCCGGACACCCGGCAAGAGCCGCTCAGCGCTCGACCTCGCCGGCGATGAACTTCTCGACGGCCTGGCGGGCCTGGTCGTCGTTGTACTGCTCCGGCGGCGACTTCATGAAGTAGGAGCTGGCGGACAGGATCGGGCCGCCGATGCCGCGGTCCTTGGCGATCTTCGCGGCGCGGACCGCGTCGATGATGACGCCGGCGGAGTTCGGGGAGTCCCAGACCTCCAGCTTGTACTCCAGGTTCAGCGGCGTGTCGCCGAAGGACTTGCCCTCCAGGCGGACGTACGCCCACTTGCGGTCGTCCAGCCACGGCACGTGGTCGGACGGGCCGATGTGCACGTCGGCCTTCGCCATCTCGTGCGGGATCTGCGAGGTGACCGACTGCGTCTTGGAGATCTTCTTGGACTGGAGCCGCTTGCGCTCCAGCATGTTCATGAAGTCCATGTTGCCGCCGAAGTTGAGCTGGTAGGTGCGCAGCAGCTCGACCCCGCGGTCCTCGAAGAGCTTGGCCATGACGCGGTGCGTGATGGTGGCGCCGACCTGCGACTTGATGTCGTCGCCGACGATCGGCACGCCCGCCTCGGTGAACTTGGCGGCCCACTCGGGGTCGGAGGCGATGAACACCGGCAGCGCGTTCACGAACGCGACCTTGGCGTCGATGGCGCACTGGGCGTAGAAGCGGTCGGCCTCCTCCGAGCCCACCGGCAGGTACGACACCAGCACGTCGACCTGCGCGTCCTTCAGCGCCTGCACGACGTCGACCGGCTCGGCGTCCGACTCCTCGATGATGTCGAGGTAGTACTCGCCGAGGCCGTCGAAGGTGTGGCCGCGCTGGACGGTGACGCCGGTCGGCGGGACGTCCGCGAACTTGATGGTGTTGTTCTCGCTGGCGTGGATGGCCTCGGACAGGTCCATCCCGACCTTCTTGGCGTCCACGTCGAACGCGGCGACGAACTCGACGTCGCCGACGTGGTAGTCGCCGAACTGGACGTGCATGAGGCCGGGGACCCGCGTCTCGGGGCTCGCGTCCTTGTAGAACTCGACACCCTGGACGAGCGAAGAGGCGCAGTTGCCCACACCCACGATGGCTACGCGCACGGAACCCATCCGATTGCTCCTTAACTCTCTTGCGGTTGCGATCCTCGCCCGCCCCGGAGGGCGAACGCCACCACTGGCGGGACCTGAGGTGGAGTTCACCCGTCCCAGGTGGGGCCGCTCCTCAGCGGCCCTTGTCCCGAGGCATGTCCTTGTTGCTTTCGAAAGATCTGGCTTGCTGTTCCTGCTCGGCCCGCTCGCGCCCGATCAGCTCGTTGAGCCAGCGGACCTCGCGCTCGACCGACTCCAGCCCGTGGTTCTGCAGCTCCAGGGTGTAGGAGTCGACCCGTTCCCGGGTCCGGCCGAGGGCGGCGCGGACGGCTTCCAGGCGTTCCTCGAGCCGGCTGCGCCGGCCTTCGAGGATCCGCAGCCGGACGTCGGCGCGGGTGTGCGAGAAGAAGGCGAAGTGCACGCCGAACCCCTCGTCCTCCCACGACGCCGGACCGGCCTCGGTCAGGAGGTTCTGGAGCCGCTCCTTGCCGTCGGCGGTGAGCTTGTAAACGATCTTCGAGCGGCGGCTCTGCAGCGCGAGCGTCGCGTTCGGCTCCTCCGGCCGGTCCTCGACGATCAGCCCGTTGGCGAGGAGCTGCTTGAGGCACGGATAGAGGGTCCCGTACGAGAATGCGCGGAACATGCCGAGCAGGGTGTTGAGCCGCTTGCGCAGCTCGTACCCGTGCATCGGGGACTCGTGGAGCAGGCCGAGCACGGCGAGCTCCAGCACGCCCGCGCCCTTCTTGCCCGCCATCGCGAGTCCCTCCGCAGAGTCGATGTCTCCGTTCGATGTATCGAGTGAATGTATCGGCTCGATACATCGCCAAGATACGTACCGCACCGCATCCTGGCAAGCCGCGCGCCGAAAACAGGGGGTTCGCGGTGATCTACCGGGTCCGGCGCGCGCGGCTTACCCTGCTCGTATGCCGGGGTCGCAGCCGCCCATGAGACGCCGGCTCGTCGTCGACTACGGGCTGGCCAAGCGCGCGGCGCTCGCGGACCTGCGGACCGGGGCGCTCGCGAGGGACGACGCGTGCGACGCGCACCCCTACCTGCTGCGCGCGGCCCGCTACCACGGCGAGCCCACGCAGACCCCCTGCCCGGTGTGCGGGCGGGTGCATCTCACCCACGTCACGTACGTGTACGGAGACGAGCTGGGCCGCTACGCCGGACGGGTGAAGGCGACCGCGGAGCTCGCCGAGATGGACCGCGAATACGGCGAATTCAGGGTGTATGTGGTGGAAGTATGCCAAAGTTGCGCCTGGAACCACCTGACCGTGTCCTACGTCCTCGGCCGCGGGGAGCAGCGCCCCGAGCGGTGACCAGCTAAGGAGGATCAGCCGAGGAGAGGGCGTCCGACCAGCAGGAACGGTCTCCGCCCCTGCACCGTGCTCCCCCCGCTCACCAGCCCGCACAGTACTCTTCGGACGGCGCACGAGCCGCCGCGGCACCGGAGCCCCCTTCGGTGCGCACGGCCCGCCGCCCGTCGTCGTCCCCTGTTGATGAGGTCGCGTGAGTAATCCAAGCCAGCCCCGACCGGAGTCCGGGTCGCCAGGGCCGGGCGGGCACCAGATCCCCCGTCTCGGCCGAACCGGCGAACCGGAGGTTCCGGACGCCCGGCGCCGTGCCGGTGACGCCGACGCCGGCGGACCGACGCCCCCGCCTCCGCCGGCCTCGCCCGGCCAGAGCCCCGGGCCGCTCGGCTCCCCGCCGCCGCCCGTGGACCCCGCGGGGATCAGACTCGACGCGACCGCCGTCTTCGGCCCCCCGCCGTCCGGCCCGCCCGCTCCATCGGGTCCGGGCGCGGCCGAGCCCGCGCCGCAGAACTTCGACGCCGAGCGCACGCCGAACGCCGGCACGTCCGGACTCCAGCCGCCCGCCGCCCCCGCGCCGCCGCCTCCCGGCCCGGCGAGCCCCTCCGGGCCGCCCGCGCCGATGAGCCCGCAGCCGGGCGCGCCGATGAGCCCGCAGCCGGGCGCCGCCTTCCTGCCGGACGACCCGCTCGGCTCCTCCTCCATGGGCGGTGCCGCCGCAGGCGGTGGCCAGGGCGGCGGGGCCGCCGCGGACCGAGGCGGCACCCCGAACGACTACGGCGGTGACCCGCTCGGGCAGGGCCCGGCCTTCGGGTCCGCTGCGCCCGCGCCCGGCCCGTCCGCCGGTCCCGTCGGGGATCCCCTCGGCCGGGGCCCGCTGAGCGCTCCCGCCCCGTCCGGGCCCGGCGCTCCCGGCCCGTCCGGCGGCGCAGGTTCCCCCGACCCGCTCAGCGCTCCCCCTGCCAACGCGGGTCCCCCGCCGGGCGGCGATCCCGGGCCTTTCACCATGCCCGACCTCCACGGCGCCGCGGTCTCGCCGCATCCTGGCCCGTCCGGTCCCGGATCCGCGCCCGGCACACCGCAGCCGAACGGCCCCGCAGGGCCTGGCATCCCGAACGGCCCGATGGGCAGTCCGATGGGCTCCCCCGGTGGTCCCGGCGGCCCGGGCGGTCCGATGGGTCCCGGTGGTCCGGGACGGCCGGGCGGTCCGGCGGGTCCCGGTGGTCCGGGGACGCAGGGCGGTCCCGGCGGGCCGGCCGGATTCAACTCGCCCGGGATGCCCGCCGGTTTCGGCGCACCCGGCGGCGCCGGTGGTGCGGGCGCCGCGGGCGGTTCCGGTGCCGGCGCGGGTGTGAGCGCGGGCGTCACCGCGGCGCTCGGCGCCGTCACCGGCGTCCTCGCCAAGTTCCGCAGCGGCGGCACCCCCGGTGGACCCGGCGGCCCGGGAGGACCGGGAGGACCGGGCGGACCCGGCGGTCCGGGTGGACCCGGTGGACCGGGCAGGCCCGGTGGTCCAGGTGGTCCCGGGCGGCGGGCCGCGAAGAAGAGCTTCGTCGACCATCTGCGGTCGCGCAGCACCGGCTGGCGGCGGTTCCTGCCGTCGTGGAAGCTCGTGACCGGGGTCTTCCTGCTCGGCGTCGCCGGCGTCGTCACCATGATCGGGGTGGCGTACGCGAACACGCCGACTCCCGCGGAGCCGACCGTCGCGGGCGTCGAGGACCAGGCGTCGATCTTCTACTACACCGACGGCTCCGAGATCGGCCGGATCGGCAAGAAGCGGCAGAGCGTCGAGCTCAAGCAGGTGCCGCCCTTCGTGCAGGACGCGGTGCTGGCGGCGGAGAACCGCAGCTTCCGCACCGACCCCGGGTTCTCGATCAAGGGCACGGGGCGCGCGGTCTGGGTGAACCTGACCGGCGGCCACGGCGGCGGCTCGACGATCACGCAGCAGCTCGCGAAGAACTACTACTCCGACCCGAACAACCGGACGATGAGCCGGAAGTTCAAGGAGCTGTTCATCGCGGTGAAGCTCGACAAGAGCCGCTCCAAGGACGAGATCCTCAAGCTGTACCTGAACACGATCTACTTCGGCCGCGACACCTACGGCATCCAGGCCGCGTCCCGCGAGTACTTCGGCGTCAACGTGTGGCAGCTCAAGCCGGACCAGGCGGCGCTGCTCGGCGGCATGATCCAGGACGCGAACCGGGACCCCGCCGACAAGGCCAACAAGGCGTACGTGACGAGCCGGTACCAGTACACGCTCAAGGGCATGGTCTCGATGGGGAAGATGTCGAAGGCCGACGCCGACAGGTACATGCAGCACGTGCCGAAGGTGAAGGGCGCGGGCACCGGCGACCAGCTGTACGGCGGCCAGCGCGGCTACATGCTGATGCGCGCCAAGGAGGAGCTGCGCCGGCAGGGCATCGACCAGCAGGAGCTGACGACCAAGGGCCTGCGGGTCTACACGACGTTCGACCGCAAGCGGATGGCGATGGCCAAGCAGGCCGCCGAGCACACCGTCACCCAGGTGAACCCGAAGAAGCTCGCGAAGAAGGGCATCCGGGTCGGGCTGGTGTCGGTGAACACCGCGAACGGTGAGGTCGTGGCGTTCTACGGCGGGCCCGACTACCTGCAGCAGGCGTTCGACAACGTGTGGAGCGGGTCGGCGCAGGCGGGGTCGGCGATGAAGCCGTACGTGCTGGCGACGGCGCTGAAGCAGAACTACAGCCTGAAGAGCATGGTCGAGGGCAAGTCGGACACCCCGATCGATCCCTCCACCGGCAACGTCGTCCCGAAGGGGACGCCGGGCGCGGTCGTGGTGCCGAACAGCCATGACGTGGCGCCGGCCGTCGACCTCGTCACGGCGTTGAAGGAGTCGGTGAACACCGCGTTCATCCAGCTCATCGCGAAGGTGGGCGTTCCGGAGACGATCGAGACGGCGGAGGACGCCGGGGTCGCGTCGACCATGCTGGAGGGCTACAAGCACCAGCTGAACCTGGCGCTGGGCGTCAACGACATCCGGCCGGTCGAGCAGGCGGCGGGCTACCAGGCGTTCGCCAACGGCGGCGTGTACCACGAGCCGCACGTGATCCGGATCGTCAAGCAGAGCGACAACCGGACGCCGCGGCTGAAGCCGAAGGTCAGGTCCCGGCGGGTGTTCGACCCGAAGGTCGCGGCGGACGCGACGTACGCGCTGCAGCAGGTCATCAAGAGCGGTACGGCGACGGCGGCGGCGCTGCCGGACGGCCGTCCCGCCGCGGGCAAGACGGGGACCACCGACCGGAACGTGTCGTCGTGGTTCATCGGGTTCGTCCCGCAGGTGTCGACCGCGGTGACGATGTACAACGACAAGCTCGGGCCGGACCACCGCAAGCAGTCGGTGGTGCTGCCGCAGATCGGCGAGGTCGAGGGCGGGACGATCCCGGCGCGGATCTGGCGGTCCTACATGGCGCAGGCGACCCGGGGCATGGACATCGAGCCGTTCCCGAACCCGGTCTGGGGCGGCATCGTGCAGAAGTGGGCGAAGCTGCCGCCCAAGAAGAAGAAGCACGACGACCGGCCGCCGTGGTGCAACAGCCCGATCGGCAAGTACGACCCGCGCTGCAAGGGCGACGGCGGCGGTGGCGGAGGCCAGGGGAACGGGCAGCCGTGCCAGTCGCCGTTCCAGACCGACTGCGACCCGAACAAGCCGCCGAGCAACCCGCCGCCGAAGTGGTGGTGCACGATCCACCGGGGCGACCCCGCGTGCCGCAAGCAGCGGGGCGGCGGCAACCAGCCGAACAGCGCGGCGGTGGCACCGCTGCTGCCGCTCACGAGGCCGCCCGAATGAACCGGCGGCGACCGAACCGGGCACGAGCGAACCGGCCGGAGATGAACCGGCGGGGGCGTCCGCGCACGTATTCATGGCCGACGGCCGGGACCCGTCCGCAGGGAGACGGGACCCGGCCCGCCCCGGCCGCGACCAGAGCCCCCCTCGACGGATCGGGGTGTGACATGAGCCATGTCCGCGGAACGCCGTGCGGCGCGGTGGCGGACGTCGCGCACCCCGATCCGCCGGGGCAGGCCGGGCCATGGCGGGGCAGGTCGTCCCGCCGTGCCGGCCCCGTCCGCCAGCGGTCCGGACATCCCGGACTTGTCGGGCACGTTCCAGTGCGTTCGTCCGGGACGGGGGAGGGCGTCGTTCCTCCCCCGCCCCCCACGCCTCCGGGTGAGCAGTACGCTCGGACGACGCAAAGCCGTACCCCAGTTGATGAGGTCGCGTGAGCAACCCAAGCCGTTACGGACCCGAATATGGAGAGGGCCCCCCTCCGAGGAGGGGCTCCCCCCGCCCCGGCGCCCCGGGCATGTCCCAGGGCGGGCCGCGCGGGGGTCAGGGCATGCCGCCGCGCGGAGCCCAGGGGGCGCCGCGCGGCTCGCAGATGGGCGCGCCGACGCCCGGGAGGGCCGCGCCGCGGCCCGGGG
>NZ_JABMCA010000189.1:0-824 GCF_014706005.1 Actinomadura sp. RB99 | reverse complement strand
CGCTCGCGGGCGACACCATGCCGATCTTCACGCGCGGCATCAACATCGCCCGGGCCCTGCTGCCCCGGCTGACGCCGCTGGTGAAGACGGCGGCGGGCTCGGTCGGCGACTTCACCAAGCAGATCGAAAAGGACGTCAAGGGGCCCGGCGTCACCAAGTTCATCGGGCGGCTCAACGACGCGGCGAAGAAGACCCTTCCGCCGCTGCTGCGGTCTGCGCGGAACGTCGGCATCGGCATCGCCGGAATCGTCGATGCTTTCTTGCCGCACGCGGGCGCGATGGCGTCCGGCGTCGAAGGGCTGACGAAGAAATTCGCTGAATGGGGGAAAGGGCTAAAAAGCAGCGAGGGGTTCGGGAAATTCATCGCCTACATCCGGGCGAACCTCCCGCAGTTGCAGACGACGTTCGGGAACCTCGTTCAGATTGTCATCAATCTGGCGACGGCTTTCGAGCCGATGTCGGGTATCTCGCTCCAGCTCGTCAAGAGCCTGACGGGAATTCTTGCTGCGCTTCCGCCTCCGGTGGTTACGACGCTCGCCACGGCGATCGTCGCCGTCACCACGGCAATGCGCATCTGGATCCCGATTCAGACGACATTGAATTTCTTGCTGTCGGCGAACCCGATCGGTATCGTCGTCCTCGCTATCGCCGCGCTAGCGGTCGGCTTGGTCGTCGCATACAAGAAGTCGGCGACGTTCCGGGCCGTCGTCCAGGGCGCATGGAAGGGGATCCAGAGCGCCGCCCGTACCGCGTGGAAGGGCTACATTCAGCCAGCGCTCACGGGCCTGGAGCGCGGGATCAAGAGCGTTTCCCAGACTTGGGGG
>NZ_JABMCA010000188.1:0-841 GCF_014706005.1 Actinomadura sp. RB99 | reverse complement strand
CCCGGCGGTGGTGAAGAACGCCTGCGCGCGCTGCCAGAACGCGGTGGCGGTTTCCTTGGTCTCGTCGGGGAGGATTTCGGTGTAGGCCAGGCGGGAGTGGTCGTCGACGGCGTTGTGCAGGTAGCCGTAGCCCAGGTTGGGGTGGTTGGAGACCTTGCGGGGGCGGGCCGGGTCGCGGTGGGCCGAGGAGTGGCGGCCGCCGACCGCTCGGCCGTGCACCTTGTGGCCGCCGCCGTCGGGGATGTTGCCGAGTTTCTTGATGTCGACGTGGACCAGGTCGCCGGGCGCGGGATGCTCGTAGCGGCGGACGGAACGGCGGACGGAACGGCGGACGGTGCGGCCGGTCGCGCGGTCCAGGTCCCTCAGGCGGGCCAGGTGGTAGCGGGTCAGCACGCGGTGCACCGTGGACGGATTGACGCCCAGCAGGTAACCGATGCGAGCCGGTCCCCACCGGCGCGCCACCCGCACCTTGATGATCCGCCGCTCCAGGCGGGTGGGGGTGCGGCGCGGGCTGGTGCGCGGGCGGCTGGAGCGGTCGGCCATGCCCGCCTCGCCCAGCTGGCGGTATCGGCGGGCCCAGCGGTGCGCGGTGGAGGCCGCGACCTGGAACCGTTCGGCGGCTCGCCGCAGCGGCCACCCGTCCTCGACCACGCAGCGAGCCAGCCGAAGCCGACCGGTCTCGGTCAGCGGGGCGTTACGGTGGGGCATGAGGGCCTCCTGCGGTACCGGCGTAGATGTCGCAATCCACACCGAACCCGGAGGCCCTCCCTCATTCCAAGATCATCCAACCGTGTCCCCGCGTCCACAACCTCCGTAGACAGAACAGCTAGTCGTCCTCGAC
>NZ_JABMCA010000187.1:0-846 GCF_014706005.1 Actinomadura sp. RB99 | reverse complement strand
CCGTTCTCGGTTTCGGCGCGGTGGGAGGCGTTCTCGACGGCAAAGCGCAGAGCCATGGCGGGTCCCGTCACCTGGAGTGCTTGATCGGCACGGTCAGGATGGCACAGGCCCTGGTCGCAGCCACTCGCCGATCACGGCGATCTGCACACTGGCTTCGAAGCGGACCGCCAACTTGTCATAGCGAGTGGCCACCGCCCGGTTTCGCTTGAGCCGGTTGATGCCGCACTCGACGGCGTGTCTCGCTTTGTAATCATCAGCGTCGAACGCTGGAGGGCGTCCGCCCGCCGAACCGCGTCGCTTGCGGTGGCCGATCTGGTCGGCCGGCTCGGGAATGGTGCATGCGATGCCGCGCCTGCGCAGGTAGGCGCGGTTGCCTCGCGAAGAGTAAGCCTTGTCGGCGCGGACCCGGAAGGGCCGGGTGCGCGGACGGCCAGGGCCCTGGCGGGGCACACTGATGGCCTCCAGCACTGTGGCGAACTGCGGAGAATCGCCTCGCTGCCCAGCAGTGATCACCACCGAAAGCGGCCGCTGTCCCTGCTCACAGGCCAGATGAATCTTGGTGGTCCACCCGCCGCGGGACCGGCCGAGCGCATGATCGACCGGCTCGGCCCTGGTTCCGCCCGGCGGCTCCCGTTGAAGGTCCCCGTCACGGCGGGCACCGGCAGCGTGCTGATGCGCCCGGCAGACGGTGGAGTCGACGCTGACCTCCCAGCAGATCAACCCCACCGCATCGGCCTGAGCCTGCAGACCCTTCACGATCCGAGCCCACGTACCATCCCGCTGCCACCGCCGAAACAGCCCATAGACCGTCTGCCACGGCCCGAACCGGGTCGGCAGATCACGCCA
>NZ_JABMCA010000186.1:0-878 GCF_014706005.1 Actinomadura sp. RB99 | reverse complement strand
CTAGTGTTTCGCTCGAATAGTTTCTTTTCGTTTGATTTTGGCGATGATCTCGTCGGCGTCTTTGGTCCAGGAGAATGGTTCGCAGCGGTCGTTCCAGCCGTCGATGAAGGTGCCGATCGTGGCGGTGAGCTGTTTGACGGAGGTGAATGAGCCGCGGCGGATGGCTTGGCGGGTGATGATGCCGAAGAAGATCTCGACCATGTTCAGCCAGGAGCAGCCTGTCGGGGTGAAGTGCAGGGTGATCCTGGGGTGCTTGGCGAGCCAGGCCCTGACGTTGGCGTGTTTGTGGGTGCGGTAGTTGTCGCACACGATGTGCAGCTCGGTGTCGGGGTAGGCGGCGGCGACCTTCTTCAAGAACGCCAGGAACTCGGTGTTGCGGTGGCGGCGGTAGCAGGCGTCGGCGCCGATGCGGCCGGTGGCGACCTCCAAGGCGGCGAACAGGGTGGTGGTGCCGTGCCGGATGTAGTCGTGGGTCTGCTGCTCGGGGATGCCCGGACGGATCGGCAGGATCGGCTGGCTGCGCTCCAGTGCCTGGCATTGGGACTTCTCATCCACGCTGAGCACGATCGCGTTCTCCGGTGGATCGAGGTACAGCCCGACCACGTCACGGATCTTGGTCTCCAGTTGCGGGTCGGTGGAGAACTTGAAGCCCTCCTTGCGCCAGGGCTGCAGCCCGTAGGACCGCCATACCTCCACCACCGTGGAGGGTGCGACGCCCAGTTCCTTGGCCAGCAGCCGGCTGGACCAGTGCGTCACCCCCAACCTGGCGGGAGGCGGTTCCAGCGTGCGCACCACGATCTCCACCTCGTCCACGCTGCGCGGACGCCCCGGCCGGGCGGCATCGGTCAGCGCCGCGATCCCGCCCGAGGTGTACCGGT
>NZ_JABMCA010000185.1:0-953 GCF_014706005.1 Actinomadura sp. RB99 | reverse complement strand
AAAACGACCAGAGTGGTATTTCACCAATGACTCCACCCACACTGGCGTGCGGGCTTCACAGTCTCCCACCTATCCTACACAAACCGTTCCAAACGCCAATGCCAAGCTGTAGTGAAGGTCCCGGGGTCTTTCCGTCCTGCTGCGCGAAACGAGCATCTTTACTCGTACTGCAATTTCACCGGGCCTGTGGTTGAGACAGCGGGGAAGTCGTTACGCCATTCGTGCAGGTCGGAACTTACCCGACAAGGAATTTCGCTACCTTAGGATGGTTATAGTTACCACCGCCGTTTACCGGCGCTTAGATTCTCAGCTTCGAAGTCGAAACCTCTAACCGGTCCTCTTAACGTTCCGGCACCGGGCAGGCGTCAGTCCGTATACAGCGTCTTACGACTTCGCACGGACCTGTGTTTTTAGTAAACAGTCGCTTCCCCCTGGCCTCTGCGACCACACCCAGCTCAGGCAGCAAGTGCCATCACCAGACGTGGTCCCCCTTCTCCCAAAGTTACGGGGGCAATTTGCCGAGTTCCTTAACCACAGTTCACCCGATCGCCTTGGTATTCTCTACCTGACCACCTGAGTCGGTTTAGGGTACGGGCCGCCGGTACACTCGCTAGAGGCTTTTCTCGGCAGCATGGGATCACTCACTTCACCTAAAACGGCTCGGCATCACATCTCACCCTCAATGCGCCACGGATTTACCTATGGCACGGGCTACATGCTTACCCCAGGACAACCATCGCCTGGGCTGAGCTACCCTCCTGCGTCACCCCATCACTCACCTACTACCCCCTCGGGCCCCACGCTCCCCACGGAAACAAGCCCGAAGGCTCGCAACCAGGTTCGGGTGGTTAGCATCAGAGGATTCAGCGTTGGCGCATACCAGCGGGTACGGGAATATCAACCCGTTGTCCATCGACTACGCCTGTCGGCCTCGCCTTAGGTCCCGACTTACC
>NZ_JABMCA010000184.1:0-968 GCF_014706005.1 Actinomadura sp. RB99 | reverse complement strand
CGAGGTCGTCGCCGCCCGTGAGCTGGAGCGAGCCCGCGCCGGTCTTCCCCGAGTCGCCCGCCGCGTACTCCTGCGGGCCGTCCTCGCCGAGGTCCCCGGAGATCAGGACGCCGTCCGGCGCGTGCAGCGGCACGCCGCGCGGGTCCCGCACGACCAGGCCGCGGCCGGGCTCGGCGAGCCGCGCGACGAGGCTG
This sequence comes from Actinomadura sp. RB99, assembly GCF_014706005.1. Classification (NCBI taxonomy): domain Bacteria; kingdom Bacillati; phylum Actinomycetota; class Actinomycetes; order Streptosporangiales; family Thermomonosporaceae; genus Actinomadura; species Actinomadura sp. RB99. Next base: position 774 of record NZ_JABMCA010000184.1, on the reverse strand, counting down.
TCCGCCGCGCCCGTGATCTGCCACGACCCGACCTGCATGTACCGGAGCGTGACCTCGAGGGTCCGCCAGCCCCGGATCTCGCCGATGATGCGCAGGTCGGCGCCGCGCACGAACGTCTGGAGCGTGCTCACCATGCCGCCTGCCACCGGACGTCGGCCTCGTAGTCGGCGCGGGACGCGGCCGTCGCGCCGACGATCTCGACGTGCAGGTCGTTGACGCCGGGCTCGAGCGGCCAGAAGTCGGGCCAGAGGTTCAGGTCGTCGTACAGGTCGTTGCCGAGGTCGTCCACCACGCTCAGCACGCGCGGACGGGTGTCCACGGTGACGGTCCGGCCGGCGGGGATCGGGGAGTCGGCGCGCCACGACCAGGTGCGCCCGGACGTCAGGTTGGTGGCGATCGGGGATCCGGGGCCCCGGAACCGCCAGATGCCCCAGGTGTCGGCGTCGCCGGGGACGAAGGTGGTGACGTCGCCGAGGACCGCCGACGCGGCCAGCGTGCGGGGCATCCCGCCGAAGAACGGGCGCGCGGCGTTGTTCGCCCACCCGTCGCCGACTTCGCCGCCGATCCAGTACGCATCGAGCGCGAGGAATTCCAGGTTCGGGAACTCGGCGTACAGCGTCAGCAGGTCGTCGAGCGGGTCCTCGGTCGGGTCGATGCCGCCGTGGTAGTAGGCCTCGATCCATCGGGCCGTGCCGTCCGGGAGCTGCACGGTCACGATGCCGGGCACGCGGCGGCCGTCCCGTACCGGGTGCCGGATCGACGCCTGCAACCGGC
>NZ_JABMCA010000183.1:0-991 GCF_014706005.1 Actinomadura sp. RB99 | reverse complement strand
CCGGCGAAGTCGGGGAGTGCCCGGAGCCGGGCCACCGCCTCCATCGTGCGGGTCACGTCGACCTGGAGGAACTCGGTGACGTGCGGCGCGGTGAACGCCGATCCCGACATCGCGGCGGCGGTCGCCTTGCGGACGCCCTTGACCGCGATCCGCTCCTCGCGTTCGGCGGCGGCGCGCGGCGCCTGCGCGGCCTGCGCCGGGGGCGGACCGGCCTGGGCGGCGAGGACGTCGTCGCGGGTGATCGAGCCGTTCGGGCCCGAGCCGGTGATCGTCGTCAGGTCGACGCCGAGGTCCTTGGCCATCTTCCGGACGGGCGGCTTGGCCAGCGGCAACCCGTTTTCCACAGGCTGTGGACGAACGGGCGCCGCAGGCGGCCGAACGGCGGGCGGCGCGGGCGGCGTGGGCGGTGCGGGTGCCGGGGCCGCTGCCTGCGGCGGCGCGGGGGACGGGGCGGGCACCGGCGGCGCGCCGTTGGCCGCCTTGCGGGGACGGCGCTTGGTCGCCGGCTCCTTGACCCCGTAGCCGACCAGGACGGGCTGGCGTTTCGGCTGCTCAGGCGAGGTCATCCCGGGTTCGTCGGCGGACGGGACGCCCTCCTCGCGCATCGCCGCGGCCTGCGCCGGGGGCTCGGAGACCGGGGTCGCGACGCCGCCCTCGGCCTCGGTGCTCACCGCGATGATCGGCACCCCGACGTCCACGGTCTGGCGCTCGGTGACCAGCAGCTCGGCGACCACGCCCTCGAACGGGCAGGGCAGCTCCACGATCGCCTTGGCCGTCTCGATCTCCACGATCGTCTGGTTGACCTCGACGGTGTCGCCGGGCTGGACGTGCCACTTGACGATCTCCGCCTCGGTCAGTCCCTCGCCGACGTCGGGCAGCTTGAACAGTTTCGGGCTCACCGGCGTCACCACGCGAAGGTCCGGTCGACCGCGTCGAGGATGCGGTCGAGGTCGGGCAGGTAGTGGTCCTCGAGGCGGGACGGCGGGTACGG
>NZ_JABMCA010000182.1:0-1044 GCF_014706005.1 Actinomadura sp. RB99 | reverse complement strand
CGCCGCATCGGGAAATCGGTCCGGACCGTCTACAAGTACGCGCGGGGGGAACAGAAGCCGAGAAAGGGCACGGGCGGGAAACTCGACGCTGCGCACCGCGGGACGAAAATCACCCCCGGCCGCGCGGCCGGGTGGACCGGAGGCGCGGCCGGAGGACTCGCGATCTACGGGACGTTCCGCGTGTCCGAAGACGAGCGGGAGCGCTGGATCAACCCTGGGAAGAAGATGACCGAAGAACAGGCGGACGCCATTAAGATGGCGCTCGTTGACCAGGGTCCCGCCGCCGCGGCCGGAATGCTCCGCGACGTTATCGGCCAGTATGTCCCGGGAATGACGATCGTGGAGATTGACGCAATCGAATTCGATTGATCCCGGGCGAAAAAATCCCCCATGACGTGTCCTGTCATGGGGGATTTTTTTTGGGTGGAAACTGCCGACTCCGCGGCGTAACTTGATCACATGACCTACAGGACTGGGGCAATGGCGCCCCTCGCCGCCGTCCTCCTGGTCGCCGGGGCCGGGTATCTCGCCGGGGCCTTCCTCGCCTCCGTGCCCGCCGCCGTCGTCCTGATCGCAGCGACCCCCCGCGCGTCGATCGGGTGGGCCGCGGGAGACGTCGCCGCCATCGAACATCACCGCACCGCCGCCGCCAGGAGCAGGAGGGAGCAGCCATGACCAGCGACTTCGACACCATCTTTGTCATCCTCGGGGGTGTCTGGCACGGCGTGAGCGGTAGCTACCGGGCCGCTCAAGCGGCCGGGTACGGGTGGGCATGGTGGGGCGCTCTGTTCACCCTCGCCGTCGTGTACGGCGTCCGCGTCGTGATCCGGCACGTCCGGTCCGGTCAGCTCAGGATCGGGACGGCCCTGATCGGCACGCAGAGCGGCCGGGACGCCTCCGCCGCGTCGGTCTTCCGCTCCGCGCACTCCGTCGCGCGTCGTCCCTCTCTGAGCCCGTTCTACGGTCGGCCGGCATATCTGCGTGGCCTGCCCGCGCCTACCGTCGTCGCCGCCGCATGGCTGTGGGTCGAGGTCCGCCCGCTGG
>NZ_JABMCA010000181.1:0-1068 GCF_014706005.1 Actinomadura sp. RB99 | reverse complement strand
GGTTCGAATCCCACAGCCTCCGCTCACCAGGCGATACGCCTGCCCGGACCCGCGTCACGCGCCGTAGCCAGCGGCGCGGCGGCCCGGTTGGGACCAATCTGGGACCGCGCGGTCAGCGAGTGGGCCGAGTGGGCACTGCCCCGTGGCCGGCGTCCCCGCGCTGGCTCCAGCGCCGGACCTTCTGCGGGCGCGGCCGGAGGACGACGGCCTGCCCCGGCGCCGCGTCGCCCGGCCGATGCCAGACCCCGTCCGCGCCCTTCACGAACGTGGCGATCTGCTCGGCGGCGGCGTTCGCCACGACCCGGCGGACGCTCATGTAGAGATCCTCGGTGATCCGCGTCGTGCTGTGCCCGAGCTGCTCGCTCACGACCTTGACGGCGAGTCCCGCCTCCAGCCCGAGCGTCGCCGCCGTGTGCCGGGCGTCGTGCAGCCGGATCACCGGCAGCCCGTACCGGGCCGCCAGGATCCGGAATTTCTTGCCGACCCAGTCCGGGTTGATGTAGCGCCCGTCTGCCCGGGTGAAGATGAGCACGTTCTCGTCCCATTCCTCGCCGCGCGACGCCGCGAGCGCCATCGCCCGCTGTTTGCGCTCGCGGAACAGGTCCGCGGTGACTTTGTCGAGCGAGATGACGCGCCATCCGGCCGCCGTTTTCGGGACGTCGAAATAGACGCCGGACTGGTTGAGCAGGGTCTGCCGAACGGTCGCCGTCGCGGCGGGCCCCGAAAGGTCCAGGTCGCGCCAGCGCAGCCCTAGCACTTCGCCGCGCCGGGGGCCGCGCAGGAGGACGAGCCTGTAGATGACGTGGTAGGGGTCGTCTACCGACTTCACCAGGAAATTCTGGACCTCTTCGGGGCCCCACACGGTGGCCGGCCCGCGCGTCTCGGGCGGCATCTCGGATATGACCGCGTGCACCGGGTTCCAGGAGAGCGGGTAAGGGCCCTTGACCAGCTTGTTGTACGCCGTGCGCAGGGTCGCCATGATGCGGTGCTGCGTCGCGACCGAGACCACTTTGTGTACCTGCCGCAGGTCGTCAGGCAGGTGCGGCGCGCGGCCTTCCTCGGCCGCCG
>NZ_JABMCA010000180.1:0-1073 GCF_014706005.1 Actinomadura sp. RB99 | reverse complement strand
GATCCGGGTCCGGGGCCTGCACGTGTCCGGCGGCACGCAGTACGCGGTCGTCGCGTACTGCTGGCAGGACTGCGAGATCGACGACATCACCGTCGTCGGGCAGGGCGGCGGCGTCTGGGTCCACAGCCTCAACAGCACGAACGCGGGCGACCGGACGCCGGTGGACGGCTCGACGCCCACGATCACCGGGTCGCAGCAGATGAACGGCGTCCAGGTCCACGACGTGCGGATGACCGGCGGCGGCTCCTACGGTGGCGCGCTCCAGGTCGAGGGCGAGGACACCGGATTCGTCGCGCAGCTCGTCGCGTCCCGGATCTCGGCCCGCGACGTCGCCGGCGTCGGGGTGCGCTTGGAGCGCGTCCAGGACTACCGCCTCACCGACGTCGTGGTGATCGGCTCGGGCAGCACCGCGATCTCGACCTTCGGCACCCGCCGAGGCAAGATCTTGGGCTGCCACGTCAACGGCGCGACCGCGAACGGCATCACCGCCGACAGCCGGGCCACGGCCGCCGCCGCACAGACCGACATCACGATCGCGCGCTGCTCGGTGACCGGCGCCGCGAACGGCATCATGACCTGGGCGGGCCAGGATCTCGTCATCGAGGACAACGACCTCGACACGATCACCACGGTCGGGATCCAGGCGTCGAACTCGGCGAACCGGGTCACAGTCCGGGGGAACCGGCTGCGGTCGGTCGGGCAGCCGACCAACCTCACCAGCACCGTCACGGGCCTGGTCTGCGAGGCCAACAGCTTCAACGCCGGCGGGCCGGGCACGCTCGCGACGGCCGCGAACGCCACCGCCGAAACCGTCGTTGCGACCCTGCCGATCCCGGCCAACGACGCGGCGCCCGGCATCCGGTACTCGTTCGCCGTCGCCGGTCAGGCGTCCACGACCGGCACACCGACGCTGACGATCCGGGTCCGCCTGGGCGGCGTGTCCGGCGCCGTCGTCGCCGCGTTCACGGGTGTGGTCACCAGCGCGGGCATCGCCGGGCGGGGCTGGCGGATCAGCGGAGACCTTCACGCCCTCACCATCGGGGCGGCCGGGACCTGGGCGGGCGGCGCGCTGC
>NZ_JABMCA010000018.1:0-153569 GCF_014706005.1 Actinomadura sp. RB99 | reverse complement strand
GCCGGGCGGCGAAGCGTCCTGAACCACACCTTCGGCAGCCGCATGAAAGCCACACCCGGCACCCCTGGGCCAGCCAACCCTACGAACGGCTCGCTCAACCCGATCAAGAAGGTAGGGCCGCCTGAGCGTACGCGCGCTCCGTCGGCGGCCGGACCGTCCGTTCCATCGGCCGGCCGCCGACGCGCCGGAGGCGAGTCCATGACGGCGTTGTCGGATTACGAGGGACTCGCGGACTATTTCCGAGAGCGGGGGAATATTCGCGGTGCATTGGGTGCATGGGCCTATTGTCCGTAATGGAGTCCATGACCGGCCATCAAGGGCGCCGCTTTGTCATTGAACGATGAGATATTCGATCAGTGGTCGGATCGCTATCCCCAACGTTTACGGCCAGGACGGCATGTGCCTAATCAGCTGAGGGCAGCTTGATCATGATGATGTCGGACACCTCCGGCATCAACAAGATCACTGTTGGGGGAAGAATGAGCTCTAGCGCGCGCACTGGAATGGCGCTCGCGGTGGCCGGTGCGGCGGGCGGCCTGACGCTGCTGGCCGGCGGCGCCGCCGAGGCGGCGACGGCCACGTCGCAGCTGGCCGCCGCGCCGAAGATCTGCCGGTACGAGGTCACCGCGAGCAGCCTGAACGTCCGCACGGGCCCGGGCACCCGGTGGGAGACGGTGCCGCCTCCGCTGCGGCGCGGCAAGCACCTCGGCGCCGACTGCATCAGCAGCCAGGCCGGCTGGCACCAGCTCCGGTCGAACCAGACCGGCAAGTGGGTCGACGGCCGGTTCCTGCGCCTGCTCAGCCACATCGGCAGGAGCTGCCGCTACGAGGTCACCGCGAACACCCTGAACGTCCGCACCGGCCCGGGCACCGGCTACAGCGTGTCGCCGCCTCCGCTGCGGCGCGGCCAGCACATCACCGCCGACTGCAGGCGCAGCGAGGCCGGCTGGAAGACGCTCCGCCAGAGCGTGCCGTCGAACCAGCTCGGCAAGTGGGTCTCCGGCGCGTTCCTCAAGCCGATCCGCGGGGCGCGCGGCGGTGTCGAGGCCGGTGCCGGCGGCACCTCCGCCGCGTCCAGCCCGCTGTTGGCCGGGGCCGGCCTCGGCGTGATCGCGCTGGGCGGCGGCGTCGGGATCGCGGCGTTCCGCCGCCGGGCGCAGGGGCTCTCCTGAACCGATGAGCAAAGCAAGGCGCAGCGGCCGGCCAATGCACCCGTGGTATTGGCTGGCCGCCGTCCTCATCGCGACAGGGACCGCCATGTGCGTCGTCGGGTTCCGGCTGACCGGCCCCGACGCGCCGCCGCAGCCGCCTTCGTCGAACCTGGTGGAGAAGGCGCCCGACGACACGGCGCCGAACCCGGAGCAGGCGCTCTCGCCGTCGCTGCCCGAACGGGTCAGGATCCCGGTCATCAAGGTGAACGCCCCGGTCATCCGGGTCGCCACCAAGCCGAACGGGGAGCTGGAGGTGCCGCCGCTCAGCCGGGTCGACCAGGTCGGCTGGTACCAGGACGGGCCGACGCCGGGCGAGAACGGCCGCAGCGTCCTCGTCGGCCATGTCGACTCCAAGACCAAGCCGGGCGTCTTCTACAAGCTCGGCGCGCTCCGTCCGGGGCAGCGGATCGAGGTGGTCCGCGAGGACAGGACCGTCCCGGCCTTCCGCATCGACCGCGTCCAGCGCGTCGACAAGGACAAGTTCCCGACCGACGGCGTCTACGGGCGCGGTGGCGGGCCGGAACTGCGCCTCATCACGTGCGGCGGCAGGTTCGACCACGCTCGCGGCCACTACGACGACAACATCATCGTCTACGCGTCCCTGATCCCCGGGACGCGGAACACCGCCCAGCGAGCCCACACGGAAGGCTGACCGGGCGACAGCAACGGCCCCGGCGCCGCGCGACCACTCCGCGGCCCGGGGCCGCCGCATGCCCGCTCCTGGAAGCGCGCGCTGTCCACGGCATGGCGGACGGGTATGTCAGCGTGCGCCGCGCCGGGTCAGGGCGCGGCGGAGGACGGGGGCCACGGCGAGGGTGCCGGCGGCCGTGGCGGCGAGGAGCGCCCAGCGGCGGCGGCGTGCGGGCGGAGACTCGGGCGGCGGAGCGGGGGCCCGGCGGTACTCCTCGTCGAGGATCTCGTGGAAGCGGCGGGCCCGCTTGCTGCCGGACGTGCTCAGGCGCACCTGGCGGGCCTCCTCCCAGTAGGCGCGTCCGGGACGGCCGCTGAACATCTCGCGGGAGATGGCGCGCAGACGGACCTCGGGGAGGGCCTTGGTCTCGTAGGACATCTGCCACTCGGAGACGATCATGTTGATGTACATGAGCTGCCGGCGTACCTTGCGGTCCTCGCCTTCGGGAACCGGACCCCACGCCTCGTCCAGCGCCGGGTCGTCCATCGCCATCTTGAGCAGTTCGGCGATCGCGATCCGCCGAGCCTCCTCACGAGCGATCTTGACGCCGTGCCCTTGGACGAGGACGGCGGCAACACCAGCGGAGACGACGGCGAAGAAGGCCGTTGCCCAAGCCAGGCTGTAGAGGTAGGCGTGGTGCGAGCGTTCGGCGGAGAAGAGCGCTGAGCCGAATGCGGGAGCGGCGACAAGGGGGATGGCGAGGAGCGTGCCAAAAGTTGAGGGGAACTCGCTTCCGAGAGCGTGTTTGCTCACGCTGGGGGGCGGCATGCGTGAATTATATTGTGAGAGCCTCTCGCTCGTGCTCTTAAAATCAGCGAGTGCTAAATCTACTTAAATGCGTTTTGTGTGAGTGATGCGCTGTTGTGTGCAGTAAGGCGTAGATTTGGCTATTTGGCCTGAGGTCGACCTTGTCGCCGCCGGCGAGGCGGACGTCGCCGTCAGGTGGCGGCACTTCTCGTATCGCCCCTTGACGGCCTGTGGCGTGTCGCCCTTTGCGGAAGGTCATAAGGGCGGCACGCCACAAGTCATCGGATCGGACCGCGAGCGGACGCGAGAAGGGGCTGCGAAAATTCGAGATTTCGGCCCGCGCCGTCGCGTTCGGCTCAGGTGATCCGATCGCGATCGATCGGTCCCGGTACGCGGATGGGTCAGGCGTCTGGGATGTCCGGCTTGGCGGCCGAGAGCAGGCGTCCTGAGATGATCACGAGGCGCTCGTCGGCGCCCATGCTGACGCCCGGCGGGAGCCGGTCGGCATATGCGGTCGTGGCGTCACGGCCGATCACGGCGATGTCGCCGTTGTCCAGTTCCCAGATCTCCGGGCAGTCCTGCGTGGTGCGGCTGTCGCCCACTTCGGCGGCGGTCTTGCCCAGCCTCCGCCGGAAATCCGCTCGATGGTCCGCTTCCCAGGGTCTCGTCATGAGGCGCTCGCCCTCCTGTCGACGGCACTGCGCTGAGACCTTCGCATTGCAGAGCAAACATGACAAGGGGCTGCTTTCAGGGGGCGAAGCGGGCAAGAGGGACGTCCGGTGGGCGAACTTCGAGCCGAAAGCGGGCTTGGGCTGGGCTTGATCGTTGAGGCGGCCCTTCTGTGGCCTCGCGCGTGGGGGTATAGCCCCCTTTCTTGAAGGTAAGGCCGTGGGTGTGCGCGGCGCCCGGCGCCGTGCGGCGGGTGAGAGGCGTGCGGGTCAAGGCGGGGGAGAGGCGTCCGTGGCGGGCATGAGGGCCCAGATGATCTTGCCTTTGCCGGTGGCGGAGGGGCGGACGCCGGTGTCCTCGGCGTAGGCGGCGACGATCGCCAGGCCGCGTCCGCTCACGGCGTCCGCGCCGGCGACGCGGGGGAGCGGAAGCCCGGGTGCCGGATCCCAGCACTCAAGGAGGGGCGCGCCGTCGTGCGCGGTGATGCGGATTCGGATGTGGTGGCCGGGCGCCGCGTTGACGGCGTTCGTCGTGATCTCGCTCATGACGAGGATCGAGTCGTCGATCAGAGATCTGCCGTAGCCCCAGTTGGTGAGGGCGTATCGGACGAGTTCGCGAGCGAGGGCGACCGAAGAGCCCACTGCAAGTAGGGTCATCCGGATTTCGCCTGATTTGGGGATTTGAACCGTCGGGACTTGGTCGTTCATTGCCGCCGTCCTGGTCGTTGCGTGATTCGCCTCCCAGGATCAAGGCGTGGGAGTTAGCCTGCACTGGATTGCAAAGCATGCAAAACAGGAGGGGTCTCGATGACGGTGCGCGAAACGATCGATCCGAACTCGTCCCTCTGGGCTTGGTTGGCCTTTGACCTGTGGTTCCACCGGACCCAGCGGAACCTGTCGCTGGCGCAGGTGGCGCGCATCGTCAAGGCCACGAGGGGGACCGTATCGAATTGGGAGGCCGGTAGGTATCGGCCTAATGACGACCACATGACGCTCCTCGATGAGGCATGGAATACCGGTGGTCACTTCCAGAGGCTGATGTACTACGCCCGTACCGGGCATGACCCGGACTGGTTCAAGCAGTTCATCCAGTACGAAAAGAGCGCGGACGTTGTCCGTGTCTACCACGGGAAGACGATCCCGCTACTGGCGCAGACGGAGGACTATGCTCTCTCGCTCCTGCGGGCCGCCGGCCGAATGCGCGAGGCTGAGGCGGAGACCAGAGCGCGGATGAAGCGTCAGGAGATCCTGCTCCGCAAGGAGCCGCCGTATCTCTGGGTGCTGCTCGACCAAGAAGTGCTCGAATCCCGCGTCGGCGACAACGCGGTGATGCGGGACCAGCTTGGTCACCTTCTCAAAATGGGGGAGAACCCGCGCACCATGATCCGCGTCGTGGCCAGATCGGTGGGATGGCATCCGGGGCATGACGGTCCCCTCCAGATCTATAAGATCCGATCGAGGGAGCTGGCCTACGCGGGAGCGCAGATCGGCGGGCGCCTGATCGAGGCCGGTGACGAGGTCGCCACCATCGCGATACGGTTCGAGCAGATCGGGGCGTTTGCCCTATCCAGGGACGCTTCGAGGGAACTGATCGAGCAGACGATGAGGACCTACGAGTGACCAAGTGGCGCAAGAGCTCTCATAGCGGCGGCGGCAACGACGACGCATGCGTCGAGTTGGCCCGGCTGAGCGGCCTCGTCGGCGTGCGGGATTCCAAGGATCCGGAGGGGCCTCGGCTCCGGGTCAGTGCTCGGGACTTCGGCGGGTTGGTGGCGCGCATCAAGCTCGGAGAGCTGAACCTCGATGAGCGGGGCGGTCGCTGAGGCGGCGGGCGGTCACTTGCAGGTGAAGCCCTCGGTGGTGCCGTTGCTCAGCGTGCAGTCCGGGGGCCAGGCCGTTCCGGAGCTGTCGTGGAAGGCCAGGTGCCAGTGGTCCTTCTTGTCGGTCAGCAGCGCGTAGCCGTGCACGTCGTGTGAGATCGAGTTCTGGACGGTCTGGCCGTCGACGGTCTTGCCCATCACCTTGGTGTCGTCCGGCGCGGTGTCGAGCGTGGTCCCCGAAGAGCCCACGGTCAGCTGCGGGGGACGCGTGCTCTTGGCAAAGTCGAGCATCTGGTACAGGTGCAGGTGGCCGGAGAGCACCAGGCGGACGTTGGGCGCCAGCGCCTTCTTCGCAGACCGGGCGAGGCCGCTCGCGAGCGTCGGGTTCGTCCACGTCACGGCGGTGGATGAGGCCTGCTTGACCGTCCACAGCGGTTTGTGGGTGATCAGGAAGTAGTCGTGCGCCGGGTGGTTGGCGGCCAGGGTGTTCACCTCGTCGAACCATTTCGCGTAGAGGGCCGCCTGGGTCTTGTCCGGCTGGGTCCCGTCGTCGGCCGCGGACGAGTCGAACAGGACGAAGTGCAGCGTTCCCGCGTTGATCTGTTCGGGTTCGACCTGGGTCTGCGGCAGCGTGTAGCACTCGTTGTCCTTCTGCGGGGTGGTGGCGAGGTAGCGGAACCATTCGGCGCCCCGCCCCACCTTCCCCGGCGTGCAGACCTCGTGGTTGCCCCGCGCGAAGACGAACGGCGCCTCACCGAGGAGGGGTTCGGCGGGGCGCAGGAAGTCCTTGACGAGGCAGCCCCAGTCGGCCGCCTGCCCCTGGGTGTCGCAGCCCGGGGACGCGTCGTTCGCGGCCTGCGGCTGCTCGCGGTAGACGTAGTCGCCGACATGGACGACGAGGTCCGGCCGGGACTGGGCGGCGGCGTGCGTCGCGAGGGTGTGCAGGGGCCAGGCTTTCAGGCAGTCCTGGTTCGCGGCGGCCCCGGACACCGGGGAGACGACCTCGCAGCCGGCGTCGCCGATCACGGCGACCCGGCGGGGGCGGCCGCTGACGGGCCAGTCCGGCAGGGGGAGTTGGAGGTTGCCGGGGTGGACGGTCGCCGCGCTGGTGGTGCTCGGCTCGATCAGCGCGCCGGTCGCCCCGTCGGGGACCTGCAGCGTGCAGAGCGTGGTGGGGAACTGCTGGAGCCCGCCCGGGGTGTAGGGGTCGCTGACCTTCCGCATCGGCGCGGTGCGGATCTGGCCGCCCTGCTTGTACTGCGCGGTGGGGCACTGGCCGGAGGGCTGCTCGGTGGTGGCGAACCGGAGCTCGGTCGTGTGCGAGGCGCGGTTGACCAGCTGCGTCCACGCCCACGCCTCGCCGTTCTTGGCGCCCGCCGGAGGCGGCGGCGAGGACGCCGCGCGGACGGGCTGTGACGAGGGGCGCAGCGGCCCGGTGATCGCGGCGGTCAGGACGCCGGCGACCGCCAGGGCCACGAGTGCGAGGCGTGACATCGCTCCGGTCTACCCCCGGTTCATGATTGAGCGGTCCATGGCAGGGACTCGCGGTTGATCATCCGACAAAGCCGCTGATGATCTGCCCTGCCCGGTCCGGTGCATGCCGGGCGCGGTTCCGGGGTTGTTCAAGTGATGATCAGCGGTTCCCCTGGCCGTACCGAAGCAGCGCCGCTGTAGCGTGGCCTCGATCGGCGCTGGGCGAGACGGCGGGAGAGGCATGGCGGTCGTTTACGACACCACGATGACGCCCGGGAAGCTGGAGCTTCTCGCGGGCTGGCTGCCGGAGCAGCCGTGGTACGCGGGGAGTGGGGGCGAGCTGCGGAAGGCCGGCGGGTTCCGGCTCGACGACCCCGCCGGCGAGGTCGGCATCGAGTTCATGGTCGTCGGGGAGGGCGGGCACGCCCACCTCGTGCCGATGTCCTATCGGGGGGCGCCGCTCGACGGCGCCGAGGACGCCCTCATCGGGACGTCCGAGCACGGTGTGCTGGGGCGGCGGTGGATCTACGACGGGGTCCACGACCCGGTGTTGCAGGCGCAGCTGCTCGCGCTGATCGAGGGCCGCGCGGTGCCGCAGGACCAGAGTGTTTCCGACATGCGGAACGAGACGGTCGAGAGCCGCTACAGCGGAGAGCCGTTCCCCGGCGGGCCGGCGGCCGTCGTGAACGGACCGGACGGGACCGAGCTCCGGTTCCCGGGGAGGCCCGCCGTGCGGGTGCTCCGGTTGCTGCGGCCGGACGCCGATGCGGCGGGCGCGGCCGGGTGCGTCGCGGGGGAGTGGACGTCGGAGGACGGCGGGACGGTGCGCGGCCCGCTGGTGATCGTGGGCTGAGCCCGCGTCAGGGCGTCAGGGCGTCCAGATCATCGTCCGCTGGTGGAGGCGCCGCCCGCGGTACCTGAGGCCGGGGACGGGGCGGGCCGGGCCGTGCTCGGTGAAGCCCATGCGCCGGAAGAACGCGAGCGCGCGGGTGTTCTCGCACAGGGTCTGCAGATGGCAGCCGGGAGAGCCGGTGGACCTGAGGCGGTCGAACCAGGCGGTCATGAGGTTTTCGGCGGCGCCGGTGCCGCGCGCCTCGGGAACGAGGTTGATGTGCAGGTGCGCGGGCCACCGGGGGTCCTCGAAGGCCGCGGCCCTGGGGCGGCGGTGGGCCGCGCCCCACAGCAGGTCCCCGGTGCTGCGCGCGAAGAAGGCCGCGAGGCGGGGGCGCAGCATGAGGCGGTGCGTCCGGATGGCCTCCAGCATGCGCGCCTCCTCGCTGGGGAGGCGGGACGAGTCGGGGCACCCGGTGAGGCAGCCGACGAGCCGTCCCCCGGACTCGGCGACGAAGAGGGACTCCGGCTCCAGGTCCATGTAGGGGGTGAGGTAGATGTCCGCCTCGGACTCCTCGTGGCCCCACAGGGACGCGGACGGGGAGTCCTCGCGGGCGCGGGCGAACAGGGCGAGCAGCTCGGGACGGTCACTCTCCGTGAACGATCGGATCTCCGCCGGCGCGGGGGAGGCGGTCGTGCCATCGGGGGGCCATGCTCTTTCGGTCTGCAGGTAAACCGGGTTCATGTCCACCCCAACGACCGGGACGGACCGGATGACTCCTGGCGATCAACGATTCGGGGCCGTCACGCCCTGCGACGGGCCGCCGGGGCCTGGCCGGCCGGGTGCCCGGGGCGGATAGCGTTGGGGGTCTATGAGCGCCACTCTCGTCGTCAAGGATCTCGCGGCCGGGCACGGGGACCGGGCCCTGTTCGACGGGCTCGATCTCGTCGTCGCGCCCGGCGACGTCGTCGGGCTGGTCGGCGGCAACGGGGCGGGTAAGTCGACGCTGCTGCGGCTGCTGGCCGGGCTCGGGACGCCCGAGGCGGGCACCGTCCGGCTCAGCCCGGCGTCGGCGTCCGTCGGGTACCTGCCGCAGGAGCCGGAGCGGCGGCCGGACGAGACCGTCGCCGGGTTCCTCGCGCGCCGGACCGGGGTGGCGCGGGCGCAGGCCGACCTCGACGCGGCGACCGAGGGCCTCGTGGAGGGCCGCGCGGGCGCCGACGACGCCTACGCGGCGGCCCTGGAGCGCTGGCTCGCCCTCGGCGGCGCCGACCTGGAGGACCGGGCCGGGGAGGTCGCGGCGGACCTCGGCCTCGGGGTGGGGCTCGACCAGGCGATGACCGCGCTGTCGGGCGGGCAGGCCGCCCGCGCGGGGCTGGCGTCGCTGCTGCTCAGCCGGTACGACGTGTTCCTGCTGGACGAGCCGACCAACGACCTCGACCTGGACGGCCTGGACCGGCTGGAGCGCTTCGTCACCGGCCTGCGCGCCGGGACCGTGGTCGTCAGCCATGACCGCGAGTTCCTCGCCCGGACGGTGACGTCCGTCCTGGAACTGGACCTCGCCCAGCGGCAGATCAACCTGTACGGCGGCGGATACGACGCCTACCTGGCCGAACGCGAGGTCGCCCGGCGGCACGCGCGGGCGGAGTACGACGAGTACGCCGGGAAGCTCTCCGCGCTGCAGGAGCGCGGCCGGATGCAGCGGTCCTGGATGGACAAGGGCGTCCGCAACGCGCGCCGCAAGGCCACCGACAACGACAAGGTCGGGCGCAAGTTCCGGTCGGAGGCGAGCGAGAAGCAGGCGGCGAAGGCGCGGCAGACCGAGCGGGCCATCGAGCGCCTCGACGTGGTCGAGGAGCCCCGCAAGGAGTGGGAGCTGCGGATGGAGATCGCCGCCGCGCCCCGGTCCGGGGCGGTGGTGGCGACGCTGCGCGGCGCGGTCGTGCGGCGCGGCGCGTTCACACTGGGCCCGGTGGACCTGGAGATCGGCTGGGCCGACCGGGTCGCGATCACCGGGGCGAACGGCGCGGGCAAGAGCACGCTGCTGGGCGCGCTGCTCGGCCGGATCGTCCCGGACGAGGGCGACGCGGCGATCGGCCCCGGCGTGGTCGTCGGCGAGGTCGACCAGGCGCGCGGCCTGTTCCTCGGGGACGAGCCGCTGCTGGACGCGTTCGCCGCCGCGTCCGGGCTGGAGCCGGAGCCCGCCCGGACCCTGCTGGCCAAGTTCGGGCTGCGCGCCGGCCACGTCCTGCGCCCGGCGGGCACGCTGTCGCCCGGCGAGCGGACCCGGGCCGCGCTGGCCCTGCTCCAGGGCAAGGGCGTCAACCTGCTGGTGCTGGACGAGCCGACCAACCACCTGGACCTGCCGGCGATCGAGCAGCTCGAATCCGCGCTGGAGTCCTACCCGGGCACGCTGCTGCTGGTCACGCACGACCGCCGGATGCTCCAGGCCGTCCGCACCACCCGCCGGCTCACCGTCGCGGACGGCCGCGTCGCCGACGACCTCGCCCCCACGGGGCGCTGACGGCGCCGGCCGGTGAGGGCGCGGGTCACAGGGCGTCGAGGGCCTCGGGCGCGAGGATGTTGTCGAGGACCATGGCGGCGCAGCCGGTGAGGCCGGCGCTCTCGCCGAGGCGGCTCGGCTCGATCCGCAGGCTGCGCGTCGCGAGGACGGTCGAGCGCTGGTAGACGACCTCGCGCAGGCCCGCGATGAGGGGCTCGTCGGCGCCGACGAGGTCGCCGCCGAGGACGACGACGGCGGGGTTGAGCAGGTTCACGGCGGTGGCGACGACCTCGCCGATGCGGCGGCCGGCCTCGCGCAGCAGCGCGACGGTGGCGGGGTCGCCGGCGCGGGCCATGGCGGCGAGGGCGGGCAGGTCGGCGGCGGACGAGCGGGCCAGCAGGGCGGTGCCGCCCGCGACGGCCTCGACGCATCCGGTGTTGCCGCAGCGGCACGGCGCGTCGCCGGCGGCCGGGACGGGGACGTGGCCGATCTCGCCGGCCGCGCCGAGCGCGCCGCGCTGGATGGCGCCGCCCGCGATGACGCCCGCGCCGATGCCGGTGGACACCTTGACGAACAGCAGGTCCCGGACGCCGGGGTGGGCCTGGTGCTCGCCGAGCGCGGCGGTGTTGACCTCGTTGTCGAGGTGGGCGGGGACCCCGAAGCGCTCCAGGACGGGCGGGCTGACCTCGACGCGGTCCCAGCGTCCGGCGACGTGCTCGACGGCGTCGGGGACGCCGAGGCCCACGCCCCGGATCGACGCCGGGTCGATGCCGGAATCGGCGAGCAGCTCGCTCCACTGGTCGAGGAGGCGCGGCAGCGTCTTGCCCGCGGTGACGTCGGCGGGCGGCGCGTCGGACCGGGCGAGGACGCGGCCCGCGAGGTCGCAGACGGCGAGCTGGCCGCGGGACTGGCCGAGGTTGGCGACGAGCACGGCGCCGCCGGCGGCGTTGAAGGCGAGGCGGGCCGGGGGCCGCCCGCCGGTGGACGGGCCGTCGGCGCGCTCGACGACGAGGCCGCGGGCGATCAGCTCGGCGACGCGGGACGCGACGGCGGGCCGGGAGAGGCCGGTGACGCGGCCCAGGTCGGCGCGGGTGGCGACGCCGTCCTCGCGGATGAGGCGCAGGACGTCGCCGGTCGTGCACGGGCGGGACACGGGGCGCGGCATCCGGTCAGTCAAGCACGGCCGTCTTCCGTACGTCCAGTTAGCCGAACTGACGGACTTTTGTTAGTTGAAGTTCATAAGTCGGCTTGTATGCGTGACCTATGTCTCGATAGTTTGGCGATCTACCGATCCCCCTGGTCTGGAGCTCGCGATGGCCTTGCACCCTGCCCTGGAACGTGTCACACAGCGGATCGCCGAGCGGAGCGCCGCCCGGCGCACCGCCTACCTCGACCGCATCGCCGCCGCCCGCACGCAGGGCCCGGCGCGCACCGGCATGGGGTGCGCCAACCTCGCGCACGGGTTCGCGGCCTGCGGCGTCCAGGACAAGCTGTGGCTGCGCGGGAACGTCACGCCGAACATCGCGATCGTGTCGGCGTACAACGACATGCTCTCCGCGCACCAGCCGTTGAAGGACTACCCCGACATCCTGAAGGCCGCGATCCGCCAGGCGGGCGGCACCGCGCAGTTCGCGGGCGGCGTGCCGGCGATGTGCGACGGCATCACGCAGGGCCGCGCGGGCATGGAGCTGTCGCTGTTCAGTAGGGACGTGGTGGCGATGGCGACGGCGGTGGCGCTGTCGCACGACATGTTCGACGGCGCGCTGCTGCTCGGGGTCTGCGACAAGATCGTCCCGGGCCTGGTGATCGGGGCGCTGTCGTTCGGGCACCTGCCGGTGATCCTGGTGCCGGCCGGGCCGATGGCGTCCGGGCTGCCGAACGCGCAGAAGGCGAAGGTCCGCAAGCGGTACGCGGCGGGGGAGATCGGGCGGGACGAGCTGCTCGCCGCGGAGGCCGCGTCCTACCACTCGCCCGGCACCTGCACCTTCTACGGGACGGCCAACTCCAACCAGCTGCTCATGGAGGTCATGGGCCTGCACCTGCCGGGCGCCAGCTTCGTCCCGCCGGGGACCCCGCTGCGCGACGGGCTGACCGAGGCGGCCGGGCGCCGGGTGCTGAAGCTCACCGACCTCGCGGACGAGTACACCCCGATCGGCGAGCTGCTGGACGAGCGGGCGTTCGCCAACGCGATCGTCGCGCTGCTCGCGACCGGCGGCTCCACCAACCACACGCTGCACCTGGTCGCCATGGCCGCCGCCGCGGGCATCGAGCTGACCTGGGACGACTTCGACGAGCTGTCGAAGGTGACGCCGCTGCTCACCCGGCTCTACCCGAACGGGACCGCCGACGTGAACCACTTCCACGCGGCCGGCGGCACGGCGTTCCTCATCGGCGAGCTGATCGACGCCGGGCTGCTGCACGAGGACGCGCGGACGGTCGGCGGCGCCACCCTCGCCGCGTACCGCAGGACGCCGCACCTGGAAGGCGGCAAGGTGGTGTGGCGGGACGCGCCCGCCGAGTCCGGCGACCCGGACGTCCTGCGCCCCGCCGACGAGCCGTTCGACACCCACGGCGGCCTGCACACCGTGTCCGGGAACCTGGGCCGCGCCGTGATCAAGGTGTCGGCGGTGCGGCCGGAGCACCGCACGGTCGAGGCGCCCGCCCGGGTGTTCGAGTCGCAGGAGGCGCTGCAGGAGGCGTTCGCCGCCGGCGAGCTGGACCGGGACGTCGTCGCGGTCGTCCGGCACCAGGGCCCGCGCGCCAACGGCATGCCGGAGCTGCACCGCCTCACCCCGCCGCTGTCGGTGCTCCAGGACCGCGGGTTCCGGGTCGCGCTGGTCACGGACGGACGCATGTCGGGCGCCTCGGGGGCGGTGCCCGCCGCGATCCACGTGTCGCCGGAGGCGGCGGCGGGCGGCCCGCTCGCCCGCGTCCGCGACGGCGACGTCGTCCGGCTGGACGCCGACAAGGGGCTGCTGGAGGTCCTCGTCCCGGACGAGGAGTTCGACGCCCGCATCCCCGGCGGCGCGGCGCCGTCCGCCGAGGAGTGGACGGGCACCGGCCGGGAGCTGTTCGACGTGTTCCGCCGGTCCGTCGGCGCGGCCGAGCTGGGCGCGGGGGTGTTCGCATGAGCAATGGAGCGGAGACGGTGTGGCTGGTCGCCGACGTCGGCGGGACGAACGCCCGCTTCGCCCTCGTCGACGGCCCGGACGGCGCCCCGGAGCGGGTGGAGTCGCTGCCGACCCGCGACCACGCGGGGCTGGCCGAGGCCGCGGCCGCCTATCTCGACCGGTACGCCCCGGACGTCCGCCCGGCGGCCGCGTGCCTGGCGGTGGCGGGCCCCGTCACCGGCGGGACCTACCACCTGACCAACGCGGGCTGGCCGAAGGGCACCGCGGAGGGGGTGCGCGAGCACCTCGGCGTCCCGCACCTGGAGATCCTCAACGACTTCGAGGCGCTCGCCCTCGCGCTGCCCCGCCTGGGACCGGACGACCTGGTCCCGATCGGCCCCGCCGCCGACCGCGCCGCCGGGCCCGCGCCGCTCGCGGTGCTCGGCCCGGGGACCGGGCTCGGCGTCGCCGGTCTCGTCCCGACGCCCGCCGGGTGGGTGCCGCTGCCCGGCGAGGGCGGCCAGGTGGACGTCCCCGCCGCCACCGACCGGGAGCTGGCGGTCGCGCGGCTGCTGCGCGCCGAGCACGGCACGGCCCGCGCCGAGTCCCTGCTGTCCGGGACGGGCCTGGCGCGCATCCACCGCTACCTGGCGATACTCGACGGTGTGAAGGTCGAGCCGCTGGACCCGGCGCGGATCTGCGCGCACGACGGCGACCCCCTGTGCGCGGAGGCCGTCGCGATGTTCTGCGCGCTCCTCGGCTCGCTCGCCGGGAACGTCGCGCTGACCCTCGGCGCCCGCGGCGGCGTCCACCTCGGCGGCGGCATCCTGCCGCGCATCGCCGACGAGCTGCGCCGCAGCGACTTCCGCGCCCGCTTCGAGGCGAAGCCGCCCGTCGAGGACTACCTGCGCCCCATCCCGACCTCGCTGATCGTCCACCCCGGCCCGGCCCTCGTCGGCGCCGCCGTCCGGCTGGCGCAGACCCCGGCCGCCATGGAGACCCTGGAGCACGTGTGAACACCGAAGAGCTGTTCGGGCTGGCGCCCGTCGTCCCGGTCGTCGTCCTGGACGACGCCGACCACGCGGTCCCGCTGGCCCGCGCCCTGGTCGAGGGCGGCCTCCCCGCGATCGAGGTGACGCTGCGCACGCCCGCCGCCGCCGAGTCGATCGAGCGGATCGCCGCCGAGGTGCCGGACGCCGTCGTCGGCGCGGGCACGGTCGTCACCGCGCGGGACGCCGAGCGGTCGCTGAAGGCGGGGGCGCGGTTCCTCGTCAGCCCCGGCTGCACGCCCCGGCTGCGCGCCGCGATGGCGGACACCGGCCTGCCGTTCCTGCCGGGCGTGTCCAGCGCGTCCGAGGCGATGGCGCTGCTGGAGGAGGGCGTCACCGCGATGAAGTTCTTCCCCGCCGAGCCGGCGGGCGGCGTCCCCTACCTGAAGGCGCTCGGCGGGCCGCTGCCGCAGATCACGTTCTGCCCGACGGGCGGGATCCGGCCCGGCAACGCCGCCGAGTACCTCGCGCTGCCGAACGTCGGCTGCGTCGGCGGCACCTGGCTGACCCCGTCCGACGCCGTCCGCGCGGGGGACTGGGACCGGATCCGCGGCCTCGCCGCCGAGGCCGCGGAGCTCCGCCCGGCCTGATGTCACGTCCGCGGGTCTCCCTCACGTCTCCTGGGCAGGAGCGAGAACAAGGGAGGCCCGCAATGGACACCACGAACATCCGCGAGACGCTCGACGGGCTGGCGCGCCAGCGCACCGTCCTGCTGACCACCTACCGCAAGGACGGCACGCCGGTCGGGACGCCGGTGAACATCGTCGTCCGCGGCGACCACGCCTACTTCCGCACCTACGACAAGGCGTACAAGGCCAAGCGGATGGCCCGCAACCCCGAGGTCGAGGTGGCGCCGAGCACCTACAGCGGCAAGGTCACGGGGCCCGCGGTCCACGGCCGCGTCCGGCTCCTCAGCGAGGAGGAGGCGAAGCCCATCCGCCGGATGCTGGCGCGCAAGCACCGCTTCCAGCAGGGCTTCGCCGTTCCGCTCCTCCACCGCGTTAAGCACTACAAGACCCTGCACTACGAGCTGACGCTCGATGCCTGACCGCCGTCCCGGTGCGGGCACGGCCCGGCGCCCAGCCGGGCCCCGCCCGCCGCCGGGACGAGGTCCATCCGCAGCCGTCCGCAGGAGCAGCGGCTCCACACGACGACGCCGTCACTGGTGAGATGCCGGGAAAGGATCCTGCCTCGCTGTGTCATGACGGCAGTCTGCACAGATCCGAACGTTGCCGTCCATTTCACATTTCCGCGATCGTATGTGCAAAATGATTGCATGATCGACCTGCGGCGGCTGCACATGCTCCGGCTCGTCCACCAGTACGGGACGGTCACCGCGGCGGCGGACGCGCTGCACCTCACCCCGTCCGCCGTCTCCCACCACCTGCGCGAACTGGCGCGCGAGCTCAAGGTCCCGCTGCTGGAACCGCAGGGCCGCCGCGTGCGGCTCACCCCGGCCGCGCACCTGCTCATCGAGCACGCCGACGCCATGCTCGCCCGCTGGGAGGAGGCGCTCGCCGACCTGGAGTCGCACCGCGCGGGCGCCGCCGGGCCGCTGCGCATGTGCGGGTTCACCACGGCGGTCGGCGGCCTGGTCGCTCCGGCCGCCGGCGCGCTGCTGCGCGCCGACCCGGCGCTGACGATCGAGATCCGCGAGTGCGACACCGACGTGGCCATGGGCCTGCTCGCGGCGGGCGAGACCGACGTCGCGGTCATCGAGCCCACCGCGGACGCGCCGCCGCCCGGCGATCCGCGCTTCGACCGCGAACCGCTCATGGCGGAGGCGCTCGACCTGATCGTCCCGGCCGGGCACCCGCTCGCGGGCCGCCGCGGCGTCCGGCTGGAGGACGCGGCGGCCGAGGCGTGGATCAGCGTGCAGCCCGAGGGCTGCGCCCACCACCAGCAGGTCATGGCCTACTGCGCGGCCGCCGGCTTCACGCCCCGGATCGCGCACAACGCCACCACCTGGTCGGTGATCTGGGCGCTGGTCGGCAACGGGCTCGGGGTGTCGCTGGTCCCGCGACTGGCGGACGGGCCCGCCGACCAGCCGGTCGTACGCGTCCCGCTGTCCGGCGACGCCGTGCCGATGCGGCAGGTGCTGACCTGCGTCCGGCGGGGCAGCCGCGCGAACCCGCTGATCGCCCGCGCGCTCGGTGCGCTCCGCGAGGCCGTCCCGTCCCGCTGCGCGCTCCCGCCCGAACGCCCCGCCGCCTAGCGCCGGAACGCCCCGCCGCCTGGCGCCGGAACGCTCCGCCGCCTGGCGCCGGAATGGCGCCGGCCCGGCTGCGGGGACCGCACCCAGGCCGGCCTGCCCGCCCGCCGGAGCGGGCGGTCCGTCCCCGGCTCAGGCGCCGGGGTTGAGGCGGCGGCGCGACCGGCGGGCGCCGACCAGCAGCATCACCGCGCGCACCAGCCAGATCACCAGCGCGACGTGCAGCACGGCCAGCGCCGCCGTGCCGACGCCCACCGTGAACGCGACCGCGAAGAACACGGCGATCATCAGCGGGAACGCCGGGAAGCGCGGGCCGTGCCGGTAGTGCGCCATATGCCGGTGGGCGTGCGCCATGTGCCGGTGGTGGCGGTTCAGGGGCCGCCCCGGGCCGCCGAACGCGAGCGCGGGGCCGAGGTCCCAGGGGACCGCGCCGAAGGTCGCCGCGGGCCGTTCCGGTTCGGGCAGGCCGTTCGGCGCGGGCAGGTCGCGGACGAGCGCGCGCAGGTCGCCGTGCGTCTTGGCGGCCAGCACGGCGTCCAGCCGCTCGTCGAGTTCACCGCGGTCGAGCCGCCCCGCCGCGAAGTGGTCGTGCAGGGCGACCATCACGGCGTCCCGCTCGGCGTCGCCGATGCGGATGTCGTCCGGGCGCGTCACCGGTCTACTCCTCGTCGTCGGCGGCCGTCGGGCCCGCGTCGTCGCCGGCGGGGTCGTCGTCGGCCAGGATCCGGTACAGGTTCCGGCGCGCCTCCGACAGGACGTCCCGGGCCTGCGCGACCTGGTCCGGCGAGCCGGAGTGGACGATCTGCATGACCGCGGCCCCCGTCTGCGCGGCCTGCTTGAACAGCTCGGGGACGCCCTCGCCGAACTCGGGCGTCATCTCCGCCCACGGCTCGGCGAGCCGCTCGGCGTTCTCCTCGACGTACGCGCGGCCCTCGTCGGTCAGGTGGAAGGTGCGGCGGCCGCCGCCCTCCTCGCCCGCGATGAGCCCCTCGTCGGCGAGCTGCTGCAGCGCCGGATAGACCGCGCCGGGGCTGGGCTTCCAGGCGCCGCCGCTGCGCTCGTTGATCTCCTGGATGATCTGGTAGCCGTTGCGGGGCTCCTCGGCCAGCAGGACGAGGATCGCCGCGCGGACGTTGCCCTTGCGCGCCTTGGGCCCCCGCCCCCAGGGTCCGCGCCCGCGCGCCCACGGCGCCCGGCCGGGCCCGAACCCGCCGGGCGGCCCCCAGGGGCCGGGCCCGCCGCCGAACATCGGGCCGAAGCCGGGGAACTCGCCCCGGGGCCCGGGGCCGTGCGCGTGCGGGCCGTGCCGGGACGCCGCGTGCGCGGCCTTCGCTCCGAGCGCCGCCGCTGCGAACGCCCAGCGCCAGTCGGGTCCGCCGTGCGCGTGTGCCGCTCCCATGTTCTGCACCTTCCTTCTGAGATCTCTCTTTGATCCTTCGCGATACGACAACGATATATCGAAGACGGCTCGCTGTGCCAGATGGTTCCCGGATTCGCCGCGCCGGTCCCCCGGCCGGATCGCGCCTGCCTCCCGGCCGGATCGCGCCGACATCCCGGACATGATCATCTATTCCGGTCATGGCCGTCTGACCGGCGGAAATGCTGGGTAACAGCCGGGCGGGGGGACGATGGGGACTCAGGATGCGGTGACCGCGCGGGACGCGGTCCTCGCCCGGGACGGCGCCGCGACGCGGGGGCGGGCGAGCGGCGAGATCCTGCTCGGGCTGGCGCTGTTCGGGCTGTACTCCCTGGTGGCGATGCTGCCGGAGCAGACCAGGGAGCACGCGTCCCGCCTGCGCGGGCAGAGCGTGCTCGCCCTGGAGCGGACCCTGCACCTCGACGTCGAGCGGGCCCTCAACGGCTGGCTCGCCGGACGGCCCGTCCTGCGCGTCCTGGCCGACTACGAGTACGCGACCACCTACATCGCGGCCACGCTCGCGGTGCTGGTCTGGCTGTACGTGCGGCATCCCGGGCGGTACCGGACGGCGCGCAACGCGTTCGTGACGCTGAACGTCGGCGCCATCGCCTGCTTCGCGCTGTTCCCGGTGATGCCGCCGCGGTTCCTGGGCGGCCTCGGCTTCGTCGACACCGTCCGGCTCGGCCGGACCTGGGGGTCGTGGGGCTCGCCGGTGATCGAGCACGCGGACCGGTTCGCGGCCGTCCCGTCCCTGCACATGGCATGGGCGTTATGGGCCGGCGTGGAGCTCGCGCGGGCGAGGGCACCGCGCCCGGCGCGCGCGCTGAACGGCGCGCACATCGCGGTCACCGCCTACGTCATCGTCGCGACGGCCAACCACTACGTGCTGGACGCGGTCGCGGCGGTGCCGCTGGTGGCGCTGTCGGTGGTCACCGCCGACCGGCTGGCGGCCCGCCCCGCGGCGGAGGAGCGCGTCCCGGCGCAGGACGCGTTCTTCCTCGCGGTGGAGAGCGCCGCCGCGCCGCAGCACGCGGGCGGCGTCATCATGCTCGACACCTCCCGCCGCGCCCTCGGCCGGCTCGACCTGGTCCGGCTGATCGGCGACCGGCTCGACCGGCTCCCGCGGTTCCGGCAGCGGCTCGCGGGCGGCGGACGGTGGCGGCGGCCGGTCTGGCGCGACCACCCCGCCATCGACTGGTCGTGGCACGTCGCCGAGCGCGACGTCGACGGCATGGACGGCCTCCGCGCGATGATCGCCGAGATCCAGGCCGAGCCGCTGCCCCGCGACCGGCCGCTGTGGCGGATGATCCTGGTCAACGGGGCCGCGCCCGGCCGCACCACGCTCGTGTTCCTGATGCACCACGTCGTCGCGGACGGCGTCGGCGTCGTCGCGCAGGCCGTCTCGCTGATGGAGCCCGCCGCGCCCGGCCCGGCCACCGGGCGCGAACCGGCGGCGCCGCCGCGCCGCCGCGTCCGCGAGGCGCTCGCCGGCGCCCTCGGCCTCGCGCAGCTCGCCGTGGACAGCGGGGTCGGCGCCGCGCCGCCCGCGCGGCTGCCGTCCGCCGGGACGGCCGGGCGCCGCTTCGGCACCCTGCGGATCCCGCTCGACGAGCCCCGCGAGATCGCGCGGCGGCACGGCACCCGCGTCTCGGACGTCGTGATGTGCGCGGTCGCGGGCGCCCTCCAGCGGACCGTCCGGTTCCCGCCGGGAAGGCCGGCGGGGGAGTGCCGCGTCGCGGTGCCGCTGATGATGCGGTCGCCCGGCCAGGGCATGGAGGGCAACCACACCACCGCCGTCATGGTGGACCTGCCGATCGGCGCGATGCCGGAGCGCGAGCGGCTCGCGGAGATCGCCCGGCGCAGCCGCGTGCTGCGGTCCGGGACCCGCGCGCTGGCCGCGTGGTTCGTGATGCGGCGGGCGGGGCGGCTCATGCCGGTGCCGCTGCACGCGCGGTTCGCGCGGGCCGTCTACGGCGGCCGGTTCCTGCAGGGGATCGTGTCGAGCCTGCCGGCCAGCGGCGAGCGGATGCTGCTGACCGGCGTCCCGGTGACCGGCGTGTACCCGGTCGTCCCGCTCGCGCCCGGCGCGCCGCTCGCGGTCGCCGCCCTGGGCGTCGACCGCGAGCTGTGCTTCGGCTTCTGCGCGGACACCGGGCTGGTGGACGACGCCGGCGCGCTGGCCGCCGCCGTCCGCGACGTCATCCGCGAGCTGCGGGACGAGTGAGCGCCCCCGCCGACCACACGCGGCCGGTCGCCCGACGATGATCAGATGCTGCGCACCGCGCGAAGCGATTCCTTCAGCGAGCCCATCGTCGCGAACACGGCGGTGGGCTCGTAGCCGCAGTGCGCCATGCAGTTGGCGCAGCGGTCGTCGCGTCCCCGGCCGTAGGAGTCCCAGTCGGTCTCCTCCAGCAGCTCCCGGTACGTCTCGGCGTAGCCGTCGTCCATCAGGTAGCAGGGGCGCTGCCAGCCCTTCAGCGAGTACGACGGGATCGCCCACGCCGTGCACGGGAAGTCGACCTTGCCTTCGAGGAAGTCCAGGAACAGCGGCGAGTGGTTGAACCGCCAGCGCTTGCGGTTGCCGTCCGCGAACGCCTTCTGGAACAGCGCCCGGGTCTCCTGCACGCCGAGGAAGTGCTCCTGGTCGGGCGCCTTCTCGTAGGCGTACGCCGGCGAGATCATCATCTGGTCGACGCGCAGGTCGTCGTTGAGGTAGTTCAGCACGTCGATGACGGTCTGCGGGGTGTCGGTGTTGAACACGGTGGTGTTCGTCGTGACCCGGAACCCGCGCTCCTGGCACATCCGGATCGCCGCGACCGCCTCGTCGAACACGCCCTCCTTGCAGACCGACGCGTCGTGCCGCTCGCGGAGCCCGTCGATGTGCACCGCCCACGCGAAGAACCGGGACGGCTCGAAGTCGTCGATCTTCCGCGGGATCAGCGCGGCGTTCGTGCACAGGAACACGTACCGCTTCATCCGGATCAGCTCGCGCACCAGCTCGCCGATCTGCGGGTGCATCAGCGGCTCGCCGCCGGCGATCGACACCATCGGCGCGCCGCACTCGCGGATCGCGGCGACGGCCTGCTCGACCGGCATCCGCTGCTTCAGCACGCTCGCCGGATGCTGGATCTTGCCGCAGCCCGCGCACGCCAGGTTGCAGGCGAACAGCGGCTCCAGCTCGACGATCAGCGGGAACTTCTTCCGCCCCGCCAGCTTGTTCCGCAGGACGTACCCGCCGACGCGCAGGCTCTGGCGCAGTGGCATGGCCATTTAGGAACCGATCCCCTTCACGTAGCGGCCCAGCGCCGACAGCGGGAACACCAGGCGGTACAGGTGGTAGTTGATGTAGAAGTCGCCGGGGAACCCGGTGCCGGTGAAGTGGTCCTCGTCCCACGTGCCGTCGGGGCGCTGGTGCTCGGTGAGCCACCGCACGCCCCGCTCGACGGTCCGGCCGCGCTCCCCGGCCGCGAGCAGCGCCAGCAGCGCCCACGCGGTCTGCGAGGCGGTGGAGACGCCGTGCCCGACCCACTCCGGGTCGCGGTAGGAGCGCAGGTCCTCGCCCCAGCCGCCGTCCTCGCGCTGGTGGCGCTCCAGCCAGCGGACGGCCCGCCGGATCGCCGGCTTCCCGGGGCGGACGCCCGCCGCGATGAGCGCGGGCACCACGCTCCCGGTGCCGTAGACGTGGTTGGCGCCCCACCGGCCGAACCAGGACCCGTCGTCCTCCTGCGCCTTCAGCAGCCACACGACGGCCCGCTTCACCAGCGTGGAGTCGGCCATCCCGCGGTGGCTGAGCGCCTCCACGACGTGCGCGGTGACG
Source organism: Actinomadura sp. RB99 (assembly GCF_014706005.1). NCBI lineage: Bacteria > Bacillati > Actinomycetota > Actinomycetes > Streptosporangiales > Thermomonosporaceae > Actinomadura > Actinomadura sp. RB99. The sequence goes on along the minus strand of NZ_JABMCA010000018.1, from coordinate 132,019 downwards.
TCGGCGGACGGCGGGTCGATGACCTCGCCGAAGTCGCAGAACGGCAGCCGCCGGCACAGCGCGCGGGTGTTGTCGGCGTCGAACGCGCCGAACCCGCCGTCCCTGGAGACCATCCCGGCCATCCACCGGACGCCGCGCTCGATCGCCGGCTCCGCCTTCGGGTGGGCGACCCGGCTGAGCGCGAGGACGGCCTCGGCGGTGTCGTCGGTGTCGGGGTAGTAGTCGTTGTCGAACTCGAACGCCCAGCCGCCCGGCGGCAGGTCGGGGCGGCGCACCGACCAGTCGCCCGGCCCCTGCACCTCCTCGCCGAGCACCCACTCGGCCGCCGTCTCCAGGGCCGGGTGGCCGGCGGGCACGCCCGCGTCGGCCAGCGCGTTCATCGCCAGGACGGTGTCCCAGACGGGGGACTGGCACGCCTCCAGCCGGCGGCCCTTCGCGTCCCGGATGGTGAAGCGCTCCAGCCCGTCCAGGCCGCGCCGCACCACCGGGTGGTCCAGGCCGTGGCCGAGCAGGTGCAGCGCGAGCAGCGAGTACACCCACGGCGGCTGGATGCCGCCCCACGACCCGTCCGGCTCCTGCCGCGCGATGATCCACTCGCCGGCGCGGCGCAGCGCCGCCTTCCGCAGGCCGGGCAGCGGACGCCGCTCGTAGACGCGCAGCGCCCGGTCGAGCGCGGTGAACGCCTCGTCCCAGCCGGGGACGAGGCGCCGCCCGCGCCGCACGGGCCGCCCCGACCGCAGCTCCTCCAGCTCGAACGGCAGCGGCCGGACGGGCCGCTTCGCCGCGACCACCGTCAGCGGGACGATCGTCTGCCGCGCCCAGCACGCGAAGTCGTAGACGTTCAGCGGGAACCAGCGCGGCAGGAACACCATCTCCGGCGGCAGCGCCGGCAGCTCGTCCCAGGACCAGTGCCCGAACATCGCCAGCCAGAAGCGGGTGAAGACGCGGGTGGCGGGGATGCCGCCCTCGCCGCGGACGAACGCGGCGGCGCGGCGCATGTGCGGGGCGTCCGGCTCGTCGCCGGCGAGCCGCAGCGCGACGTACGCCTCGACGGTCGTGGACAGGTCCGGCGGCCCGTCGTGGAAGTTGGCCCAGGTGCCGTCGGGGGCCTGCTGCGAGCGGATCCAGCGGGCCGCCTCGCGGGTGTCGTCGGCGGTGCGGATGCCGAGGAACTCGCGGAGCAGCAGGTCCTCGGCGTCCATGGTCACGTTGGTCTGGAGCTCGCCCTTCCACCAGCCCTCGGGCGCCTGGAGGCGCAGGAGGTGGTCGCGGGCGGCCGCCATCGCCTCGGCGGGCGTGCGGGTCCCGGCGGACGCGCTGGGCGCGCTGGGCGCGGCGGGCACGGTGGACGCGCTGGTCTCGGTCGGTTCGGTCGCTGTCATCAGTGGTCCCGGCGGGTGACGAAGGCGGCGATGCGCAGGAACTCGGCGCGGACGGGCTCGGGCAGCGCGGCGGACGCCAGGTGCGCGGTCGCGCTCGCGATCCGCTCGTCGGCCCGGGCCTCGGCCCAGGCCCGGCCCCCGGCGGCGTCGACGAGCGCGGCGGCCTCGGCCAGCTCGTCCTCGTCCGGACCCTCGGGGTCCGGCGGCCGGGCGTACAGCTCGGCGAGCCGCGCCCCTTCCGGCGTGCCGGAGTTCAGCGCGGCCACCACCGGCAGCGACATCTTCCGCGACCGCAGGTCCGACAGCGCGGGCTTGCCGGTCGTGGCGGGGTCGCCCCAGATGCCGAGCAGGTCGTCCACCAGCTGGAACGCCAGCCCGAGGTCGGCGCCGAACGCCTCCAGCGCGGCGGCCAGCGGCTCGGCGGCCCCGTCCAGCACCGCGCCGATCGCGCAGGAGCAGGCGAGCAGCGCGGCGGTCTTGTCCGCCGCCATCGCGGTGCACTCCTCCAGCCCGACCTGCCGGCGCGTCTCGAACTCCAGGTCGAGGGACTGGCCCGCGATGAGCCGCCGCGTCGCGACGGTCAGCGCGCGCGCCGCCCGCGCCGAGCCCTGCCCGGGGGCCTCCAGAAGCACCTCCAGGGCGAGCGCGAGCAGCGCGTCGCCCGCGAGGATCGCGGCGGGCTCCCCGAACACCGTCCACGCGGCCGGGCGGTGCCGGCGGGTCCGGTCGCCGTCCATGATGTCGTCGTGGAGCAGCGAGAACGCGTGCGTCAGCTCCACCGCGACCGCGCCGGGCAGCGCGCTCTCCGGCGGCGCGCCCGCCGCCCGCGCCGACAGCAGCGCCAGCGCCGGGCGCAGCGCCTTCCCGGCGGGCGCCGCGAGCGGGCGGCCCTCCTCGTCGGCCCAGCCGAGATGGTAGGCCGCGACCCGGTAGGTGCGGGGATCGAGCCGGCCCACCGCGGCGCGCAGCGCCCCGTCGACCAGCCCGCGAACATCGGTCATCGAGACCGGAACGGCCGTCATCGATCACACCTCTCGAAGCAGCGGTGGGTCGGGTGAGCCGTGGCGGACGCGGCGGTCACCGGTCCCTCACCCCCTCCAGATGGCGGCGGACCAGGCGTGCGGCGGTCAGGCCGCTGCGCACCGCGCCCTCCATCGTGTCCGGCCAGCCCGTGTCGGTCCACGCGCCGGCCAGGAACAGGCCGCGGGCGCGGGTCGCCGCCCCCGGCCGCGGCGACCGGCTGCCCGGCCGCTGCCGGAACGTCGCCCGCCGCTCGCGCGTCACGAACAGCTCCCGGACGCGGGCGCCGCGCGCCGCCGGCAGCAGCCGCGCCAGCTCCGGCACGAACTCCGCGCGCAGCGCCGCGGTGGGCCGGTCGATCCAGCGGTCCGCCGCCGACAGCGAGATCGCCAGGTACTGGCCGTCGCGCAGCCCGGCCACCCCCGACCGGTCGAAGATCCACTGGACGGGGGAGCCGACCGCGGCGGCGAACGGCTCGTCCAGCACCGGCCGGTCGTACACCACGTGCACGTTGACGATCGGGCTCGCGTCCAGCTCGTGCCAGCGCAGCGGCTGCGGCAGCGCCTCGGCGGGCAGCAGCCGCGCCGCCGCCTCGTGCGGGACGGCCAGCACCACCGCGTCCGCGGCGATCGGCACGCCGTCCACCACCACCTTCGGGTCGGTGGTCACCGCCTCGACCTTCGCCTTCAGCCGGACGGTGCCGCCCATCTCCGCGATCCGGCGCAGCGCCGGGCCGCCGTGCAGCTCGCCCAGCGGGACGGTCGGGACGCCGATGTCGGCGGCGTCCGGCCGCCCGAACAGCGCCCGCCGGCACACCATCGCCGACAGGCCGAGCGCGGCGTCGCCCACCTCCGCGTTCAGCGCCGCGGTGATGAACAGGCCCCACAGCGCCTCCCGCGCCCACGGCCGCTGCCCGCGCTCGGCCAGCCACGCGCCCGCCGACAGCAGGTCCAGCGCCGGGTCGTCGGGGTCGAGCCGCTGGAGCCCCGCCGCCGCGCGCACCGCCCGCAGCCGGTCGGCGACCGGCAGGTGCGAGTACCGCGCCAGCGACGGCACCAGGTGCAGCGGGCTCGGCAGCGGCGACCTGCGCAGCCGCGCCGGCCGCGCGCCCGGCCGCAGCACCGCGACGTCGAACCGGTCCTGCATCCGCACCAGGTGCTCGGCGCGGAGCCGCCGCAGCAGCCCCTGGTAGGCGGTGCAGCAGCGCAGGAACACGTGCTGGCCGTTGTCGACGCTCAGCTCGTCGCGGCGGAACGAGTGGGTCGCGCCGCCGAGCCACGGGCGGGCCTCCACCAGCGTGACCGGGACGCCCGTCTCCTGCAGGGCGATCGCGGTGCTGATGCCGGCCAGTCCGCCGCCGACGACGACGACGCTCACCGCTCCACCCCCGTGAGCGCGCGCGCAGCGACCACGGCCTTCTGCCACGTCGGCAGCGAGACCCGCGAGTTCAGCGCCGCCGCCGGGTTCGCCGCGATGCTCTCCAGCAGCCGCCGGTAGATCCCCGCCATCGCGGCGGTGCACGCCGCGCTGCGCCGGTCCAGCAGCGGCAGCAGCCGCAGCCCTTCCGCGTACCAGGCGCGGGCCCGCTCCGCCTGGAAGCCGATCAGCTTGTGCAGCCGCCACGGCGGGTCGATGAACACGCCCGACTCGTCCAGCTCCAGCGTGCAGCCGAACTGCTCCAGGTCCTCGGCGGGCAGGTACACCCGCCCCGCCATCCGGTCCTCGCGGACGTCCCGCAGGATGTTGGTGAGCTGCAGCGCGACGCCCAGCGAGTCCGCGAGGCCCTCGGCGCGCTGCCGGCCGTCCGACCCGAACACCCCGAGCGACAGCCGGCCCACAGTGCCCGCGACCTGCTGGCAGTAGCGCAGCAGGTCGTCGAACGTCTCGTAGCGGGCGCCGCGCACGTCGCTCTCGCAGCCGTCGATCAGCTCGTCGAACGCGGCGAGGGGGATCGGGAACCGGCCCGCCGCGTCCGCCAGCGCCGTCAGCACCGGATGGCCCTCCAGCGCCCGCGCGTCGCTGCGCCGCCGCAGCACCTCCTGCACGGTGAGCAGCCGCTGCCGCGACCGGTCCAGCAGGTCCAGCCGCACGCACGCCGGCTCCGGGCCGTCCCCTATGTCGTCGACGCCGCGCGCGAACGCGTAGATCGCGCTCATCGCGCGGCGCTTCGGCGGCGGCATCAGCCGTATCCCGTAGGAGAAGTTGCGGGCCTCCTCGCGCACCACCCGCTCGCAGTGCCGGTACGCCCCGGCGACCTCTTCGGCACGCTCACACGTCTCTGAAACCGTCATCGCTCAGCCCCTTCCCAGTGCGCGCGCCCACCCGGCCAGCACTGCGGCCCGGCGGGGACGCGGCGGATGCGCGAGCACGTCGTAGCGGGCCCCGGCCAGCGCCCTCAGCGCCGCCCTCCCGCCGGCCACGTAGCCGCCCACGGCGACCCGGGCCCATCCGGACAGTCCCCTCATCAGCGGCGCGGCGCCGCGGTCCAGCAGGTCGCGGGCGCGCCCGGCCTCCAGGGCCAGCACGCCGCGCAGCCGCGTCGGCGTCGCCCGGCGGGCCAGGTCGGCGTCCTCGCAGCCGAACCTGCGCAGGTCCTCGGCGGGCAGGTACACGCGCCCGGCCCGGTGGTCCTCCGCGACGTCCTGGCAGTGCTCGATGATCTGCAGCGCCGTGCAGACCCGGTCCGACGCCCCCTCCAGCCCGGCGCCCTGGGCGCCGAACACGTGCAGCACGACGCGGCCGACGGGGTCGGCCGACAGCGCGCAGTACTCCACCAGCTGCTCGAACGTCTCGTAGCGGTGGACGACCTGGTCCTGCCGGTTCGCCTCGACCAGCCGCCGGAACGGCTCGGCCGGGATCCCGTGCGCGTGCACCGTGCCGGCCAGCCGCCGCAGCTGCGGCAGCTTCGGCGTCCCGCCCTTGTAGACCAGGTCCAGGTCGTCGTCGACCAGGGCCAGCAGGTCCGCGCGCTGCTCGGGCGGCGCCTCGTCCCCGATGTCGTCGACGAGCCGCGCGAAGCCGTAGACGGCCCGCAGGTCGGCGCGGTGCCGGGCGGGCAGCAGCCGCGCGGCGACCGGGAAGTTCTCCCGTGCCGCCAGCGCGTCCAGCATCCGGTCGTGGTCGAACGCGCTCCAGGGTGAATCGGTGATCACCATTGTGAGATTCGCCGGTCCGGCACTAAAGAAACTCTGGCCAAGGTATGGACTTATTGAAGCGCCGCGTGTCCCGGGCTGAACCGTTCCAGAGTCCCTGGCGTCTGGGTCATTGAACTGCCCATCATTCGCGTAAAGGCCGTTCAGAGAGGAAGTCCGGACATGCGGGGAACCGGCACACGTTGGGGGACGATGGTGGGGCTCATGGGGGTGAGCATGGTCCTGGCCGCCGGCTGCGGGGGCTCCGGCGGGACGTCGCACGCCGCGGCGAAGAGCACGGCGAAGAGCACGGCCAAGAGCGCCGCCAAGAGCGCCGCGCCGGTCAAGGCGGCTCCCAAGAAGCTCACGTTCGACCTGGTCAAAGGGCTGGGCGACACCGCCCTCGGGGGCGACCGGGCGTGCGGTTACGGCGAATGGAACGACGGCACGTTCGCGATCGGCACGCCGTACTCGAAGCAGACGACGTTCTACCGCGAATACAGCTGCTACGAGAAGAAGGGCGAGCTGTTCCCGAACGCGGCGGGACAGATGACCTATGCCGAGTTCGGCACCCCGGCCCAGGCGACCGCCTACGGAAACTACACCAAGACGAACATTTCGGCCGTCGCGGTGCTGGTTTCGGACAACGCCGCGGTCACCATGAACATCGGCTATCTCACCGCGAACAAGATGACGCTGCTGAAGCAGGTCCAGCAGGCCTGCGGCGGCTGCGGCACCGTGATCCCCGGCCCGCACGCCTCCGACCCGGTTCCGGGCCACGTCGACAAGTCCTGACCGCCGGTGAGCCCCGTCCCGCCCCCGCCGGGACGGACCCCCGGCGGGGCGGGACGGGGGCGCGCCGGCGCCGTTAGGCTCGCGGGATGCCGACCGAGCGCGAGATCACCGAGCCCGTCGACCTGTGCCTCCCCGACGGGCGCCTCAACCCGGCGGCGGTCGGCTGGACGCGCCGCCCCCTGCACCGCGCGAACCTGCGCGGCTGGGGCCGCGCGAAGCGCTGGGAGTACTGGGGCGTCGTCACGCCCCGGCACATCATCGGGATCGTCGCGTCGTCGCTGGACTACGCGGGCGTGCACGGCGTCTACGTCCTCGACCGCGAGACCGGCGAGGAGACCGCCAGGGACGCGGTGGTCCCGTTCGCGCGCGGCGCCGCGTTCCCCGACCGCAGCGGCGAGGGCGAGGCCGCCGTCCGCGGCGGGGGAGTGGCGGTCGGCATCCGGCAGCGCCCCGGCGGCACCTCGCTGCGCGCCGCCGCGCGCGGCGTCCGGATCGAGCTGGAGATCCCGCTGCCGGACGGCCACGAGTCGCTCGGCGTCGTGATCCCGTGGAGCGACACCCGGTTCCAGTACACGGTGAAGGACGTGGGCCGGCCCGTGCACGGGCGGCTGGTCCTCCCGTCCGGCGAGCACGCCATCGGCGGCGACGAGTCGTTCGCCGTCCTCGACCACGGGCGCGGCAAGTGGCCGTACCGGATGACGTGGAACTGGGCGGCCGCCGCCGGCCCCGGCGTCGCGCTCCAGCTCGGCGGCAAGTGGACCGCCGGCACCGGCCTGACCGAGAACGCGCTCATCGTCGACGGCCGCCTGCACAAGATCGGCGACGAGCTGGAATGGACCTACGACCGGTCCGGCTGGACCCGCCCCTGGGCGATCCTCGGCGACCGCGTCGAGGTGGAGTTCCGGCCCTTCCACGAGAAGGTCTCCCGGGTCGAGCTCGGCGTCGTCGGCAGCGAGACGCACCAGTGCTTCGGGCACTTCGGCGGGCGCGCCCGCACCGACGACGGCACCTGGATCGAGTTCGACGGCCTCACGGGATGGGCGGAGGAGGCCCGCCAGCGCTGGTGAGGCGGGCGTCGACCGCGCGCACCGGCCGCTCGGGCGGCGGTGGGGTCACAGGCGTAGGCCCTCGAACAAGGTGGTCAGCTGCCGGTCGTACAGGGCGGTGAGGTCCTCGGTGCCGCCGCCGTCCACCCAGTGCCGCATCACCGTCATCGAGACCGCGATGATCGCCGCCGCCGCGCACCGCACGTCCAGCTCGGCGGCGTCCCGGCCGGTCCGGTCCGCGACCGCCGCGGCCACCGCGTCCTGGTTGCGCAGCTGCTCGTCCATCGCGCGGGCCCGGATGCCGGGGTCGGTGAAGGACAGCCGGATCCGGGTGAACAGCTCCTCGCGGTCGGCCTCCAGGACGCGGCCCAGCGAGTCGGTCATCGAGTGCCGGAGCGACAGCAGCACCGGCTCGTCCGCCGGGCGCGCGGCGAGCGCGTCGACGAGCGCCGAGTCGTACTCGTCCGACAGGATCACGTCCTCCTTCGCCGGGAAGTAGCGGAAGAACGTGCTGGGGGAGACCTCGGCCGCCTCGGCGATCTGGTCGACGGTCGTCGCCTCGTAGCCCTGCTCGGCGAACAGCCGGTACGCCGCGCGCCGGATCGCCAGCCGGGTCTTCGCCTTCTTGCGCTCGCGCAGCCCGCACGCCTTGCCGGCCGGGGTCTCCCTGGTGCTCATGCCGGCAATTCTCCCGCGCGCGCGGCGGGCACCGGGGCCGCGGCGGCGGTCCGCCCGGCCTCCGCGGCGTCCGCGCGGCGCCCGGGCAGGAAGGCGACCGCGAGGACGGCGGCGAGAAGGGCCGCGCCCGCGCAGACCAGCAGCGTCAGATCCATCCCGTGGACGAACGCGCCGTGCGCGGACGCCGCCAGCGCCCCGTCGTGCAGCCGCCCGGCCACCGCGTCCGCGCCGGTCACCGAGCCGCGCGCCGCGTCCGCCGCCGCGTCCGGCAGCCCCGCCACCGACAGCCGCGCCAGGTACCCCGCGTTCAGCACGCTGCCGAGCGCCGCGACGCCGAGCGCCCCGCCGAGCTGCTGGATCGTCTCCAGCAGGCTCGTCCCCGTGCCGGGGCCGTCCTCCGGAAGCGACCCGATCACCATGCTCGTCGCCGGGACGATCGCCAGCCCGAACCCGAGACCCGCCAGCGAGAGCCACCCGGCGGTCGGGCCGTAGCCGTCGCCGGGGCCGGTGGCGGCGCCGAGCAGCGCGCCGCCCGCGAGGAGCAGCAGTCCCGCGGGGATCACGACGCGGGCGCCGAGCCGCGGGACGAGCGGCTCGGCCAGCGTCGCCGCCGCCATCAGCCCGCCGATCAGCGGCAGCAGCCGCAGCCCGCCGCCGAACGCGCCGTTCCCCAGCACCGCCTGCAGGTACTGCGGGACGACGAACAGCAGCCCCATCACCGCGAAGTTGACGAAGACGGCGATGATCGCGCCCCACCGGAACGTCCCGTCCGCGAACAGGCCGAGGTCGACCAGCGGCGCCGCCGCCCGGCGCTGCCGCCGCACGAACAGCGCCATCAGCACCGCGCCGGCGGCGAGCGGCACCAGCACGGACGCGCTGCCCCAGCCGTGCCCGGGCACCTGGATGGTCCCGTAGACGAGCGCGATGATGCCGAAGGTGCCGAGCACCGTGCCGAGGTAGTCGAACGGCCTGCCGTCCCGCGCGCGCGGGCCGTCCGCCGGGAGCAGCCGCAGGCACGCGATCGCGGCGAGCACCGTCACCGGCACGTTGAACAGGAACACCGACCCCCACGGGAAGTGGTCGAGCAGCCAGCCGCCGACGAGCGGGCCGATCGGCATCCCGACCGCCGTCGCCGCCGTCCACACGCCGATGGCGCGCGGCAGCTCGTCCCTGCCGAACACGCGCGGCAGGATCGCCATCGACAGCGGCGTGATCATCGCCGCGCCGAGGCCGAGGACCGCGCGCGCCGCGATCACCTGCCCGGCCGTCCCCGCCAGCGCGCCCGCCGCGGACGCCAGCCCGAACAGCGCGATCCCGCCCACCAGCAGCCGCCGGTGGCCGTACCGGTCACCGAGCAGCCCCGCAGGGAGCATCCCCACCGACAGCGCCAGCAGGTAGCCGCCGCCGATCCACTGCAGCTGCGCGCTGGTCGCGCCCAGCTCGTCCGACAGCGTGGGCAGCGCGACGTTGATGATCGTCCCGTCCAGTCCCACGATCAGCACGCTCAGCGTGAGCGCCGCCAGCGCCCACCACCGCCGCGCGGAGCGCTCGGGGTGCGTCGTCGTCATGGCGTCCTCCTAAGTGACAGTTGACTAGAATTTGATAGTGCACTGTCAGTTGGAGGTCGTCAATCACTTTCGGGGTCCGGTGCCGGCGATCGGCCGACTTGGCGGCAAACGGGTATCGGTTGGCCTTCTGCCGGTGGCCGGCCACGGCTTGATCTTGTGACACTGCCTGCATGCGGAGTGGTCCCCAGACGCGCGGAGGCGGCGCCGGACCACGTGACCGCCGAAGCGGCGTGCTCGACGCCGCGGCTGAGCGAGGGAGATGCACATGGCGACGTTCGTTCTCGTGCCCGGTGGTTGGCGCGGCTCCTGGACGTACGAGGCGGTGGTTCCGCTGCTGGAGCGCGCCGGGCATGCGGTTCACGCGCTGACCCTGACGGGCCTGCGGCCGGACGACGACGAGGCGACCGTCGCGTCCGCCAACCTCGACACGCACGCCGATGACGTCCTGCGGCTCCTCGACCGCGTCGGCCTCACCGGCGTGACGCTGGTGGGGCACAGCTACGGCGGGATGGTGGTCTCCGCCGCCGCCGACCGCGCCGCCGGGCGGATCTCGCGGCTGGTGCATCTCGACGCCTACGTCCCGCGCGACGGCGAGTCGTGCTGGTCGGCGACGACCGAGCGCTTCCGGGAGGTGTTCGCCGCCGGCGCCGCGGCCACCGGCTACGCCGTCCTGCCGCCGGGCGGCGGCGATCCCCGGCGCCGACCCCACCCGCTGGCCTCGTTCCTGCAGGCGGCCCGGCTCACCGGCGCGCTCGACCGGATCCCGTGCCGGGAGTTCGTCTACTGCTCGGGATGGGAGGACCGGACGCCCTTCGCCGAACTCCGCGGCCGGCTCCTGGCCGATCCCGGGTGGCGGGTCCACGATCTGCCGACCGGTCACGACGCCATGCGCGAGGCCCCGGAGGCGGTCGCGGCGCTCCTGCTCGACGAGCACAACACAGTGGGGGCGAGGCCCACGGACGCATAGAGGCGGAGGGCCAACGGGAAGCCTCGACGAATCCGCGCGGGGATGGATCGAGGTGGTCGTGCTGGGGTGGTCCCACCGGAGTGGATGCGCGGGGTGGATGCGCGGGGGTGATCACGCCGGGCGGTCGCGCTGGGGTGGTCGCATCGGGGTGATCGTGCTGGAGGTGGTCGTGCTGGGGGGCGTGCCGGGGTGGTCGCATCGAGGTGACGCCATTGAGGTGACGCCATCGACGGATCGCGATCGGGTATGAGGGGTTGTTCGGGCGATGGGGTGATTGGCAAGAGGGGTGTTCGGGTGGTGGGGTGGCGCTGGCGTACGGGGCCGCCCCTCCAAAGTCAAGGGCGCCTTCGGCGTCGCTTCGCGATGGACTTCGTCCACCCTTGACTTTGGAGCCTCTGCGGCCCCTGAGGCAGCGTTAGGGGCAGGCTCCGCCTGCCCCGCCCTGGGTCGCGCCACCCCACCACCCCCTTCCGCACGCGTGTTCTGTTCCAGGTGAATTGGGCATGCCGGAGCCGCCCGGGATCCAGATGGGATCCGGGCGGCCGTACTGGTGGAAGTGGGTTATGCAGCCCAGTCGAGCGCCGGATCAGGCGGCCCGATGTCACCCGGTGGCGGATGGTCTCCCGAAGACGGTCGGGCGTCGGACGGCGGCAGCAACTGGTAGACGTAGCGTCCGTCCTGATCCTTGGTGATCTGGATCTGGTCCGGGTTGGTGTGCTTGAACCGGTTGTGCCACCCGCAGGCGAGGGCGAGCTGGTCGATGTCGGTGGGCGATTCCCCGAGTGCCCAGCCGTGCACGTGGTCGACCTCGCACAACGTCCCTGGCACCTCGCATCCCCGTACTGCGCATGACGGGTACAGCGTCTTGAGGACCTGCCGTTGCGCCGAGGAGGCGAACCGTTCCCGCCACCCCAGATACAGCGGGGTGTTCCCCTTCCCGAGGAGAAGGGGCGACACTCCGGCCGACAGGGCGATGCGGCGGGCCTGCGCGGCGGGGATCGGTGTCCCATCGGTCAGGCGGGCGGGTGCGTTGCCGCCGGTGAGGGTGTCCAGGTCGCAGATGACGGTGACCTTGGATGCCTTGTGCCCACCGGATAGGACGCTGGAAAGGGCTGCTGCTGTCCGCTCTGCGAGGTCGCGGCGGTCGTCGGGTCCGGCCGGCTTGGCCAGCGGCGCCAGGGTGCCGTCCCAGATCGCGGCGTCCTCGGGGTTCAACCAGCCCTTGACGTAGCGGCCGCCGTCGAGGGAGCGGGTGGTGGTGATCCAGGACTTGTCGTAGCCGCGCCGAGAATCCTCGTCGGGGGCGTCTTCGGTGTCGTCGCGTTCGGCGATGAGGTCGCGGATGCGGCGGCCGAACGCGGCGACCTTCCCGGCCGAGAAGCCTTGGTCGGCCATCTCCAGCAGGGTGGTCTCGGCTTGGGAGCAGTCGGTGTCGTCGAGGCGGGCGACCGCGTCGCCGATGGTGACGGCGTAACCGTGCGACAGCTCCCCGGCCGCGAGCCGCTCGGCCACCTGCGGGAGGCGGTGACGCTGCCGGGCGAGAGTGAGGCGTTCTTTGGCGCGGTTGTCGCGCATGCCCAGGCTCGATCGCAGCCATGCTTGGGCGGAGGGATATCCCCACCGGGCTTGTTCTGCGGTGGCGTCAACGCGGCCGATGAATCCGGCGAGTGCGCTTTCCTGCATATCGCAGGCGGCCACGAGGGTTTCGGTGAGTTCCAGGCACGCGGCTGCCGATTCGGGGGCATCTCGCTTGGCGAGTTCAGTGGCGATGGTTGAGAGCGCGTTCACCAGTTCCATGGTGGACGCGGCCTCAAGCTTGATCGTCACTGAATGCATACCTAGATAATACCCGCTGTGACCGACAATCGCATCTTGAATTCAGCGCTTCAACGCGGATACTTTTCGGTATCTGAATGGCGACTATTTGCGCCGCACCGTCGGTTGCCGCGTTTGTTGGAACACGCGTACGGAGGGGGGTGGTGGGGTGGCGCGACCCGGGGGCGGGGCAGGCGGAGCCTGCCCCCATCACCTGCCTAGGGGCCGCAGAGGCTCCAAAGTCAAGGGTGGACGAAGTCCATCGCGAAGCGACGCCGAAGGCGCCCTTGACTTTGGAGGGGCGGCCCCGTACGCAAGCGCCACCCCACCACCCGAACACCCCTCCTGCGGGCGAATTCGCCCCGGTATGCCGACTGGTCGCTCTTCCAGACCCGGCCCCGGCCTAACCCGGCGTAGCCTCGCTCAAAACGCCGACGTCACCGCTGCTTCAGCCGAGCGAGCAACGCGTCCAGGCCATCACGGCTGATGGTGATGTGACCGCCACCGGGATCCTTGCTGTCGCGGACGCCGATCGTCCCACCGAGGTCGGCCAACTCGACGCAGTTGTCGCCCTGCGAGCTGCTGTAGCTGCTCTTGCGCCACCCGGGGTGAGCTCTCATGACTTCCATGCTTCGTCTGCAATCTCCCTGATCAGCGCAGCCGACAAGTCAGCCGGAAGCGCGTAGGTGGCGATGTCCGCGAACCGCTCGTTCAGGCGTTCAACGTCGGAGCGCCCATCGAGGATCCTTCCCTGCGGCTCGGATGCAGCGTAGGCGATATGTGAGTCTCCCGGCAGGGTGGCGACGACAAATGCCCCCGAGTTCCCCGGGTGCGGTGCGCCGTCGGGAATGACCTGGACGGACAGGCGAGGCGACACCGCGTCGGCGAGGTGATGCAGTTGCTCGTACATCACGGCCATCGTGCCGACGCGTGACCGCAGGACCCGCTCTGGGAGCAGGTAGATCAGTCGCGGTGGCAGCGGTTGCTCGCGGGACAGGACTCCTTGCCGTGCCATTCGCGCTTGGACGCCGTTCTGGTCGCCGTACAAGAGCACGTCTGCATAGCTCGGCGTCTGCAACAAGCCGTAGATCACGAGCGGCTCGTAGGCGCGCAGGGTCTCAGCCTGCCCTTCGTATTCGGGCCAGTCGGCGAACCACGCCGGATATGCGGCGCTGCGGCCGTCGAAGAGGCCGTCGTGGAGGTGGGCGAGAGCGTCGCGGGTGTCGAGGACGCGGTCGCAGTCCTCGGCGAATCCGCGGTCGCAGGCGGACTCGCCGCGCTCGATCTCTCCGATGGTGGACGGGGCGTAGGGGATCAGTGCGGCGAGTTGCGCGAGGGACAGGTCCGCGAGGGTCCTGTAGCGGCGCACCTCCGAGCCGAAAAGGTCCAGCGGGCCGCGGGACGGTGTGAGGCGCTTCGGGCGTTGCGGCATGTCCACCTCCAGTGATGACCGTGCGATGACCGGTGATGTACGCGAAGTCGCGTCGATGCCCGCCGCCTCGGGCTTCGTCTCTCCGAAGCATCGCCGCGGGGAGACGCTTCGGTCACAGGAATTCATGGAGTCTTCCGAGGTGATCCGGTATGTCCGCTATGGCGCTCGCGCCCGAAGGTCCGCGCACGCTCGTCCTCGAACCGACCGTCCACGCGCCCTTGCTCGCGCGGCGGTTTCTCGCCGAGCAGTTCGCGGGGTGGGGGATCGAGGACGACCATCTCGGCCGGCTGGTCGTCTGCGAGCTGGTCACCAATGCCTGGCGGCATGGCGAGGGGCCGATCGTCGTCCGGTTGTACCTGGACGAGTGGGACGGGCTGCCGGTGGTCGAGGTATGGGACTCGGGGGCGGGCCGCCCGGTCGTCCGGCCGCCCGACGACGGGGCGGTGTGCGGGCGCGGGCTTCTGCTGGTCGCCGGGTTCGTGCGGGGGTGCTGGGGCGTCCGGCCGCTGACCGAGGGGGGCAAGGCGGTGTGGGCGAAACTGCCGCGGGCCGGGGGCGAGTAGCTTGATGTCGAGATAAATTGGATGTATCTTGACATCAAGAAAAAACCTGCGGAAGTTAGGCGGACCCGGTTCTCGGTCAAGGGCTTGACTAGGGCAGGATCAAGGTAGACGAGCACACCCGCCTCGCCGCGCGCCGCGCCGCCCGACCGCGCCGGCCGCGAGGGCGGGCGCACATTGAACATCACGATGAACGTCGCCGCGCGGTCATGTCCCGGACCGGACGCGCGGCGTGCGACGGAGGAGGAGTCCGTGTCCGCGAACAGCTTCGGCAGCCTGAGCAAGCTGCAGGTGGGCGGCAAGTCGTACGACATCTACCGGCTGGACGCCGTCGAGGGCTCGGCCCGTCTCCCGTACAGCCTGAAGGTGCTGCTGGAGAACCTGCTGCGCACCGAGGACGGCGCGAACGTCACCGCCGAGCACATCCGCGCGCTGGCCCAGTGGGACGCCAAGGCCAAGCCGAGCAAGGAGATCCAGTTCACCCCGGCCCGGGTGATCATGCAGGACTTCACCGGCGTGCCGTGCGTGGTGGACCTGGCGACGATGCGCGAGGCCGTGCGGGACCTGGGCGGCGACCCGACGAAGATCAACCCGCTGGCGCCCGCCGAGATGGTCATCGACCACTCCGTCATCGTGGAGTACTTCGGCTCGCCGCAGGCGTTCGAGCGCAACGTGCAGGTCGAGTACGAGCGCAACAAGGAGCGCTACCAGTTCCTGCGCTGGGGGCAGACGGCGTTCGACGAGTTCAAGGTGGTGCCGCCGGGGACGGGCATCGTCCACCAGGTGAACATCGAGCACCTGGCCCGCGTGGTGTTCGACCGCGACGGCGTCGCCTACCCCGACACCTGCGTGGGCACCGACTCCCACACCACGATGGAGAACGGCATCGGCGTGCTCGGCTGGGGCGTCGGCGGCATCGAGGCGGAGGCCGCGATGCTCGGCCAGCCGATCTCCATGCTGATCCCGCGCGTGGTCGGCTTCAAGCTGACCGGCGAGCTGCCCGCCGGCACCACCGCGACGGACCTGGTGCTCACCATCACCGAGATGCTGCGCGAGCACGGCGTCGTCGGCAAGTTCGTGGAGTTCTACGGCGAGGGCGTGCACGCGCTGCCGCTCGCCAACCGCGCCACGATCGGCAACATGAGCCCCGAGTTCGGCTCCACCTGCGCGATCTTCCCGATCGACGACGAGACGCTGAACTACCTGCGCCTCACCGGCCGCAGCGACGAGCAGGTCGCGCTCGTCGAGGCCTACGCCAAGGAGCAGGGCATGTGGCTCGACCCGTCGGTCGAGCCGGAGTTCTCCGAGTACCTCGAGCTGGACCTGTCGACGGTCGTGCCGTCGCTGGCCGGCCCGAAGCGCCCGCAGGACCGCATCTCGCTGTCGGACGCCAAGCAGACCTGGCGCCGCGACGTGCAGAACTACGTCAAGGTCGCGCTGGGCCCGGCGGACGAGGCGTCCGCCGAGTCCTTCCCCGCCTCCGACTCCCCGGCCGTCGGCCACGACGGCGCCGGCGACAAGCCGCGCCACGTGGACGCGAACGGCTCGGGCCGCCCGCACAAGCCGGTGCCGGTCACGCTGGAGGACGGCACGAGGTTCGAGCTCGACCACGGCCACGTCGCGGTCGCCGCCATCACGTCCTGCACCAACACCTCGAACCCGTACGTGATGATCGGCGCGGCGCTGCTGGCGAAGAAGGCCGTCGAGAAGGGCCTGACCCGCAAGCCGTGGGTGAAGACCTCGCTGGCGCCCGGCTCGCAGGTCGTCACCGACTACTACGAGCGCGCGGGCCTCACCCCGTACCTCGACAAGATCGGCTTCAACCTGGTCGGGTACGGCTGCACCACCTGCATCGGCAACACCGGCCCGCTGCAGCCGGAGATCTCCAAGGCCGTCAACGACAACGACCTGGCGGTCACCGCGGTGCTGTCCGGCAACCGCAACTTCGAGGGCCGCATCAGCCCCGACGTGATGATGAACTACCTGGCGTCCCCGCCGCTGGTCATCGCCTACGCGCTGGCCGGGACGATGGACATCGACATCCTCAACGACCCGATCGCCGAGGGCACCGACGGCCCGGTCTACCTGCGCGACATCTGGCCGGCCGCCGAGGAGGTCGCGGAGATCGTCGAGTCGTCGATCGGCAAGGAGATGTTCACCAAGGACTACGCCGACGTCTTCAAGGGCGACGAGCGCTGGCGCGGCCTCGACATCCCGACCGGCGACCTGTTCGAGTGGGACGACGCGTCCACCTACGTCCGCAAGGCGCCGTACTTCGACGGCATGGGCGCCGAGCCGGAGCTGGTCTCCGACATCCACGGCGCCCGGGTGCTCGCCAAGCTCGGCGACTCGGTCACCACCGACCACATCTCGCCCGCCGGGTCCATCAAGGCCGGCACGCCCGCCGCGCAGTACCTGCAGGACAACGGCGTCGCGGTGAAGGACTTCAACTCCTACGGCTCGCGCCGCGGCAACCACGAGGTGATGATCCGCGGCACGTTCGCCAACATCCGGCTGCGCAACCAGCTGCTGGACGACGTGGAGGGCGGCTACACCCGCGACTTCACGCAGGACGGCGCGCCGCAGGCGTTCATCTACGACGCCGCGCAGAACTACGCCGCGCAGGGCACCCCGCTGGTGGTGCTGGCGGGCAAGGAGTACGGCTCCGGCTCGTCCCGCGACTGGGCCGCGAAGGGCACCGCGCTGCTCGGCGTCCGCGCCGTCATCGCGCAGTCGTACGAGCGCATCCACCGCTCGAACCTGATCGGCCTCGGCGTCCTCCCGCTGCAGTTCAAGGAGGGCGACTCCGCCGAGTCCCTCGGCCTGACCGGCACCGAGACGTTCGACATCACCGGCGTCACGGCGCTCAACGAGGGCGGCGTCCCGAGCGAGGTGACGGTGAAGGCGGACGGCAAGGAGTTCACGGTCGACGTCCGCATCGACACCCCCGGTGAGGCGGACTACTACCGCAACGGCGGCATCCTGCAGTACGTCCTGCGGAACCTCATCCGCAAGTAAGGACCGCCGAGAAACGGGCCGTCTCCCCGCGCGGGGAGGCGGCCCGTCGTCATTCGCCGGAGGCGGCGGGGATGCGGGTGCGGGTGGCGGGCGCGCGGCGTCCGACGATGAAGTACAGGACGATCGCGGCGCTGAGCACCAGCGAGCCGGTCGGGCTGAGCAGGGCGATGGCCGCGGCGACCGCGTAGCCGACCGGGCCCAGCAGGGACCGGGCGCGGGCGCGCCGCGCTTCGTCGCGCGCCCGCGGGTGCATCAGCTCGGGGCGGCGGCACAGGTGGTTCCAGAACAGGGTGAACCACAGCGACGCCGCCGCCATGGACACCGAGTAGAAGACCGCCGCGGCGGGCGCGTCGCCCCTGCCGAGGTGGTCGCCGAGGGTGGCCGCCGGCAGGGGCAGGAACGCGATCGTCGCGAGCATGCCGAGGTTGAGGAACAGCAGCCCGCGGTCCACCTTCCGCACCTGGTGGAACAGGTTGTGGTGGTGGATCCAGGCGATCCCGATGATGAGGAACGAGACCGCGTAGGCGTCCAGCGCGGGCCATTCGTGCCGCAGCCCCGACCAGACGCCCTCGTCCGCGGCCGGCGGCCTGACGTCGAGGATCAGCAGGGTCGCCGCGATCGCGAAGACGCCGTCGCTGAGCGCCCGCAGCCGGTCGGGGGAGATGTGCTGCTCGTCGTCCTCCCCCGGTGCGGCGGCGGGCGGATCGGTGGGGAAGTCGGCGGCCACGGTCGTCTCCTCGCGCTGTGATCGGCAGGCGACAGAGTAGGGCAGCCGGGACGAACCGGCGAGGGGCGCGGCGTCCGGGAGCCGGTCAGCGGCCGGTCGGCAGGCTGAGGCCGCCGTTGCACTCGATGACCTGGCCGGTGACGAACCCGTTGGCCGCGGCGAGCAGGACGGCCTGCGCGACGTCCTCGGGCCGCCCCACCCGGCCGACCGGCAGCGCGGCGGCGTGCTGGGCGAACATCGCGTCCCGCTGCTCGGCGGGCATGCCGTCCCACCACGGCGTCTCGATGACGCCGGGGGAGACGGCGTTGACGCGCAGCGGCGCCAGCTCGGTCGCGAGCGGCCGCACCATCGCCTCCAGCGCGCCGTTGATCGCGGCGAGGCCGGCGGTGCCGGGCAGCGCCGCGCGGGCGGACGAGGCGGTGATGAAGGTGACCGAGCCGTCCTCGGTGAGCCGCGGCAGCGCCGCCTGGAGGATCCGCAGGTGCAGCCAGAACTTCGCCTCGAACCCGTGGCGGAGGTCGCCGAGGTCCAGCGTGGCGAACGGGCCGGCGCCCGATCCGCCGCTCAGCGCGAGGACCAGGTGGTCGTAGCGGGTGTCCTCGGCGAAGAACGCGGTCACCTCGTCGGGCGAGGAGGCGTCGACGCGGCGGGCGGTGAGGCCGCCCGCCGCGGCCTTGGCGAGGCGCTCCTCGTCCCGGCCGGTGATCACGACGTCGGCGCCCTGGCCGGCGAACAGCTCGGCGGTGGCCGCGCCGATGCCCGAGGTGCCGCCGAAGACGAGGGTGCGCTTTCCGGTGAGCGACATGGCCGGCTCCTTTTATTGTCGAGACCTTCTGTCTCGACAAGTATTCATCGAGACCGGTGGTCTCGTCAAATGGGTAGGGTGGCGCCATGAGTGACAGCCAACGGCCGCACACCGGGCGGCGCCGCAACGAGGCCGCGCGGCGCGCGATCCTCGACGTCGCCGTGGACCTGCTCGCCCGCGACGACGGCGTCCCCGTCACGATCGACTCGCTCGCCGCGGCCGCCGGCGTCGGCAAGCAGACGATCTACCGCTGGTGGCCGTCCAAGGGCGCGGTGCTGCTGGAGGCGATGGCCGAGCGCGCGGGCGCCGACATCCCCGTGCCCGACACCGGCACGCTCCGCGGCGACCTCGAGGGCTTCCTGGCCGCGACGTTCCGCGGTGCCGGCCAGCGGCTCACCGCGTCCGTCCTACGCAACTCGATGGCCGAGGCGCAGCGCGACCCGCACGCGCGCGAGCACATGCGCGCGTTCGTCGAGTCGCGGCGCCGCGTGTTGACCGGGCTGCTGGAGCGGGCGCGCGACCGCGGCGAGATCGCCGCTGGCGCCGACCTCGCCCTGATGGTCGACCAGGTCTACGGCGTGCTCTGGTACCGCGTCCTCGTCGGGCACGAGCCGCTCGGCGACGCGCAGGCCGCCGAGCTGGCCCGCGCCCTGTCCGACCAGGCGGCCGCCCGCCTCGACGGCGAGGCCCGCTGAGCATGGCCCGCTGAGCATGGCCCGCTGGGCATGGCCCGCTGGGCATGGCCCGCTGAGCCGGGTCTGCAGGCCCGGGGCCGGTGACGCGCGGGACCGCCGCGTCCGGTCCGGCCGCCGTGCACGGGCGTGCTGTTCGCTCGTGCGGAGAGCCGGGCCGTTTTCGTTTCCGCTCTTGACATGACGGTGGCTGTACATCGATGGTGTGTGAACGATCACGTGAACGTTAATGTGACGCAGCCGACACCACCGGAAGGCCCCCGTCAGCATGAGGACCCCCCGTCCCCCCGCCCGCCCGGCCGCCGCGCTCGCCGCGGCCGCGTGCGCCGCCGCGGTGCTCGCCCCCGCGGCGGCCGCGCAGGCCGCCGCGCCGGGCCGGCACCCGCGCGGCTTCGATCTGCGGATCGCCACCTACAACACGTGCGGGCACGGCTGCCTGCCGACCGAGCAGGAGTGCGTCGACACGATCGGCCGCGACTGCGCGACCAAGCTGGCCCCCTGGGCGGACGGCCGCGCCGCGAAGGTCGCCGACGACATCGTCCGCGCCCGCGCCGGCGTCGTCGTCACGCAGGAGATCGGCAACAACCCCACCCCGACCCAGCCGGGCGTGGACGTCGAGTCGTTCCGCGCGCCGCTGACCGCGGCGATGCGGGCGCGCGGCTACGCCGAGGCGCCCGCCGACTACGCCGGAACGCGCAACCCCTGGTACGGCTACCCGCTCAAGTCCGGCGCGGGCCGGTTCACCTACTACGACGCCCGCCGGTTCTCCGACAAGGACGAGCGCGGCCGGGCCCTCCCGCACGACCTGCTGTGGCTGCCCGACTCCACCGAGATCTACGGCAAGACGATGACGTGGAACGTGCTGCGCGAGCGCCGCACCGGCACCCGCTTCGTCGTCGTCGACATGCACCTGGAGTACCGCAAGAACGGCGCGACCGACCCCAACGGCTGGACGAAGAACTGGGACCAGGTCCGCTACGCCGACGCCACCCGCACCGTGCAATACCTCACCCGCGACAACGCGTCCACGCGGCGGCTGCCGATCGTGTTCGCGGGCGACATGAACTCCGCCTCGAAGGAGGACGGCGCCAGCGCCTACGACGCGTTCGCCGACCTCGGCTACGCCGACTCCTTCGAAGCGGCCCCGGCGAACCGGCGCTCCAACGCCGAGTACGCCTCGTTCAACGGCGGGAAGATCCCGCTGCCGAAGTCGGAGGACAAGATCGACCACATCTTCGTCAAGGCCGGCACGCCCGTCCGGCAGTGGACGCTCGTGCCGCAGACCACCGCGCAGGCCGGCGAGCCGCGCGACCTGCTGCGCAGCGACCACAACCTGGTGAACGCCACCGTGAGGATCGAAGGGGCCGCCCGATGACCGCCGCCGCGAGCGGACGCTCCCTGGCCGCCGAGCTCCGCAAGGCCGACCCCGCGCTGTCCCGGTTCGACCCGCTGGACCGGATCCTCGTCCACGACGACTTCAACACCGGCACGCACGGCTGGATCGAGCTGCTCGGCAACTACGACGGGCACGGGAACCTCGACACCGTCGACGACCACATGCGCGACTTCCGGCCGCCGCAGCTCAGCTCCTGCAACTTCTTCGACGTCGGCACGCACGGCGCGATGTCCGGGACGTACGCGCTGAAGGTCGCGACCCGGCCGCTCGCCGGGCACACCGGCGTCGCGATCCGCCGGCTGACGATGGCGGGGCGCGGCCGCGTGCAGTTCGAGGCGTACCTGACGTTCAAGACCGAGGCCGCGTCGGAGGAGAACCAGGCGGCGGCCAAGGCGGGCGCGGGGGAGTGGGACGCGAACCTGCACCCGTCCGAGCAGCAGTTCGGCGCGTTCACCATCGCGACCGACATCTGCGACGGCGTCCGCTACCACTGCGTCGCCCGGTATCTGAACACCGACCTGGACAACAACCTGCGGCGCGAGTGGGTGTACCCGACGGTGCCGGAGCCGACGCCGCGCGAGCACTTCGAGGGCAAGCTGAAGCTGCCGCCGACCGCGGACTTCACCGCCCCCGACCCGGACGACTGGAAGGCGTTCGGCGGGCCGCAGGAGCTCTGCTACAACGAGGTCCCGACCAAGGTCAACTGGCACTACGTGCGCTGGCTGATCGACACGAGCACGCGCTCCAACATCGAGCTGCAGGTCAACGACACCGTCTACGACATGCGCGACGTGCCCGTCCCCCCGTACGACGAGGAGTACGGGTCCCTGCAGAACCTGCTCAACTTCTACGTCTCGGTCAGGACGCACACCGACGTGCGCAACTTCCTGTACCTGGACTCGGTACTGATCTCGGTGGACTGGTGAGGAGCCCCGGCAGCATGCGCGAGTCGTTCACGGCCGTCCTGGAACGCAACCGCACCCTGGCGGGCGAGTTCGCGACGGAACCCTACGAGGCGGCCTGGGCCGCGGAGGCGCGCTGGTTCGTCCGGACGCTGAAGCGGACCGGCGCCGGCACCCGGCTGCGGGTGACGACCCAGATCTCGCCCGACGGCCTGCACTGGTGCGACCTCGACGCCGGCCGCGAGATCACCGGCGACCTGGAGAGCTGGGAGTCGGCCGGCTTCGGCGGCTGGCTGCGCCTCAAGGGCACCGTCGAGGCGGGGGACGGGCCCGAGCCCGGGACCGGCCCCACCGCCACCGTGATGATCTATCTCGCGCTGAAGAGCTGAGGGAGCGCCGTCATGGACCTGCGAAGGCGCGAGTTCCTCGCGCTGGCCGGCCTGGGCGCCTCCACCGTGGCGCTCGGCGGCTGCGGCGGGGCGGGCGCGGCCGCGCCGCGCGGGTCGCTGCGCGCCGCGTTCGGGCAGCCGGTCACCGACCTCGACCCGTACAACGCGGGCACCGCGGTGGACGAGGCGTCGCTGATCGTCAAGCGGCTGGTCTTCGACACCCTCGTCCGCCGCGACGCGGCCGGCCGGCTGGTGCCCGGCCTGGCCGCGTCGTGGCGGCGCGAGAACGACACCACCTGGGTGTTCCGGCTGCGGTCCGGTGTGCGCTTCCACGACGGGAGCCCGCTGACGGCCCGCGACGTCGTCGCCTGCCTCGACCGGACGAAGGCGGTGAAGTCGGCGCAGAGCGCGCTGTGGGCGACGGTGAAGTCCGCGCGGGCCGACGACGACACCACGGTCACGTTCGTCACGGACGGGCCGATGGGGACGCTGCCGGTGAACCTGACGCTGCTGTTCATCGTCCCGGCGCGGCTCGTCGCCGACCCGGCGCAGAAGCGCCGCCCCATCGGCTCCGGGCCGTTCCGCGTCACCGGGTTCACCCCGTCCACCGCCGTCGAGCTGGCCCGCTTCGACGGGTACTGGGCGGGGCCCGCGCGGCTGCCGGGCATCTCGATGCCGTTCATCGCCGAGACGTCCAGCGCGATCACCGCGTTGCGCAACGGCGACGTCGACCTGCTGTGGCCCGTCCCGTCCGACCAGCTCGGCGAGGTGAAGGGGAAGCACGGCGTGCGGGTCGCGTCCGTGCCGAGCTGGACGTACTACCTCACCTGGTTCAACTGCGGGCGCAGGCCGTTCACCGACCCGCGCGTGCGGCGGGCCATGGTGCAGGCCCTCGACATGGACGAGATCGTCGGGAAGCTGTTCGGCGCGGGCGCGCGGCGGATGGACGCCCCGATCCCCGCCACGGTGTTCGGCCACGCCGCGCAGCGGCCCTACGCCCACGACCCGGGCGCCGCCCGCAAGGCGCTGCGGGACGCGGGCCTCGGCGACGGGTTCACGACCACGATGATGTGGTTCGACG
Organism: Actinomadura sp. RB99; assembly: GCF_014706005.1. NCBI lineage: Bacteria > Bacillati > Actinomycetota > Actinomycetes > Streptosporangiales > Thermomonosporaceae > Actinomadura > Actinomadura sp. RB99. The sequence goes on along the minus strand of NZ_JABMCA010000018.1, from coordinate 108,615 downwards.
CCACCGGCCCGCTCGCCCGCGAGCTCGCCCAGTCGATGATCTCGGCGTGGCAGGACGTCGGCGTGACCGTCCGGCCGCAGAGCATCGAGAAGGCCGAGTGGCTGCAGCGCCTCAACGCCCTCGACTGGGACATGGAGCTGCAGACCAACACGGTGACGACCGGGGACGCCGCCTTCACCCTCGGCCGCCTCTACACCTCCAAGGCGAACCGGATGGGCTACAAGAACCCCGCGCTCGACAAGATCCTCGCCGCGGCGGGGCAGGCGGCCGACTCCGGCGACCGGGCCCGGCTGTACGCCGAGGCGTGCAGGATCGTCTGGGACGACGCGGTCGGGGTCTTCCCCGCCGCGCTCACCACCGCCTACGGCCTCGGCTCCGGGATCACCGGGTTCGCCCCGGCCGCGAACAACCAGCCCGACCTGTCCACGGTCACGAGGAGGACGCCATGACGCCGCGCCGCCGGGCCACCCTGCGCGACATCGCCGCCGCGCTCGACCTGTCGGTCAACACCGTGTCCCGCGCCCTCGCCGGCAAGGACGCGGTGAGCGCCGAGACCCGCGAGCGGGTGCGGGCCGAGGCCGACCGGCTCGGGTACGTGCCGAACACGATGGCGCGGTCGCTGGTGCTCCAGAACGCCATGGCGATCGGCCTGGTCATCACCAACCCCTCCAACCCGTTCTACGCCCGGCTCATCAGCGCGATCGAGGAGCGCGGCCGGGTGCACGGCTACTCGCTGATGCTGATGGTCACCGAGGACAGCGCCGAGAACGAGCGGCGCGTCGCCGAGGAGCTGATGCGGTGGGGCGTCGACGGCGTCCTCGCCGTCCCCGTGCAGCACGGCATCGACCACTGGGAGCGGCTCGAGAAGTCCGGCACGCCCGTCCTGCTGCTGAACCGCGACCTGCCCGGCCTGGACGCCGACCTCGTCGGCGTCGACTACTACGACAGCGCCCGCCGCGCCACCGAGCACCTGGTGGACGGCGGCGCACGCGAGCTGTTCCTCGTCGAGGAGGACCTCGACATCTCGCCGGTCGCCGAGCGGATCCGCGGCTTCCGCGCCGTGCTCGCCGAGCGCGGCATCGAGGTCCGCGACGACCACGTCCTGCGGGTGCCGACCCGCCGCCGGGAGGCCAGCTCGCAGCCCTGGGACCCGATCGACTCCTACGCCATCGGCCGCCGGCTCGCCGACCGGATCGAGCCCGGCTCCGCCGTCCTCGCCGGCAACGACTACTTCGCGCTCGGCCTGTACCGGGCGTTCACCGAGCACGGCCTGTCCATCCCCGGGGACGTCGCCGTCGCCGGGCACGGCGACCACCCGTTCGCCGCGTACCTCGCCCCGCCGCTCACCACCGTCCGGCTGCCCGCCGCGCGCGTCGGCACGACCGCCGTCGACCGGCTGCTCGAGCGGATGGCGGGCGCGCCGCCCGCGGACGTCCCCGGCCGGACGCTGCTGGCCGCCGACCTCGTCGTCCGCTCTTCAACCAACGGCCCCGCGCCCTCGGGCGCACGGAACGGAAGGACGTCCTGATGGGCCGCTTCCTGCTCCGCCGCGCCGGCCAGGCCGTCCTCGTCGCCTGGGGCGCCGTCACGCTGGTGTTCGTGGTCGTGCGGATCGTCCCCGGCGACCCCGCCACCCTCATCCTCGGGCCGGACGCCAGCGCCGACCAACTCGCCTCCGTCCGCGCCGACTTCGGCCTCGACAAGCCCCTGTGGCGGCAGTACCTCACCCACATGGGCGAGGTGCTGCACGGCGACTTCGGCGACTCCTGGCGGCTCGGCGGCAGCGCGATGAGCGCCACCCTGGACCGCTTCCCCGCGACCCTCGCGCTCGCCGCCCTCGCCCTCGTCATCACCGTCGCCGCCGGGTTCCCCCTCGGCATGCTGTGCGCGCGGCGGCCCGGCCGGATCCTCGACGCGCTCGTGTCCGCCGGCTCCCTCGTCGGGCAGGCCCTGCCGTCGTTCTGGCTCGGCATCGTGCTGATCCTGCTGTTCGCCCGGCAGCTGCACTGGCTGCCCAGCACCGCGGGCGGCGGCCCCGAGGCGGTGATCCTGCCGTCGGTGACGCTCGCGCTGCCGTTCGTCGGGTGGCTCGCCCGGCTCGTCCGCAACGGCGCCCTGGAGGAGATCGGCAAGGACTACGTCCGCACCGCGCGCGCCAAGGGCACCGGCGAGGGCGCCGTGCTGTACGTGCACGTCGCCCGCAACATCGCGCTGCCCGTCGTGACCGTCCTCGGGCTGCTGATGGGCAACTTCATCGCCAACGCCGTCATCGTCGAGGTGGTGTTCTCCTGGCCCGGCCTCGGCTCGCTGATGGTCGACGCCATCACCAACCGCGACTACGCCGTGGTCGAGGCCGCCATCGTCACGATCACCGTCTGCTACATCGCGCTGAACCTCGTCGTCGACGTCCTGTGCGTCGCCCTCGACCCGCGCCTCACCCCGCAGAACGCATGAACGGGAGCACACCATGAGCGCCATCGCCGCCGCGCCCGCGCCGGCCGCCGCCGAGCCCCGCGGGCGCCGGCTGCCGGTGCGGGCGTGGATCGGGCTCGCCGTCGTCGGGCTGTTCGTCCTGGCCGCGCTCCTCGGGCCGGTCCTGACGCCCTACGACCCCGTCGCGACCGACCTGCCGCACCGTCTCCTGCCGCCCGGCTCGCGGCTCGGGGACGGGTCGGTCGCCTGGCTCGGCACCGACCAGCTCGGCCGGGACATGCTCACCACCCTGCTCGCCGGGAGCCGCGTGTCCCTGCTGGTCGCCGCCGCCACCGTCCTCGCCGGCGGGGCCGTCGGGCTCGCCGCCGGGCTCGTCTCCGGCTACTTCGGCGGCTGGGCCGACGCCGTCCTGTCCCGCGTCGGGGACGTCCAGCTGGCGTTCCCGTCGATCCTGCTGGCGATCCTCATCGCCGGGGTCCTCGGCCCGAGCGTCACCAACGTCGTCATCACCCTCGCCGTGACCCGCTGGGTGGTGTTCGCCCGGGTCGTGCGGGCGTCCGCGCTCGCGACCCGGGACCTGGAGTTCGTCGACTCCGCCCGCGTGCTCGGCGCCGGCCACCTGCGGATCCTCCTGCGGCACGTGCTGCCGTCGTGCTGGCAGCCGCTGCTGGTCGCCGCGACCGTCCAGATCGGCCTGGTGATGGTCGCGGAGGCGTCGCTGAGCTTCCTCGGCCTCGGCATCCCGCCCGACCAGGCCTCGTGGGGCGCGACCGTCTCGGCGGGCCGCGACTACCTCGGCTCCGCCTGGTGGATCTCCACGATGCCCGCGATCGCGCTGGCCGCCGTGGTCACCGGAGTCGGCCTCGTCGGTGACGCCTTCCGCGACCTGGCCGACCCCCGGGCCCAGCTCTGAGAGGCACCCCCATGACCATGTCAGCCGTCCACCCCGTCCCCACCCCGCCCGGCGAGGACGCCGCCGCGCAGTTGCGCGACGTCCACATCGGGTTCCGTTCCGGCCGGCACGTCACCCCCGTCGTCCGCGGCGTCTCGCTGCGGCTGCGCCCCGGGCGCGTCCTCGCGCTCGTCGGCGAGTCCGGCAGCGGCAAGAGCCTCACGTCCCTGGCCCTCATCGGGCTCCTTCCGCCCGGCGCCGAGATCACCTCCGGGAGCGTCGTCCTCGGCGACGACGACACCGCCGGCTTCACCGCGCGGCAGTGGCGGGAGGCACGCGGCAGCCGGGTCGCGATGGTCTTCCAGGACCCGATGGCCGCGCTCAACCCCGGCTTCGCCGTCGGCCCCCAGATCGCCGAGCCGTTCCGCCGTCGGCTCGGCCTGAGCCGCCGGGAGGCGCGCGAGCGGGCCGTCGCGCTGATGCGCGAGGTCGGCATCGCCGACGCCGAGACGCGCTACGGCGACCATCCGCACGAGTTCTCCGGCGGCATGCGGCAGCGCGCCGTGATCGCGATGGCGCTGGCGCTCGGCCCGTCCGTGCTGCTCGCCGACGAGCCCACCACCGCCCTCGACGTGACCGTCCAGGCGCAGATCCTGCGCCTGCTGGCCCGCCGCCAGCGGGAGGCGGGGCTCGCCACGCTGCTGGTCTCGCACGACCTCGGCGTGGTCGCGCGGATGGCCCACGAGGTCGCCGTGATGTACGCCGGGCGGATCGTGGAGCAGGGGCCGCTGGACGCCGTCTACACGCGTCCCGCGCACCCGTACACGCTGGGCCTGCTGCGGGCCATGCCGGACGGGAAGGAGGAGGGCGGCCGCCTGACCCCGATCGCGGGGCTGCCGCCGGATCCGCGGCGCCCGCCCGGCGGCTGCGCCTTCCATCCCCGCTGCCCGTTCGCGACGGACGTGTGCCGGACCGAGGACCCCCCGCTCGCCGAGAGCGGCGGACGGGCCGTCGCCTGCCACCACGCCGACGAGGTGGGCACCGCCCACCAACCCGAGGAGGACCGATGACGGCGACCGCGCACGGCACCGCGGCACCGGCCGGGGACGCCGACGTCGTCCTGCGGGTCGGCGGCCTGGAGGCCGGCTACCAGCGGCCCGGCCGGCACGGGTTCGGCCGGCGGCGGGTGCCCGTCGTCGCCGGGCTCGACCTGGCGGTCCGGGCGGGCCGGACGCTCGGCGTCGTCGGCGAGTCCGGCTGCGGCAAGTCCACGCTCGCGCGCGCGATCGTGGGGCTGATCCCCGCGTTCGCGGGGACCATCGAGTTCGACGGCGCCGACCTCGCGTCGATGCCGCCCCGGCGGCGGCGCCGTGTGAGCCGCGACGTGCAGATGGTGTTCCAGGACCCGTACACCTCGCTGAACCCGCGCATGACCGTCGCCGCGGTCGTCTCGGAGGGGTGGCGGGTCCATTCCGGCATCGTCCCGCGCGACCGCGAGGACGCCGAGGTCGCGCGGCTGCTGGAGCTGGTCGGCCTGCGGCCCGAGCACGCCGCGCGGCGGCTGCACGAGCTGTCCGGCGGGCAGTGCCAGCGCGTCGCCATCGCCCGCGCGCTCGCGCTGCGGCCCCGGCTGATCGTGTGCGACGAGGCGGTGTCGGCGCTGGACGTGTCGGTCCGCGCGCAGATCCTCAACCTGCTGGCGGACCTGCAGGCCGAGCTGGGCGTGGCGTACCTGTTCATCTCCCACGACCTGGACGTCGTCCGGCACATCGCGGACGAGGTCGCGGTGATGTACCTCGGCACCGTCGTCGAGCAGGGCACCGCCGAGCAGGTGTTCGGCGACCCCCGGCATCCGTACACGCGGGCGCTGCTCTCGGCGGTCCCCTCGGTGCGCGACCGGCCGGACGACGCCGCCCGGGAGATCGTCCTGGAGGGAGAGGTGCCGTCGCCGGCGGCGCCGCCGAGCGGGTGCAGGTTCCGGACCCGCTGCTTCATGGCCGCCGAGACGTGCGCGGAGAAGGTGCCGGAGCTGATCGTCCGGGAGGGGGCGGCGCACGCGGTCGCCTGCCACTTCGCGGACGCGGACGCCGGGACGGTGGTCTAGGGCGGTCTAGCGCTCGGTGACCAGGCGCAACCCGAAGCCGATGAAGGCCAGGCCCGTGACCTGCTGGAGCCGCCGCCTGACGGCCGGGCGCGCCAGGGCGCGGCGCGCCGCGCCCGCGGCGCCCACCACGGCCCCGAGCCACAGCAGGCCCTCGGCGGTGTGGATCGCCGCGAACGCCATGCTCGTCCCGAACACCGGCGCGCCGTGCGGGACGAACTGCGGCATCAGGCTCATGTAGAACACGCCGACCTTCGGGTTCAGCAGGTTGGTGGTGAACCCGGTGCGGAACGCGGCGGGCCCGGAGACCGGCGCGTCCGGCTCGGCGGCGGGCGCGCCGGACCGGCGGCGCGTCCGCCAGAGCGCCTGGGCGCCCAGCCAGAACAGGTAGCAGGCGCCCGCGACGCGCAGCGCGTCGAAGGCGAACCGGGACGCGGCGAGCAGCGCGGTCAGCCCCGCCGCGCTCGCCACCGCCCAGGTCAGGCATCCGGACGCGACGCCGGCGGCCGCGAGGTACCCGGTGCGGCGGCCGGCGGCCACCGTGGTCCGGACGACGAGCATCGTGTCCAGTCCGGGCGTGACGGTGACGACGGCGGCCACCGCGGCAAAGGCAAGACAAGCGGCAAGCATTCGGACATTCTGCCAGGAATGTTCGGGGCCGCCGGGGGAACGGCGGCGGCGCACCCTTTGATTGGATCGGAGCATGGCTGACACCAGGAAGATCGGCGACCTCGACGTCCACCCGCTGTCGCTCGGCGGCAACGTGTTCGGCTGGACGGCGGACCGCGACCACTCGTTCGAGATCCTCGACGCCTACGCGGCGGCCGGCGGCGACTTCGTCGACACCGCCGACTCGTACATGGCGTCCGCGCCCGGCAACGCGGGCGGCGAGTCCGAGACGATCATCGGCGACTGGATGGCGGAGCGCCGCAACCGCGACGACATCGTGGTGGCGACCAAGGTCGGGCGGCACCCCGGCCGGCGCGGCCTCGCGCCCGCGAACATCCGGGCCGCCGCCGACGACTCGCTGCGGCGGCTCCGCACCGACCGCATCGACCTCTACTACACCCACTTCGACGACCCGTCCATCCCCGTCGAGGACATCATGGGGACGCTCGACGAGCTGGTCCGCGCGGGCAAGGTCCGCGAGATCGCGGTGTCCAACATCGACCTGGACCGGCTGGAGGCGTCGCTGGAGTTCAGCGAGCGCGAGGGCACGGCCCGCTACGTCGCGATCCAGCCGCACTACAACCTCGTGTCCCGCGACACCTACGAGGGGCCGCGCCGCGACCTCGCCGAGCGGTACGGGCTGGCCTGCGTCCCGTACTACGGCCTGGCGTCGGGGTTCCTGACCGGCAAGTACCGCCCCGGGGCCGAGGTGGACAGCCCGCGCGCCGGCCGGGCGGGGGAGTACCTGAAGACCGAGCGGGGGCGCCGGGTGCTGGCCGCCCTCGACCTGGTCGCCGAGGAGCAGGGCGCGCCCGTCGCGACGGTCGCGCTCGCGTGGCTCGCCGCCCAGCCGACGGTCGCCGCGCCGATCGCGAGCGCCCGCACGCTGGAGCAGCTCCAGCCCATCCTCCAGGCGCTCCGGACCACCCTCACCGACGCCCAGCTCGCCGCGCTCACCGACGCGTCCGCCTGATCGGCAATCGCAGATCGGAAAAGTCGGGATGTACCGTTCCATGGCGTGCCACCACCCGACTTCCTGCTGATCGGCGGCCTGGCCGCGCTGCTCGGCGCCATCGTGCAGGGCAGCGTCGGCCTCGGCGTCGGCCTCGTCGCCACCCCCATCGTGACGATGCTGTTCCCGTCCCTGATGCCCGGCTCGATCCTCGTCATCGCGCTCGCCCTCCCGGTCGCCACGCTCGTCCAGGAGGTCCGGCACGTCGAGATGCGGGGCCTCGGCTGGGCGTTCGCCGGACGCCTCGCCGGGACCCCCGCCGGGGCGTGGCTCGTGGCGACCGCCCCGGACCGCGTCCTCGGCATCGCCATCGGCGCCGTCGTCCTCGCCGGGCTCGCCGTGACGACCTGGACGCGGGAGGTGCCGCGCAACCGCCGCACGCTCGCCGTCGCCGGCGCCATCTCCGGCACCACCGCCACCGCGTCCGGCATCGGCGGCCCGCCGATGGCGCTGCTCTACCAGCGCGAGAGCGGCCCCCGCATCCGCGCCACCCTCGCGGTCTTCTTCATCGCCGGCGCGCTGCTGTCGCTCGGCACCCTCGGCGCCGCCGGGCGCCTCCCGGTCCGGCAGGTCACCGCCGGCCTCGCGCTGCTCCCGTTCGTCTACGCCGGCTTCTTCGCCGCGGGCCCGCTGCGCCGCTACCTGGACGCCGGGCGCCTGCGCGTCGCGCTGCTCATCGTCGTCGGGACGTCCGCGACCGTCCTGATCGTCCGTAACCTGGTCTGATGCGCCCCACCAAGGCCGACCTCGAGGCCGCCCGCGACCGCCTGATCCCCGACGTCCTGCCCCCGGACGGCGAGCCGCTGCGGGTCCTGTTCAGCGGCATCAACCCGGGCCTGTACTCCGCCGCGACCGGCCACCACTTCGCCCGCCCCGGCAACCGCTTCTGGCCCGCGCTGCACCGCTCCGGCTTCACCGACCGGCTGCTGCACCCGTCCGAGCAGCACCTGCTGCCCGCCTACGGGCTCGGCATCACCAACATCGCGCCGCGCGCCACCGCCCGCGCCGACGAGCTCACCGACGAGGAGCTCCGCGACGGCGGGCGCCGCCTCACCGCGCTCGTCGAGCGGCACGGCCCCGCCTATGTCGCCATCTGCGGCGTCACGGCCTACCGCACCGCGTTCGGGCGCCCCCGCGCCGGGATCGGCCCGCAGGACGAGGCGTTCGGCGCCGCGAAGCTGTGGATCCTGCCCAACCCCAGCGGCCTGAACGCGAGCTGGCAGCTCGACCGCCTCGCCGCCGAGTTCGCCCGCCTCCGCGAGGCCGCCGACGCGCTCAGGACGAGTGGTCGAGCGCCGCGGTCGCCGCGAACATCGTGCTGATCTCGGTGACGAGCGCCGGCTTCGGCTCCCACAGGCCCGGGCTGCGGCCGAGCGCCACGATGGGCCGGGGGAGGGCGCGGACGCCGCCGAGGTGCCAGTGGTGCGCCCCCGGGTCCGCCCACGGACCGCAGTCGCAGGAGCCGCCCCGCGCGGCGGCGGAGCAGACCCCGTCGAGCTCGGCGACGGCGATGACGGCGCCGATCGTGGCGAGCGGGTCGCGCGGGTCCCAGCCGGCCGCCTGGACGAGCGGCGAGTCGCACGCCTTCAGGTCGACGCGCATCGACGCGTGGACGAGCAGCGGGCCGCGGTAGGCGGTCGGCAGGTTCTCGTTCGAGACGGTCTTCCCGCCACGCGCGATCGCGAACGCCCATGGCTGCTGAACGCTCAACGCCTGCACGCGGTCACCTCCTGTCGGCCCGAAGTGTGATCGCGCGGGTCCGGCCGGACGGTCGCCGCCGGTTCGCCGCGCGATGATGCCCGAGAGGCTAGGCGCATCTCCGCCCGATTGCCAATGCGGGAGGCGAGCGGCTCGTGCGTGGCCATTCCGATCCCCTTCGATCACCAATGTGACGCGCGAGGACCGTGCCCGGTTGACGTGCCGGCGGGACGGAAGGGACGTGCCCGTGGGGCGGATGGGGCGTCCGGTGCGACGGATCGGCGCCCGGCGGGGGACCGGGGCGCGGCGAAGAAAAGGGGCGCCCCGGCCCGATCGCCGGAGCGCCCCGTCCGTCCCGTCTCAGCCCTTCAGGGCGCCCGCCATCAGCCCGCGCATGAAGAACCGCCCGAGCAGCAGGTAGACCAGCAGGGTCGGCAGCGACGCGAGCAGCGCCTCCGCCATCTGCTGGTTGTACTGGACGGCGACCGCGCCCGAACCCGCGGTGTTGTTCAGCATCACCGTGACCGGCCAGCTGTCGGGCGCGCCGAGGAACACCGCGAACAGGAAGTCGTTCCACATCGAGGTGAACTGCCAGATCACCGTCACCGCGAACGCGGGCCCCGACACCGGCACGATGATCGACCAGTACGTGCGGATGATGCCGGCGCCGTCGACGCGGGCCGCCTCGATCAGCTCGTCCGGGATCGTCACGTAGTAGTTGCGGAAGATCAGCGTGCAGATCGGGATGCCGTAGACGACGTGCGCGAGGACCAGGCCCCGGATCGTCCCGACCAGCCCCATGTTCGTCAGCAGCCCCGCCAGCGGGATCATCACCGCCTGGTACGGGATGAACATCCCGAACAGGAACAGCGTGAAGACCGCGTCGGCGCCGGGGAAGCGCCACTTCGACAGCACGTACCCGTTCAGCGAGCCGAGCACCGCGGAGATCAGCGAACCGGTCACCGCGATCTTGACGCTGTTCTCAAGGCCGGGCTTCAGGGCGTCCCACGCCGCGCTCCACCCCGACGCGCTCCAGTGGTGCGGCAGGTTCCACGCGCTGCTCGGATCGGCCTCCTGCAGCGGCTTGAAGCTGGTGACGACCAGGACGTACACCGGGATGAGGAACAGGATCACGAACGCCAGCAGCACCACCGGCCGGGCGATCCGCAGGGTGCGGGCCGCCGCGCCGGCGCCCGCCGGCGGCCGGGCCGTGCTCGCCGCGGTCATCGGGTCCGCTCCGCCCGCACCGACCACACCAGGTACGGGATCACCAGGAGCGCCACCGCGAGCAGCAGGTAGGTGGCGATGGTGGCGCCGTTGGCGGGGTCGTGCCGGTCGAAGATCTCCACGTACGTCGCGATGGCCGGGACGTAGGTGATGATCTGCTTGCCGGCGATCGCCATGATCAGGTCGAACACCTTCAGCGAGATGTGCCCGAGGATGATCAGCGCCGACAGCGTCACCGGGCGCAGCTGCGGGAAGACCACGTACCGGTACACCTTCCACTCGGACGCGCCGTCGACGCGCGCGGCCTCCCGCAGCTCCTCGGGGACGCTGCGGAACCCGGCGAGGTACAGGGCCATGACGTAGCCGGACATCTGCCAGATCGCGGGGAGCGCCATCGCGGCCATGCCCCAGTGCGGGTCCTGCCACCAGTCGTTCGCCAGCGCGTTCAGGTGCAGCTTGTCGAACAGCTGGTTGAACCCGACGGCGCGCTGCGGCGGCGCCGGGTTCATCAGCCACCGCCACACCACGCCGCTGGCGATGAACGACACCGCCATGGGGAACAGGTAGACGACCCGGAACGACGCCTCGCCCCGGATCCCCTTGTCCATCAGGAACGCCAGGAACGCGCCGAGCAGGAGGGCGCCGAGCACGAACACGGCGGTGAACAGCAGCGCGTGCTTCACCGCGCCCGGCCAGCTCGGCTCGTGCCACAGGTCGACGAAGTTCTTGCCCTTGTCGAACCCGTACGGCGACACCTCGTCGTGCTTGCCGCTCACCGCCACCCGCGTGTTCCAGAAGATCAGCCCGTAGACGAACAGGCCGATCGCCACGATGGACGGCGAGACCAGCAGCAGACCCGGCAGCCACCTCCTGCTCCGGCGCAGGTTCCAGCGGCGTCCCGTGCGCGCTCCCGTCACTGACCGCTGTTCTTCGCGGCGGCGACGAGCTGGGACTGGAGCTTGCCGACGTCCTTGCTCTGCAGGAACAGGCCCACCGCCGTGTCGATGTCGGTGTGCTGCTTCTTGCTGGCGTTGACGCCGTGCCAGAACGAGCCCGCGAGCTTGGTGGCCGGGTTGTTCCACTGCTCGAACGCGTACTTCAGGTAGCCGGTGCTGTAGAGGCTCTTGTCGGCGTCCTTGCGGGCGGGGACGGAGCCCTTCTTCGGGTTGAAGAGGTCCTGGCCCTCGCGGCTGGAGACCTCCTTCAGCCACGCCAGCGCCCCGGCGCGGTGCGGCGCGCCCTTCGGCAGCGTGAAGCTGTCCGACAGCCACAGGTAGGTGCCGTCGGTGCCGGGCGTCGGCGCGTACTTGAAGTCGGTGTCGAGCTTCTTGCCGAGGCCGTTCGGCGCGCTGCCGACGAAGTAGCCGTACGCCCAGTCGCCCATGATGTTGAACGCGGCCTTGCCGTCCACCACGGCCTTCGCGGCGCCCTGCCAGTCGGTGGACGCGGCCTCGGTGGTCGTGTACTTCAGGATCTCGGCGTAGTCGTTCAGCGCCTTCGTCATCGCCGGGGAGCTCCAGTCGGCGCCCGGCTTCCACAGCGCGTTGTAGGCGTCGGTGCCGAGGTCGCCGAGCAGCACGTTCTCCAGCAGGTGGTCGGCGGTCCACTGGGCGCCGAGCGACAGCGGCACCTTCTTCGTCTTCTCCTTGACGGCCTTCAGGTCGGCGATGAACTCCGGGATCGACTTCGGCGCGTCGGAGATGCCGGCGTCCTTCAGGATGCCCGGGTTGTACCAGAGCATGTTGGACCGGTGGATGTTCACCGGCACCGAGTAGATGTGGCCCTTGTAGCTGATCTGCTGCAGGAGCTGCTGGGGGTAGACCGACTTCAGGTTGTTCTCGTCGTAGAAGGAGTCCAGCGGCTCGATCTGCCCGGCCTTGATGTAGTCGAGCAGCTCGGCGCCCGCGTGCCCCTGGAAGGAGTCCGGCGGCTTGCGGTTCTGCAGCCGGCTCGCCAGCACCGCCTGCGCCTGCGTGCCGGACCCGCCGGCGATCGCGGCGTTGACGAACTTCGTGCCGGGATTCTTCTTCTCGAAGTCGGCCTTCATCGCGGCCAGCCCGTCGGCCTCACCTGGACCGGTCCACCACGAGAAGACCTCGACCTGGGACTTGTCGTTGTTGCCCTTCTTGTCATTTCCGCCGCACGCCGACAAGGCGAGAGCACCGGTCATCGCGACGGCCGCGAACGCCGTCCAGCGGTGCCGGGGAGCACGTCCTAGCATCGTCCGTCCCTTCGGTAACCCCCGGGGTAAGCAAGCGTCCGTTCGGGACGTGACCGGGTCAACACCGGGGACGGAAAAGTGATCACTCGGTTACCGGCCGGGGGCCGGGCGCGCGGCGCGCGCCCGGCCCCCGGAATGGTCCTGCGGACGGGGTCCCCCCGCCCCTCTCCGCGGCTACCAGGGACGCGGCTACCAGGGAAGGGCGGGCGGCAGCGTCGCGGTGCCCGCGTCGGGCCAGTCGCGCGGCTCGCCGAGCGGCGCCAGCTCTTCGAGCTGCAGCCGGTACCACGGCGAGGACTCGGGCCGGCCGGCGAGGTCGAGGCACTGCCGCCACGTCCACCACTCGGCGTCCTCGACCTCGTCGGGGTTGCGGCGGACGGGCGTGCCGGCCGGGACGTCGGCGCGCACCACCGGGCAGCGCTCGTTCTCGAGGGTGCCGTCCTCGGCGACCGCCCGGTACTGGAACGCCGGGAGGACGGATGTCAGAGACACGCCGGAGATGCCCAGCTCGTCCTGCAATCGCCGCAGCACGGCGTCCCGCAGCCCCTCGCCCGGACCGGGGTGGCCGCAGCAGCTGCCCGTCCAGACGCCCGGGAACGTCCGCTTCGACAGGGCGCGGCGAGTGATCAGAACGCGACCCTCCGTGTCCACCACATAGCAGGAAAAGGCCAGGTGGTACGGCGTGTCTCTATGGTGACTCGCGGCCTTGGGGGCGGTTCCGACCGCCTCGTCATCCGCGTTGAGCAGTACGATCTCTTCGACGGCCATGCTCTTTTCCTACCCCATCGGCCTCGCCGGGGTCAGTCGTTTCACACCCCGCGGGGAGGTCCCCTTCGGCGCGTCGCGGGCGAACCGGGATTAAACTCGGAACGGCCCGAGCCAGGGGAACCGGTCCCCGACGGAGGAGTTGACACGCGTGAGCCTGCTGGAGTCGATCAAGGGTCCCGACGACCTCAAACGACTGGACGCCGCGCAGCTGTCGAGCCTCGCGGACGAGATCCGCGACTTCCTGATCGACGCGGTCGCCAAGACCGGCGGGCACCTCGGCCCCAACCTCGGCGTGGTCGAGCTCACCATCGCGCTGCACCGGGTGTTCGACTCGCCCAAGGACAAGATCCTGTGGGACACCGGGCACCAGTCCTACGTGCACAAGCTGCTCACCGGCCGGCACGACTTCACCCTGCTCAAGCGGCGCGGCGGCATCTCCGGCTACCCCAGCCGGGCCGAGTCCGAGCACGACGTGATCGAGAACTCGCACGCCTCCACCGCGCTGTCCTACGCCGACGGGCTGGCCAAGGCGTTCGAGCTGCGCGGCGAGAGCGACCGGGTGGTCGTGCCCGTCGTCGGCGACGGCGCGCTCACCGGCGGCATGTGCTGGGAGGCCCTCAACAACATCGCCGAGGGCAAGGACCGCCGGGTCATCATCGTCGTCAACGACAACGGCCGCTCCTACTCGCCGACGATCGGCGGGCTGGCGAGCCACCTGGCCGCCCTGCGCGTCACCCCGACCTACGAGCAGGCCCTCGACCTGGTCAAAAGGACCGTTCCCAGGGCGCCCGTCGTCGGGAACGTCGCCTACGAGGCGCTGCACGGGATCAAGAAGGGTCTCAAGGACATCCTGCAGCCGCAGGCCATGTTCGAGGACCTCGGCCTCAAGTACATCGGCCCCATCGACGGCCACGACGAGCAGGCCGTCGAGCACGCGCTGCGCAAGGCGCACGCGTTCGGCGGGCCGGTGATCGTGCACTGCATCACCCGCAAGGGCCACGGCTACTCGCCCGCGGAGAACGACGAGGAGGAGCAGTTCCACTCGCCGGGCCCGTACGACCGCGAGACCGGCGTGCAGAAGCCCAAGGGCCGCATCTGGACCAACGTGTTCAGCGAGGAGATGGTCAAGATCGGCCGGGAGCGCCGCGACGTGGTGGGGATCACCGCCGCGATGCTGCACCCGGTCGGGCTGGCCGACTTCGCCGCCGCCTACCCGGACCGGATCTACGACGTCGGCATCGCCGAGCAGCACGCGGTGACGTCCGCCGCCGGGCTCGCCCTCGGCGGCCTGCACCCGGTCGTCGCGGTCTACGCCACGTTCCTGAACCGGGCGTTCGACCAGGTGCTGATGGACGTCGCGCTGCACGGCCAGGCGGTCACGTTCGTCCTGGACCGGGCCGGCGTCACCGGCGACGACGGGCCGTCCCACAACGGCATGTGGGACCTGTCGCTGCTCCAGCTCGTGCCGGGCATGCGGATCGCCGTCCCGCGCGACGGCGCCCGCGTCGCCGAGCTGCTGCGCGAGTGCCTGGCGGTCTCCGACGGCCCGACCGCGCTGCGCTTCCCCAAGGGCGCCGTGGCCGCCGACCTGGACGCCGTCGACCGCATCGGCTCGATGGACGTGCTGGCCCGGCACGAGGGCGCCAACGGCGCCGACGTGCTCATCGTCGCCGTCGGCGCGATGGCGACGGCCGCGGTCGAGGTCGGCGAGCGCCTGGCCGCCCAGGGCATCGGCGCCACCGTCGTCGACCCGCGCTTCGTCAAGCCCCTCGACCCGGCCCTGCCGGGCGCGGCCGCCGCGCACAGCATGGTCGCCGTCGTCGAGGACAACGGCCGCGTGGGCGCCGTCGGCGACGCCGTGGCCCGCCTGCTGCGCGACGAGGGCGTCGACACCCCGGTCCGCACCTTCGGCATCCCGCAGGAGTTCCTGGACCACGCCAAGCGCGACCTGATCCTCGCCGACTGCGGCCTCACCTCGCAGGACCTGGCCCGCGACATCACCGAGGCCGTCGCCCGCGTCACCGCCGCGGACGCGCCCGAGCCCGCCACCTCCGACTGACGCCCCCGGGAGCGCCGCCGGGGGCGCGTCAGATGCCCTCGGCGGACAGCAGCTGCCAGAAGTGGGTGATGGACGCGGCGCGGGTGCCGAGCTCGCGGCCCGAGTAGGTCCACCGGCCCCGCAGCCGCCACGGCCGCCCGGCGCCGTCCTGCACGTAGACCTGGAGCGGGAAGCAGGCGTCATGGGCGCGGATGACCCCGGCCGGGTCGACGGACGGGGCGAGCCGGGGCTCGCCCTCGCACCGCACGCCCATCACGGACGTGCGCGGGTCCTGGCGCAGCAGTCCCTGCGTCAGGTCGTACACCAGTACGGAGACGTAGTCGGGTCCGAGCCACCTGAGGTCTGGCACCGTCTCGGGAGGGGGGAACCCGTACAGTTCAGGACCGACGGTCACAGGCGCACGGTAGCGGTCCGTGCACGCTTTCGTCACTAGTTTCCCGGCGGGTTCTTCCGTCTCATCGGTCCACGACCGGATCGGCGGCGCGGGCCGGAGGCGGGGACCACCGGGCGGCTACTCCGCCTCGCGGCAGGCGGACGTCATCGCCTCCCACCGGGCGAGCTTGACGCGTTCGCCGCGGTCGAGGGTGCGGGCGAGGGCGATCTCGGCGGCGTCGAGGTTGAGCCAGTCGTTGTAGGTGACGACCGGCAGCCCCCGCGCCTCGAGCAGCTCCTCGACGGTGCGCTTGGGCGCCGTGTCGGTGCCCTCCAGGTCCGCCAGGAGGTGACGGACCGTCTCGGCCGCGTCGGACTTGTTGGTGCCGACGACGCCGGACGGCCCGCGCTTGATCCACCCGGCGACGTACTCGCGGGGGACGGGGGAGCCGTCCGCGCCGAGGATGCGGCCGCCGTCGTTCGGCACGGTGAAGGACTGCTCGTCGAACGGGACGCCCTCCAGCGGGACGCTCTGGTACCCGACCGAGCGCAGCACCAGCCCGACGGGCAGCGTCTCGAACTCGCCGGTCCCGACGACGCGGCCCGACGCGTCCAGCGCGGTCCTCTCCAGCCGCAGCCCCTCGACGCGGTCGGTGCCGAGGATCTCGGCGGGGGCGCGCCAGAACCGGACGTCGATGTGGCGGGCGCGGCCGGCGGCGGGCTCGCCCGTCCAGCCGTTCAGCACCTTGACGTTGCCGCGCACGTGCCGGTCGTTCTCGGCGAGCTCGGCGCTGACGGGGTCGAGGTCCATGTCCTCGGGGCTGACGTGGATGCTGGCGTTCTCCAGCTCGCCGAGCTCGCGGGCCTCCTTGGTGGTGAACTTCGCCTGCGCGGGCCCGCGCCGCCCGATCATGTGCACGCGCTTCACCCGGCTCCGGCTCAGCGCCTCGATGACCTGCTCGGGGACGTCGGTGGCGCGCAGCTCCTCCGCCGTCTTGGCGAGGATCCGCACGACGTCGACGGCGACGTTGCCGACGCCGATGACGGCGGCCTCCTCGACCGACAGGTCGAAGGCGTGGTCGGCGGCGTCGGGGTGCCCGCAGTACCAGTTGACGAAGTCGGTGGCGGCGATGCTGCCCGGCAGCTCCTCGCCGGGGATCCGCATCTGCCGGTCGACCA
Organism: Actinomadura sp. RB99; assembly: GCF_014706005.1. Classification (NCBI taxonomy): domain Bacteria; kingdom Bacillati; phylum Actinomycetota; class Actinomycetes; order Streptosporangiales; family Thermomonosporaceae; genus Actinomadura; species Actinomadura sp. RB99. Next base: position 91,984 of record NZ_JABMCA010000018.1, on the reverse strand, counting down.
TCGCGCCGGTGCAGTAGACGACGGCGTCGTAGCAGTCGAGCAGGTCGGCGCGGGTGAGGTCGCGGCCGAGCTCGACGCAGCCGAAGAACCGCACGGCCGGGTTCTCCAGGACCCGCTGCAGGTACTTGGCGATCGACTTGATCGACGTGTGGTCGGGGGCGACGCCGTAGCGGACCAGGCCGTACGGGGTCGGCAGCCGGTCGAACACGTCCACCCGGACGTTCCCGTCGGTCTGCTTCACCAGGGCCTCGGCGGCGTAGATGCCGGCGGGCCCGGAGCCGATCACCGCGACGAGCACAGGGGTAGCCATGCGCGTATTGTGCCGACCCCCACGCCAAAAGAACACCGTGACACCGGTCACGGGATCCTTTAACGGCGGCTCGGGCGCGCCCCGTCAGGACCGCTCGGACGCCGCGGCGAGCCCGACGCGGCTGTGGTTCCGGCCGTAGCCGAAGTAGATGATCGAGCCGACCACCATCCAGGCCAGGAACCGGTACCAGGTCTCCAGCGGCAGGTTGATCATGACGAAGAGGCAGCCCAGCACCGACAGGATCGGGATCACCGGGACGAGCGGGGTGCGGAACGCGCGCGGCAGGTCGGGGCGGGTGCGGCGCAGGATCAGCACGCCGACCGACACCAGCAGGAACGCGAACAGCGTGCCGATGTTGACCAGCTCGGCGAGCTTGGCCAGCGGGATGAACCCGGCCAGCACGGCGACGACGCCGCCCATGATGACGGTCGACAGCCACGGCGTGCCGAACCGCGGGTGGATGGCCGACAGCCACGGCGGCAGCAGCCCGTCCCGGCTCATCGCGAAGAACACCCGGCTCTGCCCGAGCAGCAGGATGAGCACGACGGCGATGAGGCCGACGACGGCGCCGACGTCGATGATCGTGGCGAACGCGGAGTGCCCGACGGCCTTGAACGCGTCCGCGAGCGGCGCGGCGTCGGAGAGCTTCTTGTAGTTCTGCATCCCGGCGACGACCGTCGACACCGCCGCGTAGAGGAGCGCGGTGATGACGAGGGAGCCGATCAGGCCGATCGGCAGGTCGCGCTGCGGGCGGCGGGCCTCCTCGGCGGCGGTGGCGACGATGTCGAAGCCGATGTAGGCGAAGAAGACGATGGCGATCGCGGCGAAGATGCCGAGCCAGCCGTAGCTGACCGGGGTGATCCCGAAGATCACCTGCATGAGCGGCGCCGCAGCGCCCTTCACCGACGGGTTCGGCTCCGAGGGCGGGATGAACGGGTGGTAGTTCTCGCCCTTGACGAAGAAGAGGCCGGCGACGATGACCAGCAGGACGACGGACACCTTCACCACCACGACGACCGCGTTCACCCGCGAGGAGATCTTCACCCCGAGGACGAGCAGCCCCGTCACCACCAGCACCAGCGCGATCGCCGGGACGTTGACGACACCGCCGCCGGTGCCCGGCGGGTTGAGGATCGCGGCGGGCAGGTGCACGCCCGCGCTGTCCAGCAGCGAGGCGAAGTACCCCGACCAGCCGACCGACACCACCGCCGCGCCGAGCGCCAGCTCCAGGATGAGGTCCCAGCCGATGATCCAGGCCGGGAACTCGCCGAGGGTGGCGTAGGAGAACGTGTAGGCCGAGCCCGCGACCGGGACGGTGGAGGCGAACTCGGCGTAGCACAGCGCGGCCAGCGCGCAGACGACGGCGGCGAGGATGAACGAGATCGCGACCGCCGGGCCCGCCTTCTCCTTGGCGACCTGCCCGGTGAGGACGAAGATGCCCGTGCCGACGATGACGCCGATGCCGAACACGACCAGGTCGAGCGCGGACAGGTCGCGGCGCAGCCGGTGCCCGGGTTCCTCGGTGTCCTTGATCGACTGTTCGACCGACTTGGTGCGCAGCAGGTTCATCGTCGCTCCTCGGCGTCACGTCGTTATGACACCCCTATGCCCGGATGCGCGCCGCTTATGATCACCCACCGCCCGCGATCGCGCGGGCGGTGGGCGACCCGGGTCAGGCGGGGAGCGAGGCCGTGCCGGGGGCGAGGAAGCGGCGCCCGGTCGTCTTCTCGGCGATGCCCGACCGGTCCAGGTACGGGGTGATGCCGCCGAGGTGGAACGGCCAGCCCGCGCCGAGGATCATGCACAGGTCGATGTCCTCGGGCGCCGCGACGACGCCCTCGTCCAGCATGATCCGGATCTCGTCGGCGAGCGCGGCGAGCGCCCGGTCGAGGACCTGCTCCTCGGTGGACGGGCTCGTCCCGCCGCCGAAGATCGCCACGACCTCGGGGTCGAGGGAGAAGTCCGGCAGGTAGACGCCCCGCTTGCCCGCCGCGACCATCTTCGCCAGGTTGTCCGACAGCGGGAACCGGTCCGGGAACGCGCCGTGCAGGGTCTCGTTGACGTGCAGCGCGATCGCCGGGCCGACCAGCCCCATCAGCACGAACGGCGGCATCGGCAGGCCGAGCGGCGCGGCGGCGCGCTCGGCGACCTCGATCGGGGTGCCCTCGTCGACCGTCGCCACGATCTCGGCGAGCAGCCGCAGCAGGACGCGGTTGACCACGAACGCCGGGGCGTCCTTGACCAGCACGCACGACTTCTTCAGCGCCCTGCCGGTCGCGAACGCGGTGGCGAGGGCCGCGTCGTCGGTCCGCTCGCCGCGGACGATCTCCAGCAGCGGCAGCACCGCGACCGGGTTGAAGAAGTGGAACCCGACGACCCGCTCGGGGTGCCGCAGCCCGGCCGCCATCTCGGTGACCGACAGCGAGGAGGTGTTGGTGGCGAGCACGCAGTCGGCGGAGACGTGCTCCTCGACCTCGGCGAACACCTTCTGCTTGACGGACATCTCCTCGAACACGGCCTCGATGACGAAGTCGGCGTCGGCGAACGCGTCCTTGGTCAGCGAGCCGGTGATCAGCGCCTTCAGCCGGTTGGCCTTGTCGGGGGAGAGGCGGCCCTTGCCGAGCAGCTTGTCGATCTCGCCGTGCGCGTAGCCGACGCCCTTGTCCAGGCGCGCCTGGTCGAGGTCGGTCAGCACGACCGGGACCTCGAGGCGGCGCGCGAACAGCAGCGCGAGCTGCGAGGCCATCAGCCCGGCGCCGACGACGCCGACCTTGGTGACCTTGCGGGCGAGGGACTTGTCGGGCGCCCCGGCGGGACGCTTCGCGCGCTTCTGGGTGAGGTCGAACGCGTACAGCCCGGCGCGCAGCTCGTCGCTCATGATGAGGTCGGCGAGAGCCTCGTCCTCGGCGGCGAAGCCCTCGTCGCGGCTCCGGTCCTTCGCGGCGGCGACCAGGTCGAGCGCGCGGGTGAAGGACGGCGCGGCGCCGTGCAGCTTGCCCTCGAGGTTCCAGCGGGCCATCGCGACCGCGTCGTCCCACGCCTTGCCCTTGTCGACCTCGGGCCGGGTCACGGTGATCTCTCCGTTGAGGACGCGGGCCGTCCAGGCGAGCGACTCCTCCAGGAAGTCGGCCGAGTCGAAGATCGCGTCCGCGATGCCCAGCTCGTAGGCCTGCCGGCCCTTCAGCATCCGGTTCTGCGCGAGCGGGTTGTCGATGACGGCCTTCAGCGCCTTCTCCGCGCCGATCAGGTTCGGCAGCAGGTACGTGCCGCCCCAGCCGGGCACCAGGCCGAGGAACGCCTCCGGCAGCGCGAACGCCGGGACGCCCGACGAGATCGTCCGGTAGGTGCAGTGCAGGCCGATCTCGACGCCGCCGCCCATCGCCGCGCCGTTGTAGTAGGCGAACGACGGGACGCCCAGCTCGCCGAGCCGCCGGAACACGTCGTGCCCGAGCCTGCCGATTGCCCGCGCGTCCGCGTGGTCGGTGATCAGCGGCACGCCCTTGAGGTCGGCGCCGACCGCGAAGATGAACGGCTTGCCGGTCACGCCGACGGCGACGATGTCGTCCCGTCCGGCGACGCGGTCGAGGGCCGCGTCCAGCTCGGCGAGCCCGTTCGGGCCGAAGGTGTTCGGCTTGGTGTGGTCGTGGCCGTTGTCGAGCGTGATCAGCGCGAGTGTGCCCGCGCCGTGGGGGAGCGCCACGTCCCGGACGTAGGCGTGCGTGACGACCTCGTCCGCGAAAACCGCTGCCAGATCGCTCACTTGGAGCCCTCCCAGTTCACGTTCTCCCAGAGGACGGTCCCGCCCATGCCCATGCCGACGCACATCGTCGTGAGCCCGTAGCGCACGTCGGTGCGCTCCTCGAACAGCCGGGCCAGCTGGTTCATCAGCCGCACGCCGGACGAGGCGAGCGGGTGGCCGAGCGCGATCGCGCCGCCCCACGGGTTCACCCGCGCGTCGTCGTCGGCGATCTTGAAGTGCTCCAGGAACGCCAGCACCTGCACGGCGAACGCCTCGTTGATCTCGATGAGGCCGATGTCGTCCATGGTCAGGGAGTTGCGGGCGAGCAGCTTCTCGGTCGCGGGGACGGGCCCGACGCCCATCACCTCCGGCTCGACGCCGGCGAACGAGAAGTCGACGAGCCGCATCCTCGGTGTGAGGCCGAGGTCGCGGGCGACGTCCTCGGCGGCCAGCAGGCACGCGGTCGCGCCGTCGTTGAGGCCCGCGGCGTTCCCGGCGGTGACGTTGCCGTGCACGCGGAACGGGGTCTTCAGCTTGGCGAGGTCGTCCATCGTGGTGCCGGGGCGCGGCGGCTCGTCCTCGGTCGCGAGGCCCCAGCCCAGTGTTTCGCCCCCATGGCTGCGCCCCGCCACCCCCCGGTCGGCGGAGCGGATCGCGGTCGGGACCAGGTCCGGCTGGATCTTCCCGGCGGCGTAGGCGGCGGCGACCTTCTGCTGGCTGCGCACCGCGTAGGCGTCGGCGCGCTCCTTGGTGATCTGCGGGAACCGGTCGTGCAGGTTCTCCGCGGTCGAGCCCATGACCAGCGCGGACGGGTCGACGAGCTTGTCGGCGAGGAAACGCGGGTTCGGGTCGACGCCCTCGCCCATCGGGTGCCGGCCCATGTGCTCGACGCCGCCCGCGATGGCGACGTCGTAGGAGCCGAACGAGATGCCGGCGCCGGTCGTGGTGACGGCGGTCATCGCGCCCGCGCACATCCGGTCGATGGCGAAGCCGGGGACGCTCTTCGGCAGCCCGGCGAGCACGGCGGCGGACCGGCCGATCGTCAGTCCCTGGTCGCCGGTCTGGGTGGTGGCGGCGATCGCGACCTCGTCCACCCGCTCCGGCGGGAGGGACGGGTTGCGGCGCATCAGCTCGCGGATCGCGCGGACGACCAGGTCGTCGGCGCGGGTCTGCGCGTACAGGCCCTTGGGGCCGGCCTTGCCGAACGGCGTGCGGACGCCGTCGACGAACACGACGTCGCGTGCGGTGCGAGGCACGGGTCGTCCTCCCTGCGGATGGGCGGTGTGGTGGAAGCGTCGAGCCCCGTGCCGCCCGGCGCGTCCGTTCGGAGCGGATGGCCGTCGATCGGGCGGCACGAGTGCCCGCACCCGCGATGCTACTCGCAGGTAACCACAAAGGCTACTCGTCAGTAACCACTGACCGGGCGGCGCCCTTGTTCGGCCCGGGACTCGTGGGTAACGTGGCTCGAAATCACCGGAGGAGGCGCGGTGACGCACGCGAGGCCCGTATACCGGCCGGGACTGCGCCGGCGGATCGGGCACGTCCGCGACCTCGCCGCCCTCCTGCTGCGCACGGGACTGCTGCTGTCCGGCGGCCCCGGCCGCGTCGGCCGCCAGCTCGGCGCGCTGCGCCGCTGGGGCACCTCCCTCGCCGGCGTCCTCACCGCCGCCGCCGCGCACTCGCCGTCCCGCCCGGCCCTGATCGACGACGCGGGCGTGCTGTCCTTCGGCGAGCTGGACGACCGCGCCACCCGCCTCGCCCTCGGGCTGCCGCTGCACGGCCCCCGCCCGCGCGTCGGCGTGCTGTGCCGCAACCACCGCGGCATGGTCGAGACGCTCGTCGCGTGCAGCAGGCGCGGCGCCGAGGTCGTGCTGCTCAACACCGGCTTCGGAGCGGGCCAGATCCGCGCCGTGCTCGGCGAGCTGCGCCCCGCGCTGATCGTCGCCGACGCCGAGTTCGCGCCGCTGCTGGCCGAGGTGCCGATCGCGCTGCGCCGCACCGTGCTGTGGGCCGACCGCCGCCCCGGCCCGCGCGGCGGCTTCTCCGGCGATCCGCACGGGCCGGGGACGCCGCTGGCCGCGCCCGTCGCCGCGCCGCCCGCCGCCCCGTCCGCCGCCGCCCCGTCCCGGCCCGATCCCGCCGAGACCGGGCCGAGCATCGACGAGGTGATCGCCTCGGTGCCCGCGCCGGAGACCGCGCCGGCCCCGCCGCAGATCCAGAGCCGGACGATCATGCTCAGCTCCGGCACCACCGGCCGTCCCAAGGGCGCCCGCCGCCCGCCCCGCCCCGGGTTGTGGCCGCTGGCCTCGATGACCTCCCGGATCCCGCTGCGCACCCGGCAGACCATGATCATCGAGGCGCCGCTGTTCCACACCTGGGGCTACGCCGCGCTGCAGATGGCGTGGGCGCTGCGCGCCCCGATCGTCCTGCACCGCAGGTTCGACCCCGAGCGGACGCTGCGCTCGATCGCCTCCCACCGCGACACCGTCGTGTTCGCCGTCCCCGTCATGCTCCAGCGCATCCTGGAGCTGGCGCCGCAGCGGCGCGAGCTGTACGACACCTCGTCCCTGCGGATCGTCGCGCTCAGCGGCGCCGCCCTGCCCGGCGACCTCGCCACCCGGTTCATGGACGCGTTCGGCGACCGGCTCTACAACGTCTACGGCTCCACCGAGGCGTCCTGGGTGTCCATCGCCACCCCGCGCGACCTGCGGATCGACCCGCGCACCGCGGGCCGGCCGCCGCGCAACACCTCGCTCGTCATCGTCGGCGCCGACGGCCGCCGCGCCGGCCGCTCCACCATCGGGGAGATCTTCGCCGCGAACGAGCTGCTCTTCGAGGGGTACACCGGCGGCGAGCCGATGCAGGTCCGCGACGGGCTGCTCGCCACCGGCGACCTCGGCCACATCGACCACCGCGGCCTGCTGTTCGTGGATGGCCGCGCCGACGGCATGGTCGTCTCCGGCGGCGAGAACGTCGTGCCGCGCGACGTCGAGGACGCGATCCTGCGGCTCCCCGAGGTCCACGAGGCCGCCGTGATCGGCGTCCCGGACGACGACTGGGGCCAGCGCCTCGCCGCCTTCATCGTGCTGCGGCCCGGCGCCCGGCTCAACGCCGAGGCCGTCCGCGCGTACGTGCACGCGCAGGTCGCGCGGTACGCGGTGCCGCGCGACGTCCACTTCATCCCCGAACTGCCCCGCAACGCCACCGGCAAGGTCGTGCACCGCTGGCTCACCGCGGGCGACGACCAGCCCCGTCCCGAGGGCCGCGTCGACTGGCCGCAGCCGCCGCCCTGGCCGCTGCCCGCCGAGCACGCCGGCTGACCCGCCCCGGGGCCCGGGCGCTCACACGCGTGCGTGTCTCCTGCGTGGGCGCCTCTCCCGCGTGGGCGCCTCTCCCGCGCCGCCGCGTCTCAGGTGGGGGCCAAGGCGTCCCGCGCGACCGCGGGCAGCCGGACCGTGATCGACAGCCCGCCGCCGCGCCGCGGGACCGTCTCGATCGTCCCGCCGTGCGCGCCCACCACCGCCCGCACGATCGACAGGCCCAGCCCCGCGCCGTCCGCCGACCCCACCCGGTCCGCCCGCAGCCGCCGGAACGGCTCGTAGATCCGCGCCGCCTCGTACGCCGGGACGGGCCGCCCCGTGTTCACCACCTGCAGGAACGCCTCCCCGTCCCGGACCCCGGTGCGCACCCACACCCGGCCGTCCCGCACGTTGTACTTCACCGCGTTCTCCAGCAGGTTCATCGCGCACCGCTCCAGCAGCACCGGGTCGCCCGCCACCTCCGCCGGCGCCAGCCGCGCCTCCACCTCCACCTCGCCGGTGCGCCCGTCCAGGTCGCCGAGCGCGCCGCGCACCACGTCCGGCAGCGGCGTCGGCGTCCGCGTCGCCGGCTCCCGCTCCGACCGGGCGAGCAGCAGCAGCCCCTCGATCAGCCGCTCGTGCCGTTCGGTGTTGCCGAGCAGCACGTCCGCGAGCGCCTTGGTCTCCGGCGGGTTCTTCCGGCTGGCGAGGGCCACCTCCAGCACCGTCCGGTTGATCGTCAGCGGCGTGCGCAGCTCGTGCGAGGCGTTCGCGACGAACCGGCGCTGCGCGTCGAACGCCCGGTGCAGCCGGTCCAGCATCCGGTCGAACGTGTCGGCCAGGTCCTTGATCTCGTCCTGCGGGCCGTCCAGCGCGATCCGCTCGTGCAGGGTGCTCTCCGACAGCCGCCGCGCCGTCGCCGTCACCTTGTTCAGCGGGCGCAGCATCCGCCCCGCCACCAGGTACCCGATCACCACCGCCAGGACGCCGAGCGCCACCATCGTCAGCAGCGAGGTCTGCAGCAGCCGCTCCAGCACGTCGTGCTTCTGCTGCGCGAGCTGCCGGTCGGCGTCCGCCTTCAGCGCCAGCACCTGGCCGAAGTCCTTCTTCGACACGAGGATCCGCAGCTTCGCGGCGACCCGCGGGTCCACGGCGGTCCGCTCCGGAAGCCGCTGGTCCAGCGTCCGCGCCGTCAGCACGTACATCACCGCGACCAGCACCGCCGACGTCACCAGGAACAGCGACCCGTACACCAGCGTCAGCCGCGTCCGGACGCTCAGCCGCGGCGTCCGCACCCTCCCACGCACCCTCCCGCGCACGCTCATCGCGCCTCCAGCCGGTACCCCGACCCGGTGACCGTCTCGATCACCGCGGGCTCGCCCAGCTTGCGGCGCAGCGTCGCCATCGTCACCCGGACGATGTTGCTGAACGGGTCGATGTTCTCGTCCCACGCCCGCTCCAGCAGGCGTTCGGCGCTCACCACCCCGCCCTCGGCGCGCAGCAGCTCCTCCAGCACCGCGAACTCCTTGTTCGTCAGCCGCAGCTCCCGGCCGTCCCGCGCCACCCGGCGGCGGTGCGGGTCGAGCCGGATCCCGCGGCGCTCCAGCACCGGCGGCACCGGCGCCCCCGTCCGCCGCGCCAGCGCGCGCACCCGCGCCACCAGCTCGCCGAACACGAACGGCTTCGGCAGGTAGTCGTCGGCCCCGAGCGACAGCCCGTCCACCCGGTCCTCGACGTCCCCGGCCGCCGTCAGCATGAGGATCCGCGCCGGGCCGCGCCGCTCCGCGAGCTCGCGGCACACCTCGTCGCCGTGCACGGTCGGCAGGTCCCGGTCGAGCACGACGACGTCGTACTCGGTGGAGAACGTCCGCTCCAGCGCGTCGTCCCCGTCGTACACGACGTCGACCGCCATGGCCTCCTCACGGAGGCCCTCGGCGATCGTGTCCGCGAGCACCCGCTCGTCCTCCACGATCAGCACACGCATGCGCCGAGCATGGCCCAACGGGGGTTAAACGCCGATAAGGGCGGCGTGGTACCGCGCGGGTCAGGGCTTGCGCGCGACGCCCCCGGCGCAGGCCACCTCGGGAAGCTCCCCGTCCGGGTCGGGGCGCCACCGCGTCACGGGCACGACGCCGGGCGGCAGCACGTCCAGGCCGTCGAGGTAGCGGGCGATCTGCTCGCGGCTGCGCGGCGTGTACGGGACGGCGCCGCTCCCGGAGTTGAACGCCTCGATGGCCGCCAGGTACGCCGGATCGTCGTCGGTGCCGTCGTAGACCGCCAGGTAGCTGCCCGACGTCAGCGGCGCCATCAGCCGCCGGACGACGTCGCGGGCCTGGTCGTAGTCCTCGACGAGCCCGAGGATGCCCATCAGCATCAGCGCGACCGGCTCCCCGAGGTCCAGCGTCCGCGCGGCCTGCGCCAGGATCGGCTCGGGATCGCGCACGTCGGCCTCGATGTAGTCGGTGGCGCCCTCGGGGCTGCTGGTCAGCAGCGCCCTGGCGTGCACGAGCACCAGCGGGTCGTTGTCGACGTACACGACGCGGGCCTCCGGCGCGACCCGCTGCGCGACCTCGTGGGTGTTGTCCATGGTCGGCAGGCCCGTGCCGATGTCGAGGAACTGCCGGACCCCCGCCTCGGAGGCCAGGAAGCGCACCACCCGCGTCAGCATCTGCCGGGACCGGCGGGCCATGTCGACCATCCCGGGGAAGGACCGGAAGACCTGCTCGCCCGCCCGGCGGTCGACGGGGAAGTTGTCCGTGCCGCCCAGCAGGAAGTTCCAGATCCGCGCCGAATGCGGCACGGTCGTGTCGATCTCGGGCCGTTGGTCCATGCCAGCTCCTCGGTCTCCGGAGGCGGTGCCGACCCCCGGGAACCTTCCCCGGACCGCGCCCGGATACCCGTCGTACCCCGCCGATACGGCCGTCCGGGGGCTAGAGCCCCACGAACCGCCAGCCCCTGCTCACCAGCGGCTCCAGGACGAGCAGCAGCAGGCCCCAGTAGGAGACCTGGGGGAACACGACCCCCACGGCCAGGGCGACGATCAGCAGCAGCACGGTGGAGAGGCCGCCGCGCATCGCCGCGGCCGTCGGCGGGTCGTCCTCCGACGCCACCCCGGCCGTCCGGTAGGCGATCACGGTGATCAGGGTCTGGCACACCGCCGCGGCGAGGACGTTGCCGATGTAGAACCCGATGGTGAAGCGGTCGTGCGCGGAGTAGGAGGCGACCATCTCGGTGGTGAACGGCAGCACGACGATGGCCAGCACCCACCCCGCGTTCCACAGCATCAGGGCGCGCGTGTAGCCGCGGATGTGCTCGAACGTCCGGTGGTGCACCAGCCACAGTCGGATGATCACCACGAAGCTGAGCAGGAAGCTGTAGATCTGCGCCTTGTGCTCGGTGATCACCTCGCTGGACGCCCCGTGCCCGCGCACCGTCTCCGGCACCACGTCGACCAGCGGCAGGACCAGCAGCGTGACGGCGATGGCCACGACCGCGTCGGTGAAGAGGACCAGCCGATCGGGGTCCCGGGAGATCGCTCGCGACATGAGGCGTGATGCTACTAGCGGCGCCAGCAGGTGTAGGAGACGGTGGCGGTGCCGCCGGGCGAGAAGCCGACCGACCCTCCGCCGCCCCCGCCCATGTAGCAGAGCACCGTCGGCCGCACCACCACGGTCACCGTCGTCGAACGGCCCGCCTTGAGCGTCCCCGCACCGGACGCGCTGATCCGCCCGCCCCGCGACCGCACCGACGCCACCGCCCAGTGGACCGTCCCGCCCACCGCCGTCAGCCGCACCGGGCACGACCTCGGCAGCCCGGCGACACCGAGGCCGTGGCAGCCGCCGTCGCTCACCGCCAGCCGCCCTGCCCCGCCCCCGACTCCGCCGCCCGGCTCGTGCTTCGCCGGCCTCGTCTTCCCGGCGGGCTCGTCCTTCTTCCCGCCTTTCTCCTTCACATCCTTCTTCTCCTGCTCGTCCTTCTGCGCGGGCGAGACCGTCACCGGCGGCGCGCTCGGCTCCGGCGTCGCCGCCGCCACCGTCGGCGCCCGCCGGGGCGCCGCGTCCCCGCCGCCCGTCTCGAACGCCGCGACCACCCCGGCCGCCAGCACCGCCGCGGCCGCCGCCCCGATCACCGCGATCCGCCGGCGCCCCCGTTCGGGCCTGCGGCACTCGTCGCGGACCACCTCGTACAGCCAGTCCCGGAACGTTCCCGCGTCGGGAACGTCCGCCCCCTCGGCCCGCCGCAGCGCGAGCAGCGCCGCCCGCACGGCCGCCACCGCCCGCCCGTGGTCGCCGAGCAGCCCCTCCGCGTACTCGACGAGCTCGGGCCCGTACACGTTGTAGACGTGGCCGACAGCCCCGGGCCGCTGCCTCCGGAGCCCCTCGACCAGCCGGAAGTCCTCGTTCAGCGGCGGCGCGGCATTGCTGGGCACGAACGGATTATGGCCGACCGCGCACGCTCGGTTATGTGCCTCACCGCACAGCGTCACCCCGCCGTTTATCACCGAACCAACAACCCGCCCGTCTCACCCGGATTCCGTGTCCACGGTGGTCAGGAACGCGGTGATCTCGTTCGCGAGGACATCGGGCCTTTCGAGACCGCACAGGTGGCCGAGGTCGCTCAGCAGGACCGCGCGGCCGCCCGGGATGCGCCGTACGTCGTCGAGCTGCGCGGCCTGGTCGACGACGACGTCCTTGCCGCCGATGATGGAGCAGGCCGGCACGCGCAGCCCCGGCAGTTCGTCGGCCTGGCTCGTCAGGGCGCCTCCGGCGAGCCAGCCGTGCCACATCGGCTCGGTGACGGTCAGCATGCCGTCCACCAGACTCGACGTCTTCGACGCGTCCACGGAGATCGCCGCGACTCCCTGGGCGAGGGCTTCGGTGTCGCCGTACGCGGCATCGAAGGCGGCGATCACCTGGTCGTCGGCGGTCGTCCCCGCGGCGTTCCACGGCACGATGCCGACCAGTGCACGCACCTCGTCCGGGTGGTCGAGCGCCATGCGCAGCGCGATCGCACCGCCGAGGGAACAGCCGGCCAGGAAGTGCGCGCCGACGCCGGCGTCCTTGATCGCGTCGTGCAGGGTCGCGGCCAGCGCGGGCAGCCTCCCGTCCGCCGGCGCGCCGGTGGACCGGCCGTGTCCGGGCAGGTCGAAGACCAGGACGCGGAATCCGCTCAGGTGCCGCGCGATCCCGGCCATCAGTCCGGCCGTGGCGCCGAACCCCGGCAACAGGACGAGTGTCGCCGGCCCCTGGCCGTGTTCTTCCCAGTACATGCCTGAACCGGTCTGCGGCATCGCGTTCCCCTCGGCTCGGTGAGATCCCGTCGGTCACAGGTCACTGTCGCCGCAGGCGGGGGCCGGTGGCTTGTACGAATGTCCGCCGTTCCCGGATCGCTCGGCACGCGCGGCGTCGGCCACGGGTGTGGACATTTCTCCAAGACGGCCGGCCGTGCGGTTGCGATGGTGGCGGCCATGCCTGGTCTTGAAGGAGAACGCTCATGTGGATGAAGCGCTGTGCCGCCCCGGTCATCGCCGCGCTGATCGGGGTCGCCGCCTCGTCGCCGGCGCACGCCACGACCGACCCGTCCCGCGATGCCCGCTTGCGGACGGAGATCCAGGAACTCGTCGACGTCGACGGTGTGCCCGGCGTGGCCGCGGTCACGAGCCGCGACGGACGGCCGGTGCGGCGGATGGCCGCGGGCCTCGCGGACGTCTCCGCGAACCGGGCGATGCGCCCCGGCGACCGGTTCCGGATCGCTTCGATCACCAAGACCTTCGTGGCCGCGGTGGTGCTGCAACTGGTCGCGGAGCACCGGCTCGCCCTCGACCAGCCGATCGCGGGGCTCCTGCCCGAACCGGTCCCGCACGCCGACCTGATCACCGTGCGGGACCTGCTCGACCACGCCAGCGGACTCTTCGACTACTCGGCCGATCCCCGCTTCGACCCCGGCGCCGCGTACACGCCCGCGCAGCTCATCGCTCTGGGCGCGGGGCACCCGCCCTACTTCATGCCGGGGACCGGCTTCTACTACTCCAGCACCAACTACATCGTCCTCGGCGAGATCGTCCGCCGGGTCACCGGTCACACGATCCAGGACGAGGTGCGGACGCGCCTGATCCGCGCCCTCCACCTGACCGGCACAACGTTCCCCACCGCGACCACGGTCGCACCCCGCCAGGCACGCGGCTACGTCTTCGCCGCTCCGCTGCCGCCCCGTTCCGGCCCCGCACTCGACGCGACCACCCGGACGAGCGCCGGCGCGGCCGGGGCGGCGGCCGCGATGGTGTCGACGGGCGACGACGTCGACCGGTTCCTCGGCGCGCTGCTCGGCGGGCGGCTCGTCCCGCGGCACCTGCTCGCGGAGATGGAGCGGCCCACGCCGGGAGCCGATGCGTTCTTCACCGCCGCCGGTATGCCCGGCGTCGGCTACGGCCTCGGCCTGACGATCACCTCGACGCCGTGCGGAACCGCCTACGGCTCTCTCGGAGACATCGACGGATACACCTCCAGCGTGATGCAACTCGGCCATAGCCGCGTCGCGCTTCTCCTGAACACCAACTCCCTACAGCCCTCGCTGCGCCGGCAAACGCTCTCCATCGCCGAACAGGAACTCTGCCGCGCCGACTAGCCGCGCCACCCGGGGCACGCGCCGGGACCGCCAGCGGCTGAGAAGCCCTCCAAGGCGGGTGCGGACACCCACCCGCACCCGCCTCCCATCACACACCGCCTAATGCACGTTTAACGCGGGGGTGGGTTTGGTGGGGGCCGCTGGGCCGGGTGGTCCGGCGGAGAGGGAGGCATGAGGATTCGGGTGATCGTGGTGGCCGGGGCCGTTCTGGCCGGGGCGGTGGCGTGCGGGGGCGGGGGTGACGGCGGGGACGGGGTCGCGAGCGCCGGGGGCGCGGCGGTGAAGGCGTCCGCGTCGCCGAGCCGGTCGCTGAGCCCGGAGGACGCGCAACTGAAGTTCGCGCAGTGCATGCGGCAGAACGGGGTGGACGTCCCGGACCCGGGAAGCGGGCACGCGGAGACGATGCGGATCGGGAAGGGCGCCGACCGGGAGAAACTGCAGGCCGCGATGAAGAAGTGCCAATCGTGGCTGCAGGCGGGCGGGAAGCTGCCCGATCTGAAGGACCCGAAGGTGCGCGACCAGTACGTGAAGTTCGCGCAGTGCATGCGGGAGCACGGGGTCGACATGAAGGACCCGGATCCCGACGGGACGATCCGGATCCCGACGGGGAAGGCCGACCCGGGGACCGTGAACAAGGCGCGGGAGGCGTGCAAGGCCCTCGTGCCGGGAGCGGGGAAGTGAGGCGCGCCGTGGCGGCGGGCGGGGCCGCGGCCGTCGTGGTGGCGGCCGGCGGGGGAGCGCTCGCCTGGACGTCCGGCGACGGGAAGGGCGCCGAACCCCCGGCGGCGCGGCTCGGCACGGCGGCCGTGACCAGGGGCGACCTCGTCGACACCGAGAAAGTGGACGGGAAGCTCACCTACGGCGACGAGCGCGAGGTATGGGCGGGGGCGTCCGGGGTCGTGACGTGGGCGCCGGAGCAGGGCGCGACGGTCCGGAGGGGCGGGACGCTGCTGCGGGTCGCGGGCGACCCGGTCACGCTGATGTACGGGGGCGTGCCGATGTACCGGGTCCTCAAGGAGGGCGACTCGGGCAAGGACGTCCGGGAGCTGGAGGAGAACCTGCGGGCCCTCGGGTACGGCGGGATGACCGTGGACGACGACTTCACCGGCGCGACCGAGGCCGCGGTGGAGGAGTGGCAGGACGACCGGGGCCTCGACCGGACCGGGACGGTCTCGCCGGGGCAGGTGGTGTTCCTCGCGGGCGCCGTGAAGGTGAAGGAGGTGAAGGCGCCGGAGGGGAAGCGGGCCGTGCAGGGGCAGCCGGTGCTGACGGTCGCCGGGACGCGGCGGGTCGTGCACATCGACCTGGACGCCGACAAGCAGGACATGGCGCGCGTGGGGGAGAAGGTGCGGGTCGAGCTGCCCGGCGGGAGGACGGTGGACGGGACGGTCGCGAAGGTCGGGAGCGTCGCCGAGACGACCGGCTCGGGGCAGGACCAGAAGACCACCGTGGGCGTCGACGTGTCGCTGGGCGGCGAGGGGACGGGCCGGCTCGACGAGGCGCCGGTCGGCGTCGAGCTGGAGAGCGAGCGGCGGAAGGACGTGCTGTCGGTGCCGGTGGAGGCGCTGCTGGCGCTCAAGGAGGGCGGCTTCGGGCTGGAGGTCGTGGACGGGGCGCGGCGGCGGCTCGTCCCGGTGCGGACGGGGGCGTTCGGCGGGGG
The DNA here is from genome assembly GCF_014706005.1 of Actinomadura sp. RB99. Taxonomy (NCBI): domain Bacteria; kingdom Bacillati; phylum Actinomycetota; class Actinomycetes; order Streptosporangiales; family Thermomonosporaceae; genus Actinomadura; species Actinomadura sp. RB99. The sequence goes on along the minus strand of NZ_JABMCA010000018.1, from coordinate 76,352 downwards.
GCGCGTCGAGGTGGAGGGCGACGGCGTCCGCGAGGGCGTCCGGGTGGGGGTGCCGGCCGAATGAGGCTCGGAGACGGTGCGGCCGGCGACGCCATCGTGGAGCTGGCCGGCGTGACGAAGGAGTACGGGAGCGTCGCGGCGCTGCGCGGCGTGGACCTGGTGATCGGGACGGGGGAGCTGGTGGCGATCGTCGGGCCGTCCGGGTCGGGGAAGTCGACGCTGCTGCACATGATCGGGACGCTGGACCGGCCGACGGCGGGCCGGGTGAGGGTCGCGGGCCACGACGTGGCGCGGCTGAGCGACCGGGAGCTGTCGGCGCTTCGGGCGCGGCACATCGGGTTCGTGTTCCAGCAGTTCCATCTCGCGCCGGGCGTCAGCGCCCTCGACAACGTGGCCGACGGGCTGCTCTACAGCGGCGCGGGCCTGAAGGAGCGGCGCAAGCGCGCGCGGGAGGCGCTGGAGCGGGTGGGGCTCGGCGAACGGACCGGGCACCGGCCGCACCAGCTGTCGGGCGGCGAGCAGCAGCGGGTCGCGGTGGCGCGCGCGGTGGCGGGCGGTCCGGACCTGCTGCTGGCCGACGAGCCGACCGGCAACCTCGACACGGCGGCCGGGTCCGGGGTGCTGGCGCTGCTGGACGAGCTGAACCGGGCCGGCACCACCGTCGCGATCATCACGCATGACCCGGACGTCGCGGCCCGCGCGCCGCGGCGGGTCCGGGTCCGGGACGGGCTGGTCGTCGAGGACGAGCGGGCGGGGGCGAGGAGCCGATGAGCGGGCTCGCCCCGGCGCGGCTCGGGCCGCGGGACGTCGTGCGGGCCGGGCTCGCGGGGCTGCGGACGCGTCCGGCGCGGGCGGTGCTGTCGGCGCTCGGCATCGCGATCGGGATCGCGACGATGGTCGCGGTCATCGGGATCTCGTCGTCGAGCAAGGAGGACCTGCTGCGGCGGCTGGACCGGCTCGGCACGAACCTGCTGACGGCGAAGCCGGGCAGCACCCTGTTCGGCGACCAGGCGGAGCTGCCGGAGACCGCGCCGGAGATGGTGCGGCGGATCGGCCCGGTCACCGGGGTCGGCGCGACCGGGTCGGTGGACGCGACGGTGCGCCGCACCGACCGCATCCCGGTGGAGGTCACGCAGGGCATCGCGGTGCAGGCGGCCTCGCCGGACCTGCTCGCGACGCTCGGCGCCGGCACCGCGAGCGGCCGGTGGCTGAACGCGGCGACCGAGCGGTATCCCGGCATGGTGCTCGGTTCGGAGGCGGCGCGGCGGCTCGGCGTGGACGCGGCGGGCGGCCGGGTGTTCGCCGGGGGCCGCTGGTTCACCGTGCTGGGCGTGCTGCGGCCCGCGGAGCTGGCGCCGGAGATCGACCGGTCCGCGCTCGTCGGGTGGGACGCGGCGGAACGCTACCTCGGCTTCGACGGGCACCCGACGACGATCTACGAGCGGTCCACCGACGCGTCGGTGGACGGCGTCCGCGACGTCCTGGCCCGCACCGTGAACCCGGAGCACCCCGAGGAGGTCGAGGTCGCGCGGCCGTCGGACGCGCTGCGGGCGAAGGCGGAGGCGGCGGGCGCGTTCACCGGGCTGCTGCTCGGGCTCGGCGCGGTGGCGCTGCTGGTCGGCGGCGTCGGCGTCGCGAACACGATGGTGGTGTCGGTGCTGGAGCGGCGCCGCGAGATCGGGCTGCGCCGCTCGCTCGGCGCCACCCGCGGCCAGGTGCGGACGCAGTTCCTCGCCGAGTCGCTGCTGCTGTCGGCGTCCGGCGGGGTGGCGGGCGTGCTCCTCGGCGCCGCGGTGACCGCCGGGTTCGCGGCGGCGAAGGGCTGGCCGCCGGTCCTGCCGGGGTGGGCGCCCGCCGGCGCGCTCGGCGCGACGCTGCTCATCGGCACGGTCGCGGGCCTGTACCCGGCGGTGCGGGCGGCGCGGCTGTCGCCGACGGTGGCGCTGGCCGCGGTGTGACGGGTCTCCGATCCGGATCCGGCTCTGGCCCGGATTCGGCGAACCGGTGCATGATGGGGACGCCGACGACGTCCTCCCCGGGAGGTGCCCGCACAGCCATGCCCGTGCCACGTCCGCTGCGCGAGCGTTGCCGCGAGTTCCTCGGTACCGACGGCCAGATCCGCTACATCTTCCCCGCGAGGTCCTACGGCGGCGGAGCGGGGTTCATCTTCGTCGTCACCGACGACCAGGTCGCCGTGATCTCCACCGGTCCGCTGGGGCGCAGCACGCCGAAGAGCATCTGGGGCGCCTACCCGCGCGGCACCCGGATCGGCCCGGTGGAGACCGGCGCGGGCGCGTCCTTCGAGTTCGGCGGCGCCGCGTTCGAGGTGGACGACGAGTACGTCCCGGTCGTCAACGCCGCCGACAGCGAGGTCTTCGCCCGCGACACCCTGCCCCGCGACCCGCTGCCGGACCTCTAGCCGGGGCCGGCCCGGCCGGCGCCGGCTGGAGGTCCGGCGCCGGCCGGGCCGACGGCCGTCACGGGTTCGGGCCGGTCAGGAGCTCGGGGCGGGCTCGACGGCCTTCTTCGGGGCGGGGGTCGGCCGGCTCGGGCCGGTCTTGCGCAGGAACAGCGCCATCACCGGCACCAGGTACGCCGCCCACATGACCAGCTGAAGCCAGGTGATCTGCGGGGTGACGTTCAGCACGCCCTGCAGGACGGTCTGCAGCCAGTCGCCGGGGGTGCCGAGCTTGTCGAAGAACACGTGCGGTTCGAGCGCGACCGCGTTCAGGCCGGGCAGCACGTCGGCCTCCTGCAGGTCGTGGAAGCCGTAGCCGAACACGCCCGCCGCGACGACGATCAGCGCGCCGCCCGTCCAGGTGAAGAACCGGCCCAGGTTGATCTTGAGGCCGCCGCGGTAGAGCAGGTAGCCGAGCACGATCGCGACGACCAGGCCGAGGGCCGCGCCGATGATCGGCTGGGTGGAGCCGCCGGACGAGCTCTGGATGTTCGTCCAGAGGAACAGCACGGTCTCGATGCCCTCGCGGCCGACCGACAGCAGCGCGACGGCGGCGAGCGCGAGCGGCCCGACGTTCAGCGCCCCTTCGAGCCTGCCCTCCAGCTCCGACTTCATGAACCGGGCGGTCTTGCGCATCCAGAAGACCATCCAGGTGACCAGGCACACCGCGACGATCGACAGCACGCCGCCGAACAGCTCCTGGGTCTTGAACTGCATCTCCGAGGACGCCGCGGTGAGCGCGATGCCGAACCCGACGGCGAGCGCGACCGCGATCGCGATGCCCGTCCAGACGGGAACGAGGGCCCGGCGGTTGCCGGTCTTCACCAGATAGGCGATGAGGATGCTGACGACCAGGGCGGCCTCCAGCCCCTCCCGCATACCGATGAGGAAGTTGCCCAGGAGCATCGCTGACCTCCTCCAGAGACACGAGTGGTTTAGGCAAAGCTAACCTAAGCCAGTGTGTGCCTCCGCGGCGCCCCCCGCAAGACCCGATCGCGTCACCTCATCCGACGAGACGTGCCTCACATGCGGATGAGGGCACCGCCCGCGCGGTGAACCCGGCCGCGATCCGCCCGGATCACGGCGCGGGGAAGTCGAGCCGGAGGAACGCGCGCGCGATCGGCTGCGCCGTCAGCTCGACCTGCCAGCGGCGCGCGCCCAGCCCGCGCAGCGCGGCGCCGATCGCCGACGCCGACGGCTCCTCCGGCGGCGACCACGCGAGCCGCCGGACGAAGTCGGGCTGGATCAGGTTCTCCGACGGCATCGAGTGCTCGTCGGCGAGCGCGGCGACGACGGCGCGGGCGGCGGTCAGCCGCTTGGCGGCCTCGGGGTCGCGGTCGGCCCAGCGGTGCGCGGGCGGCGGCCCGTCGCCGGGCAGGTTCGCCTCGGGCAGCTGCCGGTCGGGCACCGCGCGGGCCCGCGACACCGCGCGCAGCCACGCCGACTGGTGCCGGCGGGCGCCGCGCCCCCGCATGGTGGGCAGCGACTGAAGCTCGGCGGGGGTCTTCGGCGGGTTCAGCGCCAGCTCGACGATCGCCGCGTCCTGCAGCACCCGGCCGGGGGACAGGTCCCGCTCGCGCGCGATCTTGTCGCGGGCCTCCCACACCTCGCGGACGGTCGCCAGCGCGCGCCGGTTGCGCACGCGGTGGATGCCGGAGGTGCGGCGCCACGGGTCGGGGCGCGGCGGCTTCGGCGGCGTGGTCAGGATCGCCTCGAACTCCTCCAGCGCCCACTCCAGCTTCCCGGCGTCGCGCAGCTCGGCCTCCAGCGCGTCGCGCAGCTCCACCAGCAGCTCGACGTCCAGCGCCGCGTAGCGCAGCCAGTCCTCGGGGAGGGGGCGGGTGGACCAGTCGGCGGCGGAGTGGCCCTTCTCCAGGAGGAAGCCCAGCACGTTCTCGACCATGGAGCCGAGGCCGACGCGCGGGTAGCCGAGCAGCCGCCCCGCGAGCTCGGTGTCGAACAGCCGCTTCGGGACGAGGCCGACCTCCGCCAGGCACGGCAGGTCCTGGTTGGCGGCGTGCAGCACCATCTCGGTGTCGGCGAGCGCCGCGTTCAGGCCGGTGAGGTCGGGGCAGGCGATCGGGTCGATCAGCGCGGTGCCGGCGCCCGCGCGGCGCAGCTGGATCAGGTAGGCGCGCTGCCCGTACCGGTAGCCGGACGCCCGCTCGGCGTCGACGGCGACCGGGCCGGTGCCCGCGGCGAACGCGGCGATGACGCGTTCCAGCTCGGCGGCGTCGACCACGACCGGGGGGACGCCCTCGCGCGGCTCCAGCAGCAGCACGGCCGGGGGCCGCTCGTCGCCGGCCGCGTCCTCGGCCGCCTGCTCACCGGCGGCCTTCTCACCGGCGGCCTTCTCACCGGCGCCGTTGCCCGCCGCGGTGGCCACGCCGGCCGCCGTGGCGCCGGCCGCGCCGCCGCCGGGCACCGTCGCGCCGGGCGCGGGACCCGGCGGTACCGCGCCGGGCGTGTCGCCCGTGCCGGTCTGCTCCTCCGCCGTGCCGGGCTCCGCGGGCACCGCCTTGCCCGCCTTCTTCGCGCCCGCCGGCCGTGCGGCGGGCTCCTCGCCACCGGAGTCCCGGTCGGGACCGGTGGCACGCGTTTCGGACACTCCCACTTTTCCCGTGTTCTCCCCCGCCGCCTCGGTTCCGGACGCTGTGCTCACGTCCCCTACCGTACGTCGCTCTCAGGACCTCCCGAGGAGGGACGACCCCCGGTCGCGCCGGCCGGTGCCGCCGGGGCCGGTGCCTCCGCGGAAGGGACGCTCCGCGGCCGGCCCCGCGGGCTCAGGGGCCCGCGCCGCCGGGCCGGTCCGGGAGCGCGGAGACGCCCGCCGGGGGCAGGCCCGCGGTGGTGCACATCACCTCGCACCAGGCCGCGACGTGCCCGGCCAGGTCGTCGCCGGTCGGGGACCAGGAGGCGCGCAGCTCCAGCTCGGTCGTGGACGGCTCGTCGCGCTTGTCGCCGAAGCTCTCCGACACCGCGCGGGTGATCGTCCCGGAGACGCCCGCGTAGCCGGCCGGCTCGAGCGCCTCGAGCAGCCAGTCCCAGGCGACGGAGCCGATCAGCTCGTCGGCGGCGATGTCGGGTTCGAGGTCGGCGCGGATGTAGGCGACGATCCGGAAGCCGTTCGTCCAGCCCTTGGCGCCGTCGGGGTCGTAGAGGACGATCAGCCGGCCCATCGCGACCTCGGTGTCGTCGTCGCGGTAGACCGACCCGGACAGGGCCGCGGCGTACGGGGCCAGGCTCTGCGGGGCGGGCATGTCCTCCAGGTCGAGCTCGGGCCGCGGGCCCGGCCCGTCGAGGATCTCGCGCAGGGTGTCGAGGGCCCGCTGGAAGGCGGGAGGGTTCATGGGCGGACCGGCCTGGGTGCGGGGGCGGGACTCGTGTCGGTGGTGCCGGGACGGGACGCCGCCGCGCGCGACCGGAGGGTACGGAGGGGATGCAGGCACAGCACAGTGGGTTTCGTCTCGGGGGCCGCGGCGTTCAGGCCACGGCCCGCGCGGATGCGGCCGGCGAGGAGCCGGCGCGTCTGGGGCCCGTCCCGCCGGGGGACGCCTGGACCGCCGGGCCCGCGGGGGACGCGGCGGGCCGGCCGGGAGGCGCGTGCGCGGGGTCGGGGGACGTCAGCGGCGGGTCGACCAGGACGGCCGCTCCGCAGTCGACGCAGACCCGCTCGGGGCACTCCGCGCCGTGCCCGTCGGGACACGGCGGCTGCTCGAACTCACGCTCATCACCGCAGGTGGAGCAGTGCAAGGGGGAACCTCCCTCGGCTATGACACGCATCACGTTCGCACGCGCCGGTGACAGAATGCGGGACTTCGCTCGGCGTGTCCGGAACTTCGTGGCTCACCGCCGCCGCCTCGTCGTCACCCCGGTGCGCCGGGAACGCGCTCTCGTGGGACCATTCACAACGTGACCGCTGACGCCGCCCGCCCCAACGACGCCGCCGCGAACCCGCCCGCCGATCCGGGTCCGCTCGCGGAGAGCCCGTTCCTGCTCGCGTGCCGCCGCCGTCCCGTGCCGCGCACCCCGGTGTGGTTCATGCGCCAGGCGGGCCGCGCGCTGCCAGAGTATCTGCGGCTCCGCGAGGGCGTGCCGATGCTGGAGTCGTGCGCCCGCCCGGACATGATCGTGGAGATCACGTTGCAGCCGGTGCGGCGGTACGGCGTGGACGCGGCGATCTTCTTCAGCGACATCGTGGTGCCGCTGAAGGCGATCGGGATCGACCTCGACATCAAGCCCGGCGTCGGCCCGGTGATCGCCGACCCGATCCGGGACGCGGCGGGCCTGGACGCGCTGCGCCCGCTGGAGCCCGATGACGTGCCCTACGTCACCGAGGCCGTCGGGGGGCTGGTCGGGGAGCTCGGGGCCACGCCGCTGATCGGCTTCGCGGGCGGCCCGTTCACGCTGGCGTCCTACCTGATCGAGGGCGGGCCGTCGAAGAACCAGGAGCGCACCAAGGCCATGATGTACGGCGAGCCCGAGCTGTGGGACCGGCTCATGGGCAGGCTCGCCGACCTCACGATCGCGTTCCTGAAGGTGCAGATCGCCGCGGGCGCGAGCGCGATCCAGGTGTTCGACTCCTGGGTCGGCTCGGTCGCGCCGGAGGACTACCGCGTCTCGGTGCTGCCGCACACCAGCCGGATCTTCGCCGAGATCGAGCCGCTCGGCGTCCCGCGCATCCACTTCGGCGTCGGCACCGGCGAGCTGCTCGGGCTGATGGGCGAGGCCGGCGCGGACGTGGTCGGGGTCGACTGGCGCGTCCCGCTGGACGAGGCGGTCCGCCGCGTCGAGCCGGGCAAGGCGCTGCAGGGCAACCTCGACCCGGCGGTGCTGTTCGCGCCGTGGGAGACGGTCGAGCGGCGCGCGCTGGACGTGCTGGCCCGGGGCCGGACGGCCGAGGGCCACGTCTTCAACCTCGGCCACGGCGTGCTGCCGTCGACGGACCCCGACGTGCTGACCCGCCTCGTCGACCTGGTCCACGAGGCGGGCTCCGAGCACTGACCCGCGCCCCCGCCTTTGATTCGGCGGGCGGCGCCTCTCATTCGGCGGGCGGCGCCTCTCATTCGGCGGGCGGCGCCTCTCATTCGGCGGGCGGCGTCTCCGGCCGGACCGGCTCGCCGGCGGGGTCATCCGGGCCGCTGGCGCCGCTCGCGCCGCCGGTCCCGACCGCGACGGGCCGCTCCTCGCGGCCTCCGCCGGTGTCCGGTTCCGCCGGCCCGCGGCTCCGGCGCCGGTTCCGGTAGGCCACGATCGGCGCGACGATGATCGCGGCGGCTACCAGGAACGGCAGCAGCCAGCCGAACACGACGGCGACGCCGCCGAGGAATCCGGTGAACGCGTGCCAGCCGTCGCCGAGCGCGCCGACGAACCCGCCTCGGTCGCCGTGGTGCCGCGCGGGCGTCGCCGCCGCCTCCAGCGTGACGGTGACCGTCGCGTACTGCGTGCTCTGGCTCAGTGCCTTCTGGCGGGCCTGCAGCGACTCCAGGTCGGCCTCGCGCGAGGCGATCTCCTGCTCGACGTCGATGATCTCGCCGACCGTCGTGGCCTTGTCGAGCAGCTTGCGGAACGACGCCAGCGCGGCCTTCGCGGACCGCACCCGGCTGTCGACGTCGGCGACCTCGCCGGTCACGTCGTCGGCCTGCTGGGACACCGACAGCTTGGTGCCGAGCCGCCGGGACAGCTGGTCCAGCACGCCGGCGTACCGGTCGGACGGGATCTTCAGCGTGATCGTCGAGCCGGGCGGGTCGCTCGACCCGGACTCGTGCTCGACGTACCCGCCCGCCGCGCTCACCAGCTGCTTGGCCCTGGTCGCGGACGCGTCCACGTCCTTGGCCCGGATCCGCATCGTCGCGGTGTAGACGACGGCGCGGCCCGCCGGCGGCAGCGGCTGCGGCTGCGCCGCCGCGCCCCCGCGCGCGCCGGACCCGGACGTGCCGGACCCGGACGTGCCGGACGCCCCCTTTCGCTGGGCTTCGACACCGCCCGGCGTGGCCGCCGGGGCGGGGACGCCGCGCGCCGCGCTCCGCTCCGACGAATCGGACGACGGTCCGCTGCCGCCGCACGCCGCGAGCGTCCCGCCCAGCACCCCGGCCAGCAGAAGGACGATCAGCGCGTACGGGACCTGCCTGACGCTCCTGACGTTCAGCATGAGGTTTGGACGGAGTGGTGCAGATCACCGTTCCGGCGGCCGCGTCGCGATCCGGCCACGGCGGGGGCACACCGGGGTCACGGCCGTCCCCGCGCGGCCGTGCCCCGGCGCATCCGTCCCAGGGGCGCGTCAGCGGTCGGAGAGGACCATCACGCCGGTGTTGACGGTGCCGACGGTGGTGGTGCCGAGCGTCCAGAGGGCGCCGGTGCCGGGGACGACCGCGAGTTGCGTCGCGTTGATGTTGGTCCGGTTCGGGACGGCGCTGGTCGGCACCCGCGACCACGTCCCGCCGCTGTAGTGGAGCAGGCCGGGCTTGGCGGGCTCGTCGAGCGTGTGCCCGAGGGCCCACAGGTCCCCGTCCACGCCCTTGATGATCCTGGTCAGCCCGTTGAGCCCGGCCGGGACGGCGGCCTTCGACCAGGCTGTTCCGTCCCAGTGCATCAGGACGGGCGTGGCGGGCGACGTGTGGTTGTCGGTGCCGGCGGCCCAGGCGTCGGTGGGGGAGAGGGCGACCATGTCGGCGAAGCCGAACCCCACGCCGAGGCCGTCGGTGTTCATGGGGACGCTCTTCCAGGACCGACCGTCCCAGTGCTGCGCCACGAACGTCGTGCTCCACTCGGAGGTGGTGCCGAGGCGCCAGATGTCATCGTCGGCCCGGATGTAGCCCGTGTCGAGGCTGATGTCCGGGAAGGTGGTGACGTGCGTCCACTTGTCCGTCCAGATGTCGCCGGTCCAGCGGTACACGTCGGTCAGGGTGCTGTACCAGACGCCGGACGCGCCGGCCTGCAGCGTCCCGGCGCCGCCGGCTCCCGGAGGCAGCGGCACCTCGTTGAACGCCGAGCCGCCGAAGTGCCCCAGGTAGGGGGACGTCGTCTTGTCGTCGCCGTACCTGACGCCCTTGATCCACACGTCTTCGGGGGCGACCGCGTCGACGTCCTGGATCGAGGCGTGGTTCGGCAGGTTCAGCAGGTCGTACTCCACCCAGTCGCCGTTCTGCCAGCGGCGCACGACCGGGTTGCCGGGAATCTGCGTGCCCATCCCGGGGATCGGTCCGGGGAGGGTGATCGCCCCCTGGTACCCGGTGATCCAGACGCTGTCGGGCGAGGCGGCGTCGACGTCCGTGATGCCGTTCTCCGGCCAGAAGAAGGGCAGGGACACGGGCTTGAAGTCGCCGCGGGTCGCGGCGGACGCGGAGGCGGTCAGGCCGGCGGCCAGGACCACCGCCGCGGCGGCGGCGAGCGGGACTCTCCAGATCTTCATGCTTGCCAGTATTCACTGGCAAGGTCTGAAGATCTTGTCACTCCCGGATAGAAACCGGGCCGTGCTGCGGGCGCCCCGGTGCGCGGTTCCGCGGGGCGTCTGGAAGGCTGGACGCATGACCCCGTCTCGACCCGCCTCCCACGCCGTCGTGGTCGGCGGCGGCATCGCGGGCCTGACCGCCGCGCGCGCGCTCGCCCACGCCGGCGTCCGCGTGACCGTGCTGGAGGGCTCCCCTCTGATCGGCGGCAAGCTCCGGGTCAGCGACATCGCCGGGATCCCGGTGGACGAGGGCGCCGAGTCCATGCTGGCCCGCCGCCCCGAGGGCCTCGCGCTCGTCCGCGCCCTCGACCGCGGCGACGACCTGGTGAACCCCGGCACGACCTCCTCGGCGATCCTCAGCCGCGGCGCGCTCCGCCCCATCCCGTCCGGGCAGGTGATGGGCGTCCCGTCCGACATGAAGGCGCTCGCCGCCTCGCAGGTGCTGTCCCCGGCCGGGCTGGCCCGCGTCCCGCTCGACCTGGTGATGCCCGAGACCCAGCGCGGCGACGACGTCTCGGTGGCCGACTACATCGGCGCCCGGATGGGCCGCGAGGTCGTCGACCGGCTCGTCGAGCCGCTGCTCGGCGGCGTCTACGCGGGACGCGCCGAGCTGCTGTCGTTCGACTCCACGCTGCCCGCCGTGGCCGCCGCCGCGCGCGCCCACCGCTCGCTGATCAACGCCGTCCAGGGCATCCGGGAGACCGCGCCGAAGGACGCCGGTCCGGTGTTCGCCACCCTGACCGGCGGGCTCGGCTCGCTGCCGTCGCTGATCGCCGCCGACGTCGAGGCGGCCGGCGGGACGGTCCGCGTGAACGCCACCGTCCGCGAGCTGCGGCGCCGTCCCGCCGGCTGGCGGCTCACCGTCGGCTCGGCCCGCGACCCCGAACTCCTCGACGCCGACGCCGTCGTGATCGCGGTGCCCGCGGCGCCCGCGTCCCGGCTGCTGGCCGACGAGGTGCCTGCCGCCGGGCGCGCGCTGGCGGGCATCGAGTCCGCGAGCATGGCGATCGTCACCCTCGCCTACCAGGCCACCGCGTTCCCCAAGCCCCTGGACGGCAGCGGATACCTCGTCCCCGGCGTGGAGAGCGACACCGAGGCGGGCGGCCGGGGCGTCAAGGCCGTCACCTTCAGCTCGGTAAAATGGCCGCATCTGCGCGACCGCGACCCGGGCCTCATCGCCGTCCGGTGCTCCATCGGGCGGTTCGGCGAGGAGCACGTGCTCCAGAGGCCCGACGAGGAGCTGAAGGCCGCCGCGATGGCGGAACTGGCCGCCACCTCCGGCGTCACCGAGCTGCCCGTCGACAGCCGGGTGACCCGCTGGGGCGGCGGCCTGCCGCAGTACAACGTGGGCCACGCCGACCGCGTGGCCGGGGTCCGCGCCGCGGTCGCCCGCCAACCGGGGCTCGCCGTCGCGGGCGCCGCCTACGACGGCCTGGGGATCCCCGCCTGCATCGCCTCGGCGAACGCGGCGGCCGACCGGGTGCTGGACCATCTGCGCAGTCGAGGAGGAACGAACGATGTCAGGGACGGAGCCGGCGGCCAGGCCGAAGGCGCGCGAACTCAATAACGTCATCCGCTACACCATGTGGTCGGTGTTCCGGGTGCGCGACACCGGCACGCTCGGCGAGCAGGACGCCGCCGAGGTGCGGGACCTGCTCGACCAGATGGCCGAGAAGGACGTCACCACCCGCGGCTCCTACGACGTGGCGGGCCTGCGCGCGGACGCCGACTACATGTTCTGGTGGCACGCGCCCAGCTCCGACGACCTCCAGGAGGTCTACACGCGGTTCCGCCGCACCGCCGTCGGCCGCGCCAGCGAGCCGGTGTGGTCGCAGATGGCGCTGCACCGCCCCGCGGAGTTCAACAAGAGCCACATCCCGGCGTTCCTGGCCGACGAGGAGCCGCGCGCGTACGTGTGCGTGTACCCGTTCGTCCGGTCCTACGAGTGGTACCTGCTGCCGGACGAGGAGCGCCGCGCCATGCTCGCCGAGCACGGCAAGATGGCGCGCGACTACCCCGACGTCCGCGCCAACACGGTGTCGGCGTTCGCGCTCGGCGACTACGAGTGGATGCTCGCGTTCGAGGCCGACGAGCTGCACCGCATCGTCGACCTCATGCGGCACCTGCGCGGCGCGCGCGCCCGGCTGCACACCCGGGAGGAGATCCCGTTCTACACCGGCCGCCGCAAGCCCCTGGCCGAACTCATAGCGAACCTCCCGTAACCGGAACATTGGGGATCTTGCCCGACGGGAACGTATAGATCCCAGGATCCGCCCAGAATCCGGACGCAACGCCAGTAAAGTGCCGCCCGTGAACGAGACTCCCGCCGGTGCCTCCCGCGGGCGGCACGCCAAGCCGCCGTCCGAGCTGTCCGCCCGCTGGAACCGGATGCTCGCGGCGGCGTCCAGGCGGCGCCGCCTCGTCGCGGTGGGCGCGGGCGGCGCGTCGCTGGCGGTCGTGGCCTTGCTCGCCGCGGTGGCGCTGACCGGCGGCGGCTCCGGCACCGCGCCGAGGGCGGCCGCCGCCGCGCACACGGCCCGGTCCGCGCCGTCCTCCGCCGGAGCGACCCTCGCCGCGGCCGGCGACTCCGGCGATCCCGACGACCTCTCCTCCGAGGCCCTGCCGTACCTGCGGTCCAAGGACCCGGGCGGCGAGATCGTCAAGCATGTCAAGGACGTGCGGCGCAGCGGGACGTTCGTCCGGGTCTACACCGACCTCGGCGAGGACGACGAGAACTCCAAGTCCGCCGTCTCTCTCTGCGAGTGGACGGTCGGCTACCTCAAGGACGGCGGCGATGACGAGCCGCGCGTGTTCGTGCACGGCAAGAGCAGCGACAACGGCAGCGTCGTCCTCGCCAACAAGCAGAGCGACTCCGACGACTGCAAGGTCCCCGACACCCCCTAGGCCCGGCTGGGGCCCGTATCGGCCCGGTCAGAGGCCGTACTGGTTGTCCGAGAGGTTGCTGGATTCCAGGTTCTGGTGGCCTTGCCTGCGGCCCTGGTCCAGTTTCAGCGGCTTCGGGTCCCTGGTCAGCAGGATCTCGCGGAGCCTGGCGTCCTCGACGCCGTCCGGGCCCAGGGCGGCGCAGCGTCCCGGGCCGTCCGGCGGGACGTCCTCGACGGCCCGGTTCCGCGCCGCCCGGCCGGCTCGGGTGGGGCGGAGCGCGCCGCGCAGGCCGCCCCGGACCAGTCCCGCCTCCTTGAGCGCGTCCCCGATGGCGCGGACCTCCTCCGACGCGGCGGCCCCCTGGAGGAGGTCCCCCAGCAGGATGCCCGTGCCGGGGACGAGCGCCAGGAGCGCGGCCTGGACCGCGTCGTCCGCCTCCCGGTTCACGGCCTGCACCCGGTGCGTCCCCCGGGACACGCGGACGCGCCGCCCCTCGTGCAGGGCGACCAGGGCCGTCTGGGCGACCCGGACGGCGCCTCCGGTCAGGAACGCGATCTCGTAGGGACCGTGCTCGCTCTCGTAGGGACCGTGCTCGCCCATGATGGCCTCCCGCGGGCGCGTCGTCGTCCTTAGGACGCGCGGAGCGTGCCCGCGGTTGCGGTCATTCGGCGGGTTCGAGCGTGAGCGACACCGAGTTGATGCAGTACCGGTCGTCGGTCGGGGTGGCGTAGCCCTCACCGTGGAACACGTGGCCGAGGTGGGAGTCGCAGGCGGCGCAGCGCACCTCGGTCCGCACCATGCCGAGCGAGCGGTCCTCGATCAGGGTGACCGCGTCGGAGTCGGACGGCGCGTAGAACGACGGCCAGCCGCAGTGGCTCTCGAACTTGGTCTCCGACCGGAACAGCTCCGTCCCGCAGGCGCGGCAACGGTAGACGCCGACGGTCTTGGTGTCGGTGTACTCGCCGGTGAAGGGCTTCTCGGTGCCCGCCTCGCGGAGCACGTGGAACTCCTCGGGGCTGAGCCGGGCCCGCCACTCTTCCTCGCTCTTGCGGATCTTCTCCATGCTTCGAAGGTACCCGGAGAGGCCGCTCCCGGAGACTGTCGTATCCCTGGGTTAACGTGCAGTCATGGCCTCGCCCTTCATCGAGATCCCGGTAGGGGATCGGCTCGTCAAGGTGACCAATCCCGACAAGGTCTACTTCCCCGAGCACGGCTACACCAAGCGGCAGCTCGTGGAGTACTACATCGCCGTGGGGGAGGGCATCCTGCGGGCCACCCGCGACCGGCCCACCACGCTGGAGCGCTGGCCGGCCGGCGTCTTCGAGGGCGCGAAGATGGCCACCCGGGAGGACTACGCGCGCGGCCAGGCGGGCTTCGGCGCGGGCAGGTCCGACGCGTTCTACCAGAAGCGCGTGCCCAAGGGCGCGCCCGACTGGGTGCGGACGTCCCGGATCGCCTTCCCCAGCGGCCGGTTCGCCGACGAGGTACGGCCGACCGAGGTCGCGGTGATCGCCTGGGCGGCGAACCTCGGCACGCTGACGTTCCACCCGTGGCCCGTCCGCGACGGCGACGTCGACCACCCGGACGAGCTGCGCATCGACCTCGACCCCCAGCCCGGGACCGACTTCTCCGACGCCGTGCGGGTCGCGCTCGGCCCGGCCCGCGACCTGCTGTCCGAGCTGGGCATGACGGGGTTCGTGAAGACCTCCGGCAAGGGCGGCGTGCACATCTACGTGCGGATCGAGCCGCGCTGGACGTTCACCGAGGTGCGCCGGGCGGCGCTGGCGTTCGGCCGCGAGGTGGAGCGCCGCGTCCCCGACGAGGTCACCACCCGGTGGTGGAAGGAGGAGCGGGGCGAGCAGATCTTCATCGACTTCAACCAGAACGCCCGCGACCGGACGATCGCGTCGGCCTACAGCGTCCGGCCGGCCCCGCACGCGCCCGTCTCGGCGCCGGTGACCTGGGACGAGCTGGCCGACGTCGACCCGCGCGACTTCACGATCGCCACCATGCCGGAGCGGTTCGCGAAGGTCGGCGACCTGCACGCGTCGATCGACGACGAGGCGTTCTCCCTGGACAGGCTGCTGGAGCTGGCCGACCGCGACGAGCGCGACCACGGCCTCGGCGACATGCCGTACCCGCCCAACTACCCGAAGATGCCGGGCGAGCCGAAGCGGGTTCAACCGAGCCGGAAAGCCGCCTCTACCAGGGAAAACACTGCGGAGTAGCTCCACACGGGGACTAGCATAACGCAGGTTCGCCAGATAACCTACCCCCGTGACTGAACCCCTGGACGGTCTCTTCGCGTCGTTCGCGCGGGACCTACGTGCGGCACAGAAGGCGCCACGCACGATCGAGATCTACGGGCAAGCTGTCCGGTTCTTCTCTGAGTGGCTCGCCTCCAAGGGCACCCCTGCCACCGTCGACGCGCTCACCAAGGAGAACCTCGCGGACTGGTTCGCGCACCTCGCCGATGAGGGCCAGTCGGAGAACACGATCTTGACGCGGTATCGCTCCATGCGTCGGTTCGTGCGATGGCTCATCGCCGAAGAGGAGATCGAGGGCAACCCGTTCGCGACGCTGGAGCAGCCGAAGCCTCAACCCAAACCGGTCCCGGTCCTGACCGACAAGGACGTCCTGGCGCTGTTCAAGACGTGCGACCCCAAGACGTTCCGGGGCCGGCGGGACGAGGCGATCCTCCGTGTGCTGTTCGACTGCGGACTACGCATCAGCGAGCTCGCCGGACTAACCGTCGATGACGTCGACCTCGACCAAGAGGTACTGCGGGTCGTCGGGAAGGGCGGCAAGGTTCGCGTCGTCCCGTTCGGCGCGAAGACCGCCCGCTCTCTCGACCGGTACCTACGGCTCCGCCGCCGGCATGAGCATGCCGACGCTGACGGGCTGTGGCTGGGGCAGCGCGGCCCCTATTCCACGTGGGGCGTGGACAACATGCTCCGCGGCCGTGCCGAGCAGGCGGGCGTCGAGGGGCTCCACGCGCACCGGTTCCGCCATACAGCAGCACATGACTGGCTCGTCCAGGGCGGACAGGAACGCGACCTCATGCGTCTGATGGGCTGGTCCTCGGACACGATGATCGGCGTCTATGGCGCGTCAGCCGCCGTCGAGCGCGCGCACAAGGCGGCGCGGCGACTCAAGAGGGGGGACCGCCTGTGACGCAGGGCCTTTTCAACTACGACTTGTAGTCGAACAGGGCGGTCGGTGCGGTCGCACGCGGGATGCATGGAAACCTTGGCTGAGCCGGGCGTCCTGGATGGTTCGCGGCACCCCGCCCCCGGATTCTCGGAGAATCTCGGAATGGCTCGCCGCCTATCAAAGACGCAGGTCGGAGCGTGTCTGATCGCGTCTGATTGATTCCTAGAGTCAGTCCTAGCCAGTCTTTTCTTCTCGTTATGCATATCCGCATACGGATAGTTGATCATGGTTTGCTCTGAGAGCGCTGTGCTTGAATTGCGTAGCCCGTTTGGAGGTGCTAGAAAACAAGTCAGGCCCGACAGAGCGTAGTCGCCAAACTAGCCGCTCTACCGGGCCCAACCAACCAAATACCCAGCTCAGCGCTGGGATCATGCTGGGCCCTACTCGCGTGTGGGTACCCAGCGCTGTCAGATTACGGGCAGGGCTCGCCAGGTTGCAAACAAGCCAGGTGAGTAGGAGGGCGCGCCGCGCCCGAGCGCCATGCTGACATGATCCCCGCGTTGCGCTGGGCCATATGGGAGAGGTCCCCCCATGGCCCTGACGCCAGAAGAACGCTCGCTCCGCGCCACCATGGCGGCCCACAGCAAGTGGGCGAAGACCGGCGACCGCAGCGAGGAGACGGCCGCCGGCCGGGCTGCGTTCGAGTTGCGGTTCTACCGCGAGGTTGACCCCGACAACACGCTCGACCCCGCCGAGCGCGAGAAGCGGGCCGCGAACGCCCGCCGCGCCTACTTCGCCAGGCTCGCCTTCAAGTCGGCCGTCGCGCGCCGCAAACGCGCCGCCCAGGCGCAGCCTGCAGCCGAAGCGGGGGAGGCGGCGGCATCGTGACCACCGGAAAGCGAAGCGGCCCCCCGCCCGACACGGAGAGCCGCCCACAGAAGTCCTCGACCAGGACGACGACCAGCGTAGCCGACATGCCGGTCCCGGTCGTCGCATACCAGCCGGACGCGCGCCGCACCCGCTGGCTGGTCGTCCTCGAGGTCTGCCCCAGGTGCCAGCGCCCCCACCAGTTCTACGGCACCCGGACGGCGCCGCCGCGTGTCCGTTCGTGCTGCGGACGGACCTACCACCTGTTCCCGATCTTTGGCGGGAACTCCGAGCCGCCGGAGGGTGCCGCGTGAGCGACCGGCCGGTTGACCGGCTCCTCGATGCGCTGCAGGCGCAGGACTTCACCGTCCTGCCCCGCGGCGGCTACTGGTCGGCGCAGTGCCCCGCGCACGACGACCGCAACCCGTCCCTGTCCATCCGGATCGGGGACCGGCAACCCGTCCTTCTGGACTGCAAGGCCGGTTGCCACCCGAACGATGTCATCGCCGCTCTCGGGTTCACGTGGCCTGACCTGTGCCACCCGCGTGAAGACGACCAGGGCGCCGGCGAGTGGACGCCCCACGGGCCCGCGACCACCGTCTATGACTACGTCGACGAGCACGGCGTACTGCTGTACCAGGTGCTCCGCACGGCCGGGAAGCAGTTCCCGGTGCGCATCCCCGACGCGACCGCGAAGCACGGGTGGCGGTGGAAGCTCGGCGACACCCGCCGGGTGCCGTACCGGCTCCCCGAACTCGTCGCGGCCGTCGCGGCCGGGAACCCGGTGTTCATCGTCGAGGGCGAGAAGGACGCCGACACCCTCGCCCGCCACGGCGTCACCGCCACGTGCAACCCGGGTGGCGTGGGCGGCGGGTGGCGTGCGGAGTACAGCGACTTCTTCAAGGGCGCGGACGTCACCATCGTCCAGGACCGCGACGACCAGGGACGCCAGCACGCTGCGAAGGTGTCTGCAGCCCTCGCCCACGTCGCCCGGACCGTCCGGGTCGTCGAGGCTGCGGAAGGCAAGGACGCTACCGACCACATCAACGCCGGTCATGCGGTCGCGGACCTGGTCCCCGCCGAAACGCATCCCACAAATCCCAGAATGGCCAGTGACAGCCAGGAGGGCGCCGCTGCGGCTAATTCTGGGATTTCTGGGACGCGTTCTGAGGAGTGGGACGATCCGATCCCCGTCGAGGTCGCGCCGCTCCCCGCGTTTCCCGTGGAGCGGCTCGGCAAGCTGGCGCCGTTCGTGGAGGCGGGCGCTGCTGCCCTGCAGACTCCGCCGGATCTCATTGCGTTCGCGTGCCTCGCCACCATCTCCATGTGCACGGGCGGGCGCCGGTACGTGCGGGTGAAGCCGAGTTGGTCGGAGTCGTTGGCGCTGTACATGGCTGCCCTAGCTGACTCCTCCGAGAAGAAGACGCCGGCGCTGAACCTCGCCGCGGAGACGCTCCGCGACGTCGAGGGCCATCTCATGGAGGCGGCCCGGCCGGAGGTGGAGAAGAAGGCTCAGGAGATCCGCATCACCCAGGCGCGTATGGCGAAGGCTGAGCAGAAGGCCGCCGGTGACAAGCCGGACAACGCCATCGCGGATGCGGAAGCCGCCCGAGACAAGCTTCTGGAACTGGGGGAGGCGCCCCACCTTCCCCGGCTGCTGATCCGTGACGCGACCCTTGAGGCCATCGCCAAGGTGATGTACGAGCAGGGCGGCCGCATCGGTCTTCTCGCCTCCGAGGGCGGGCTCCTCAAGGTCGCGGCGGGTTTGTACGGCAACAACGGCAAGGCCAACACCGACCTGTTGCTCGAGGCGTTCAGCGGCGGCCCGTACACCATCGACCGGACGGGCCGCCCCGCGGCGCACATGCCCACGACGTTCCTGTCCGTGGGGCTCATCGTGCAACCCGGGGTCCTCGCCGGCATCGAGAAGAAGAACCCCGAGTTCCGCGAGAACGGTCTCTTGGGCCGGTATCTGTACGCCCTGCCCGCAGCCTGCGGCGTCGACTCGTTCAGCGCACCTGACATCCCCATCGAGGTCTGCAACGAGTACGACCGGCGGATCCGAAGGCTGATCACCTCGGTTTACCCCGACCATGAGCCGCACGCGCTCACGCTGACGCCGGAAGCGCTGCAGATGTTCGGCCAGTACTACGACGACTTCGCCAAGCGCAGGATGCCGGGCGGGGACCTCCACGACATCGCCGACTGGGCGGGCAAGTTCCGCGGGCAGCTCATCCGCCTCGCCGCGTGCTTGACGCTCTATGAGGAGCCGCTCGCCCGCGAGATCACCGCGGAACGCATCGCCGATGTGCTGGCGATGGCGCCGTACTTCATCGCGCACGCACGGGCCGTGTTCGACCTGATGGGCCAGAACCACGCCGGACGTCTCAAGCCGCTGCAGGACGTCCTAGCGTGGCTCCGTCAGCGCAGCAAGCCGGGCGCGGACTTCACCGCGCGGGAGGTCTGGCAGGCGCTCAAGGGCCGCAAGTGGGCCGAAGACATGGACGCCATGTGGTCGGTTCTTGAGGACCTGGAGGAGCACGGCTGGATAGCCATGCTCCCGCCGCCGGACACCTCCGGCCGCCGCGGCCGTAAGCCTTCACCACGCTATGAGGTCCACCCATGGGTCGCCGAGCCCCCGGAGTCCTCCACATGAGCCGCATGGCAACCGCATGGCATGAGGCCGGACACGCCGTCATGTGCCACATGGTCCGCGGTCACTTCCGCTACATCACCCTGCGGCCACGGGGGAAGAAGGCTGGCACGAACGGCCACGTGTACGGCGTCCGCACGCCCGGCCGACTAGCCATGGTGTATGTCCTGATGGCTGGCCCGGTCGTGCAATCGGCGATTGAGGGGCGGCCCGTCGTGGACGTCCTCACCAGCACGGGATGCCGGGACCTGCTCAAGGCTGCCGACATCGTTGAGCGAACCCCCGGCATAGACCTCTGGGAGACGGTCCTTGCCGTCGACAAGGTTCTCGCCGTGAGCACCCGCCTACGGGCGGTCGAGACGATCGCGAACGCCCTGCAGGATCAGACCCGCGCCCTCACTTACCGAGAGTTCCTCGCACTGCTGGGGGAGGGCGACAAGTGACCGACGCCCCAGGGATCAGCGCGGAGACGTTCACGATTCTCCGCCGGCTCCGCCGCCAGTACCGCAACCGGCCCGCGATCCACCGGGACCTACTCATCATCCACTACCTGGTGGAGGAGTACGGGTGCGCCGACGCACCTGTATTCGCCGGTCAGGACGGTGATCCGGGATCGTTGGAGATGACACCGAGCGAGGTAGCGGCCCGGCTCGGAGTCACTCCGAAAGCCGTCCGGCAGGCATGCCGGACCGGGCGCCTCAAAGCCGTGAAACGGCCGGGCTCCCGCGAATGGCGGATCACCGCCGCGGCGTACGTGGAGTACCGCAACCGGGCCGCCTGAGCAGGAGGGCGCCGGCGTGCCGATCGACGAAGACTCCATGAACAAGATCCGGCGCCGGCAGGACGCCTACAACCGGCGCATCAAGCTGATCCGCTCCGACATCACCCTGTCCGCGGAAGGCAAGCGGCAGGCGATGGCGGTCGCCCGCCAGCAGGCCCTCAACGACATTGAGGCCATCAAGCAGGCTGCGCAGCAGACCTACAGCGGACGGCGCGCCGAGCTCGAGCGCAAGCTGTTCGACCTGTCCGCCGACTACCCCGATTCGGTGGGTGCGTCGCTGTCCATGCGGGACGCAGCCGACCGGGTCCGGGACATCAAGACCGGAGCGGAAGCCCAGATCATGATGGGGCAGGCGATCCGCCACGGCGACCACATCCTGCAGCGCGCACTGTTCGACGCCGGGTGGCAGCGCGCCGGCGACCGGATGCTCGGATCCGGCTGGGGCGAAGTCGTCCGCGCCTACGTCGACCAGGCCCGCCCTGACCTCAAGCCCGTGGTCGACGAGCTCGTCCACCTACAGAACGTCGACACCCGCGAGCGCCGCACCATGGAGGCGATCGAGACCGGCGTGCACCGGCCGCCGGAGATGGAGGGCATGAGCCCCGCCGACGTCCAGCGGGTCACGGCCGCCGCTCCGCCGGACGGCGCGGACGTCTCCCACCTGAACCCCGGTGGCGGGACGCAGACGCAGCAGACGGCGAATCAGGCGTTCGCCGAGATGACCCGCGAAGCGCAGAACGGCACCTACGGGGCATGACCGCTCGGATTAGGCCCCCGAGAGGAGGCGGACACGGCGAGGGTTTCGACCTCCTTTCCCCTCACCGTGTCGCGGTCACCAGGCGTGGGGACGGCCGGCTCTCAGGGCCACGGGGCCCGGCCGTCCCCACCACAGCAGGGGGCAGCGATGCCCGGTGACGTGATCCTCGTGTGCGGCCCACCGGCCGCCGGGAAGTCGACGTGGGTCAAGCAGCACGCGCGGCCCGGTGATCAGATACTCGACTTCGACCAGATCTGTCGGACGCTCGGCTCCCACTCCCACCACGACCACCCGCGCCACGTCCGCGCCATGGCCAAGGACGTACGCCGCGCGCTGGAGGACCGGGCCGCCGCGATGCCGCGCCGCACATGGGTGATCCGGTCACTCGCCGAGCCGGACAAGCGGGCCGCGGTCGCCGAGCGTCTCGGCGCGCGGGTCGTGGTGCTGGCCACCCCTGCGGAGGAAGCACTCGCACGCGCCGCCGCGGACAGCCGACCGGGCTGGACTCAGGAAGCCATCACGTCGTGGTGGGACCGCTACCAGCCTGCCGACATCGACGTACCCGCCGAGTCGTTCGACCAGCCAGCGGAGACGACGTGACCGAGCCTGCGATCCCACCTCACCTACTCGTCTACCGCGATGAGGACTGGCTCCACCTGGTCGAGGACAGCGTCACCTACCGCGGACTCAGGGCCCGGGAGTTGCAGCGCATGGCACAGGACCGATGGGCCAACGACCACGGCATGTGGCGCGCAGAGTTCGAGGCACTTCAAGCCAAGCAGCAGGAGCAGCCGTGACCATCACCGCCGGCGCACCGTACACCGCATGGTCGGTCGGACCGCTCACCACCAGGTGCACGGTCGGCCCCATCACCGCCACCTCGGAGGGCATGGCATGGGACGACGCATCCAAGACAACCCACGCGACCGCGTCGAGGCCGCAGGCCAGTGGCGCAGCGCACCACGACCCGTCGACTGGCCCGCCAGAGTCGAGGCCGTACTCAACCGCGACCGCGTCTGCCAGTGGCCGATCAGCGCCGCCGGCGACGTCTGCGGCAACCCCAACGACCTCGAGTGCGACCACATCGGCGACCCCACCGACCACTCCCTACCCAACCTCAGAGCCCTCTGCAGAACGCACCACAGGCGCCGCACAGCACAGCAGGGAGCCGCAGCCCGCAACGCCAAGCGCCGACCCCGCAAGCGGCCACCAGAGCAGCACCCGGGGCTCCTCTAACCCACCTGGGGCCAACCCCCGCGCCGTTCCAAAGACGAGCCCGGCAGGGTATTACGCCCGCCCCTCGCTGGACCCTGAAACGAACGGAGGTGCCGGTCATGGCTGATGGGAAGGTGCCGCGGGCACCGTCCGGGACCGGTTCGTCCGGCCGGCGGCTGTGGTCTGAGGTGCTCGGCGAGTACGAGCTCGAGGAGCATGAGCTCGCTCTGCTGCGGGAGATGGTCCGGACGGTCGACCTGTTGGACGACCTTGACGCGCAGGTCCGCAAGGACGGGCTGATGGTTGAAACCGCAGGTGGCGGGCGCCGTGTGCATCCGGCTGCGGTGGAGGCGAGGCAGACCCGCATCGCTTTGGCGCGGCTGTCGGCTGCGTTGCGGCTCCCGGCCGGCGAGGAGGGAGACGAGCAGCAGACCGCGCGGCCCCGTCGCCCACAGCGCCGTGTCGGTGTCCGCGGCCCGTACCGGATGAGGCCGGTGTCATGAGGCGCCGGAACGCCCCGGAAGACGCCGGAAAGCGGCCTCCAGAGCCGTTGAGACGGTTCCGAACGGCCGATTGGCTGCGTCCTGGTGACGTCCTGCCGGGTGAGGAGTGGGCGGTGCTCGGCGGGCGGCTGTGGGGCCGGTACTGCGCTGCGAAACGGGCGTGGGCTGCGGAGCGTGGGCTGTCGGCGAGGGAGATGGACGAGTTGTGCAGGGGGCGGGATGCGGCGTAGGGGCGAGACAGCGGACCGCGGTGCGCTGGTTGACGAGCTCGTCATGACGGCGCCGGTTGCTGGGTGGCAGCACCGGCTAGGGGACCGCGGCGCGGCCCGGTCGTATGAGCGGCTGCAGGAGCTCGCCCGGTTGCTCGGCTTCCCGGCACCGCCGCCTCTCGAGCGGCTGGCGGACACTGGGGCGCGCACTCCGCTGGACGAGTGGTACGCCGCTTGCGGTGTCGACTGACGATCCCCCAGACCCGTACGGAGGGGCCGCACCGACACCTCGCCGGGCTCAAGCTGGCGGGGTGTGGGGATACCTCGCCAGGCCCGCCAAGGGGTACACGACAGCGTGTACCCCTTCCATGAAGCGACCCCCGAACCTGGGCCGCTGGTCCGGGGGTCTGGCACCGCGACCCCTGGGGCTCGGGGGTTCAGACCGCCCCAGGGGTCGCGGCTGTCTCAGGTGAGGAACCGTTCCACCACCGCGGTTGGGTCGGTGAGCGTGGGGAGGTAGAGCTCCCTCACGCGGTTCTTGCGGACGATGCCGCGCCACCATCCGGGCTGGCCGGTCTGGTAGACGACGGCGATGATCTCGCCGGTGCCGCGGACGCTGCCGGTGTAGACGCCGGCGCCGCCTTCCACGTCGATCAGGCGGGAGTTTGGGTCAGCGACCGCGGGGCCTGGCACGCCGGGACCGCCGCTGACCCTCCCCCCGCTCATCGTGCGCCGCCCCGCCTGGTCTTGGCGAGGAGCAGCTCCCGGAGCTCCTCCGGAGAGTCCGCCTCGAGCGCGTCGCGGCCGAGCGTCTCACTGGTGACGGTGTGGGACGCCCACCACCGGTTCTTCGTGGAGATGATGAACGACCACTCGGGGAACTCCTCCCGGAGCTGCGCCCGGATCCCCTCAGCGTCGCCGGTCGGCATGGTCTGTGCCATGGGTCACACACTGCTTTGCGAGCCACACCCAGGGCGATGACACCGCAAGACATCTACCGACATCTTGCGGCCACGGGTATGCCGCCAGATGTCCGCTGGTGTCAGTATCGCCAGATGAACGAGCGACTCCGGCGCGCGATGCTGCGGCGAGGACTGGACATGGAGAGCCTCGCCGGCGCGGCCGAGGTGAGCGTCAAGAGCGTTGAGCGGTGGATCCGCGGCGAGGTCGTCCCGTACCCGCGGACCCGCTACCGGGTGTCGGCGATCCTCCAAGAGGATGAGTCGTACCTGTGGCCGAACGCCGTCGACAAGGCGTCGCTGACGGGTGCGGAGCTGGTGTCGACGTGGCCGCGCCGTCAGGACGTCCCGAAGCATCTGTGGACGGAGCTGCTTCGCCAGGCTGAACGGAACGTGGACTACCTCGCGTACGCGGGCCTGTTCCTGACGGAGGAGCATCCCGACTGGATCCCGCTGCTTCGTGAGCGTGCCGCCGCCGGCGCCCGGGTGCGGCTTCTGCTCGGCGACCCGGAGGGGGAACAACTCAGGGCGCGGGACGGTGAGAAGCAGATCGGCGGGGGCGTCGCCGGGCGGGTCGCCGCGGTCCTGTCGTACTACCGGCCCCTTGCCGGGGTCGCGGAGATCCGGCTCCATGACACCCCGCTCTACAACTCGATCTACCGGTTCGATGACGAGGCCATCGTCAACAGCCACGTCTACGGGATCCTCGCTGCGTACACCCCGACGATGCATATCCGCCGTGTGGATGGCGCGTACTTCGGTACCTACCTGGAGTCGTTCGAGCGGGTGTGGGCGTCGGCGAGGCCGCTGGACGGAGGCGAGGACCGGTGAGCAAGCGAACCAAGCGCGTCGACCACTGGCAGGACCCGGACGCGCCGGAGCCGACCAGCCGCAAGCCGTCCGCGTCGGTGCTCGTCCGCGACGGCGCCGGGCGGGTGCTGATGCTGCAGCGTCCCGATAACGGGCTGTGGACGATCCCGACCGGCGGGTTGAAGAAGGGCGAGACGATCACCGAGTGCGGGATCCGGGAGTGCCAGGAAGAGACCGGGATCGTCATTGAGGTCACGGGCCTGGTCGGTGTGTTCACCACACCTGATCACGTCATCGAGTACATCAAGGGTGGGCGGGTCGATGAGGTCCGGCAGCCGGTGAACGTGTGTCTTCACGCCCGCCCGATCGGCGGGGAGCTGACGACGACCGATGAGGCGTCCGCGGTGCGGTGGGTCGACCCGGACGAGCTCGGCGAGTACGAGATCCATCCGGCGTTGCGGCGCCGTATCGACCACGGGTTGAGCGGCGAGGCGCCACACGTCGATTGACGGTCCCCGGGTGGCATGGGGTGGATCCCGTTTGGGTGGTGTTGCACCCGGGCGGGGGCTGGGGGAGGGATATACAGGTCAACGGGGGTGCGCACCCTGTGTTGCACCAGGGCGTGCACCCCCGTGTTGCACCCGCGTGGGCACCCGTGTTGCAGCATGATCAACATGGGTGCGCGCGGAGCCCACGCGCAGCCGTGCGCGCTAGGCGGGTATGGGCGCCGGGCGCCGCAACAGGGTGTGCCGCTGCGCCTCGTCGTCGTATCCGAGCACGCCCTCCTCGCGGAGCTTGCGCAGAAGCCGCTGCACCGTCTGACGGGACGCGCCGGCCGCCGTCCAGACCGGCGCGAGGTCCTTGGTGGCGAAGTCCTCGCGTCCCTCGTCGAGCCACGTCGAGCACTGGCTCAGTACCGCCGTCCGCAGCTCCGCCGCGCTGAGCCGCTCGGCGGGCCGCGAGAACGTGAATTCCTGGTCCTCGGGGTCGTCGGTGATCGGGTCGTCGATGTCGCCGGTCACCTCCGGGTCGGGGTCCTCGGTGTCGACGGTCGGCGTCCAGTCGTCGCGGTCGATGTCGTCGGGGTCGTCGTCGCTGTCCTTCACAGTGGGAGGTGATACCCGCGACGACGCGATGGCCGCGGTGAACTCGTCGATGGTCTTGGCCGCCGCCGGCCACTGCTCGGCGTGCGCCCTGAGCGCGTCGGTGTCGGGCGTGACGCCGTCCGGCTTCAACCATGCGAACGTGCGCAGCGGCATCGCGATACGGGCCCTGTCGATGCTGGGAGCGTCCAGGTAGGCCATGCCGGGCTGAGAGGACCCCCACAGCTCCGGGCGGGCGCCTGCGTCGTCCTGAGCCTCCGACAGCCCGAACGCCGCGTCCTGGGAGTTGGCGACCCCGAACGTGAGGTGCGCCAACTGCCCTCTCGCAACCGTCGGCATCTGGCTCCAGTCGGAGCGCTGCAGGGACAGGATGATGGACCCGCCGGCGGACCGGATCGCCTTAAGCAGCTTGAGGAACGTCTCGGTCCCCTTGTCGCCCAGGGCATCGAAGATGTCCGGGACCTCCTCGAACCATCCGATCTGGTAGGTCAGGCCGCAGCCCGGCTCCCAGTTGGCGAACCCCCGCGCCGACAGCCAGTCGGTACGCGGCTTGAGCTGGGCGTGCATGTCGTTGATCAGCGACCGCACCCCGCCCTTGGTCGTCTCGAACCGGTGCAGCGCGGGACGCAGCGGCCCCAAGCTCTGCTCTCCCTTGGTGATGTCGGCTGCGAACACCGCGGCGTCATGGCGGGTGACGATCTCCGCGATGTAGTTCCACGCCGCGCCGATCGACTTGCCGGCGCCGGTCTTGCCCATCGCCTGCAGGTGGTGCCCGATGAGGATGTGCTCGACGTCCTCGCCGTCCTGCCACACCGCCGGCCGCAGCGGCTCGGCGATCGACCCGCCCGGCCGGGACGGACCCGGCCACCCGATCGGCTCCCGCATGAGCCGCGGGTCCGAGAGCGTGACGTGCGCGAGGTCCGCCCGGTCCATGTTCGGCGCGACCGTCATCGTGCCCGGAGGCAGGCCCATCGCGCCCTCGATGTGCTCGGTCTTCTTCTGGATGTCGGCGACGACCTTCTCACCGGCGGGCAGCGCCATCGCCGCCTCGATCTTGCGGTCGCCGGCCTTCACCGTCGCCATGCGGGCGCCGTCGAGGTTGGCCTTGTCCTTGTTGGCATCGAACAGGAACGCCAGCGCGTCATTGACACCCTGGGCGCCCTGCCTCGAGCGGATCACCGTGCGGATGTTCCACGCCGCGGCCGTGACGAGCCCGCCGGCGACCCAGAACCACAGGATCACCGGCTGAGTGAACCCGGCGACCGAGCACGCCGTGACCCACATCGACACCGCCGCAGTGGTCGCGGTCGCCGACCCGCGCCCCAGGAACCCGCGCTCGTGCGCGACCAGCCACGTCACGCCGGTCAGCAACACCGACCCGAGCGTGAGCCCGATCGCCGACCAGGCCACCGCCGAGCCGCGCCCGAACAGCGCGTGCAGCGCCGTCCCGACTCCGGCGATCAGCGGCCACAGCAGCCACGGCGGAGCCAGCGTCATCAGCTTGGACGCCTGCGCGGCCTTCACCCGCTCCCACGACGATTCCTCGGTGAGCGCGATCTGCTTCGTCGACATGGTCAGTCGTCCTTGAAGTCGAAGTTACGGGTCGGCTTGCGCGGCGGATTCAGCACGTCCGCGAACTCCTTGCGGAACTGCGCGTGGAACCGGACCATCTCCGCGCCCGCGGCCTTGGTGTGCTCCCCGGCCCGCTGCAGACGCTTCTTCACCCGCCGCGCCCGGAGCCGCACGTCCACCCCGAACAGCAGCGGGTTCCCCTTCTGCGACCCGACCAGCGCCGCGTACACCTCCTCGGACGCGAGCTCGAACTCGATGGTCAGGTCCCGGCAGATCGACCGGCCCGCCTGCGAGTACTCGGTGATGGACTTGGAACCCGTGAACGGGATGTTCGCGAGCTCGGGGATCCGGTCCTTGCTCACCGGGCCTCCTCGGGGTCGATGACGGGCGCGTCCTTGGCGTCGACGACGGTCACGTCCTCGGCGTCGTAGTAGCCGAGCCGGTACCGGTCGGCGATGCGGCGGCCGAACCTGCGCAGCCACCCGGGCGGGGTGCCGAACAGCGCGGACAGCAGCGCCGCCGGCGCCGCCACGGTGACCCGCAGGACCGCGACCAGGACGCCGACCAGGCCGCGCAGCACGGCGACCAGGCGCCGCCACAGCGACGGGTCACGGCGGATCGGGCGGGGAGTCGTCGAGATCGTCACCGGCCCCGCCTCCAGGTGATCGGGGACCGGAACCGCGGCGTCCGCACGGTGGTCCCGACGTAGAAGCCGGCGCCGATCAGCCCGGCGCCCGTCGCGACGGGTACGGGCACGGCGAGCAGGTACGTCAGCAGCAGGTACACCCCGCCGCCGACGATGCCCGCGACCATGAGCAGATCCAGCACGGTCGCGCGCCTGCGCGTCCGCCGGGTACGGGTACCTCGCCGGGTACCCCTGCGCTGAGACATGATGGTTGTTCCTCCTGTGTGAGGGAGGACCAGGCCCCGGGTCCGGGCCGTCCAAAGCTGGCCCGGGGCCTGGTCACGGGGGTTACTGGGTGACGAGTACGGCGAGGTAGTCCCGTACCTGCTGGGCGCGGGCCTGACCGCAGCCCAGGGCCTCACGGATCGGCCGCACACCCGGGACGCGCCCGCTCTGCAGGTGCTCGGAGAACTCCTGACGCGCCCGCGCGAGTACATCGGCGGGTACGTCGGGTACGGGCGGCTCGTCGTCGCTCTCCGGCTCGTCCTGGTCGCCGTCGTCGTGGGCCTGGTCGTCGCCGGCGGGGAGCTCCGGCAGCGGCCACCGCTCCCACTTCGCCGGTTCGTCGTACCAGTCCTCGAGCGGGTCCGGCGTCACGACCGGGCCGCCGTCCAGCGCGGGAGCGTCCTCGAGCGTCTCCCACAGCGCGTAGCCGTTCGCTGCGCCCTCGTCGTCGACGGGAGCGCCGACCGATGCCCGCACGCGCGCCTGGTCCTGCTCGGTGCGCAGGATGAGCCGGTGCACCGTCCGCAGCAGGACGAGCAGGCCCAGCATGCTCGCGACGGGTGCGACCGCCGCCGTGATCTGCTCGCTGGTCCCGTGAACCGCGCCGACGTTGAACGCCAGGGACACGCCCCACCCGCCGGCCGCGAGACCGAACGGGAGCGCCATGTCCAGCCATGCCAGGCCCTTGCGGGTCAGGCGGAACCCTTCCAGCGACAGGACCAGCAGCCCGATCTCGCCGACGAGCACGAACAGGTCGACCAGCAAGGGGAAGGTGTTCTCCTTCCAGCCGTGGAGGTGCTGCTCCCGGGCCCAGTGCCGCAGGCCCGCGTACGACTGGAGAAAACCGTCCAGCGTCGCGACCAGGACCCCGAGCCCCATGAGAGCCACCGACGCGCGGTGAGCGATCGTCGTCGTGCGGTTCATGCGGCACCTTCCAACTGGGGGTCGACGTCGACACGGCCGGAGGCATCGACGTGGATGCGGGCGCCCGCCCACAGACGGAGCGAGTACAGCCGGTCCTTCGTCCGGACCATGCACTCCCGGTCCATCGGTCCGGGCGCCGCGGTGAGCGTCACGGGGACGCCGCGGATGGTCAGGTCGGTGGTCGTCTCCTGGGGCGACACCAGCGCGTTCCACAGCTTGTCGCTGAACTTCGCGTGGAACGCGGCCTCACGGAAGAACGGCTCGAGCGCGGCATTGATCCGCTCCTGCAGCGTCGGGGCCGCCGGCCGCTCCGGCATGACGGCGGTCATCGGTCGCCCTCCTGGTCCCGGTAGTCGAGGGAGACGGCTTCCGACCACGTGGCGCCCGCCTTGATGCGCCGGTGCGCCTGCTTCTGCGAGATGTAACCGACCGGCGGGTGCTCGGCGAGCTTCTCGTTGAGGTGCGAAACGGCGTCGTCGACGTTCGGGCACGCCGACCCGAGCAGGCTCTCAAGCATCACCTGGACGTGGATGAGCCGGTCGTGCAGAACGCGGGTGCGGGTCTCGTCGTGCGCGACGGTCGACGCGTACGGGATCGCGATTCCCTCGAGGACCGCGAGGATCAACTTCACGGTCTCGTCGTGCAGCTCCGGGCGGTTCATCACTTACCGCCCTTGCGGTCGGCCGCGTCCCTGACGGACTTCGGCTCGCCGTTCGGCCACGTCGACGACTTCCCGTCCGTGGCGCTCCGGTCCTCGGTCGCGCAGATCGTGATCTGCAGCCGGCAGGCGGACATGAAACGATGTGTGCCCATGGGGCGCGCCTCCTGTGTAGGCGTTGCTCCTAGGCCCCGTCCGGTGTTGGTAGCACCGGATGGGGCCGCTTCCGCGGTAGAGCCAAACCCGCCAGATAACCCGCTTCGTGTCGCTCGCAAGTCACCTGCGTCTTCCCTGGTGAGCACAGCGTTCACGGCAACGGCACCCCGAAGATGCCGGGCGAGCCGAAGCGGGTGCAGCCCAGCAAGGACACCGGGAACCGGTCCTGACCCGGGAATTCCCGGCGCGCCCGCCGGCTTTCATGATCGGACGCGTGCCGACGACGATCATGAGGTGAGGGCGATGACCGAGTCCCTGACGGTCCGGTATCTGGGCGGGCCGACGGCGGTCCTGGAGACCGGCGGCCTGCGGCTGCTGGTCGACCCGACGTTCGACGCGGCCGGCGAGCATCCGGTCGGCGACCGGGCGCTGACCAAGACGATGGACGCGGTCGCCGGGCCGGACGAGGTCGGGCCGGTCGACGCGGTGCTGCTCTCGCACGACCAGCACCCCGACAACCTGGACGACGGGGGGCGCGCCTACGTGGCGCGGGCGCCGCTGACGCTGTCCACGCAGGCGGCCGCGGACCGGCTCGGCGGCACCGTCCGCGCGCTGCCTACCTGGGAGGACGCCGAGCTGGCGCGCCCCGGCGGGGGAGTCCTGCGGATCACCGCGGTGCCCGCGCTGCACGGTCCGGACGGCACCGAGCACCTGACCGGCCCGGTCACCGGGTTCGTGCTGACCGGCGACGGGCTGCCCACCACCTACGTGAGCGGCGACAACGCGTCCCTGGACGTGGTGCGGGAGATCGCGGCGCGGTTCGCGCCGTTCGACGTGGCGCTGCTGTTCGCCGGGGCCGCCCGCACGCCGCTGCTGGACGGCGAGCTGACGCTGGGCAGCGCCGGGGCGGCCGAGGCCGCCGCGATCCTCGGCGCCCGGCGGGTCGTCCCGCTGCACTTCGAGGGCTGGGCGCACTTCTCGCAGGGGCGCGACACCCTGGCGGCGGCCTTCGCCGGGTTCGCCGGCGGGTTCCACCTGCTCGACCCGGGGCAGCGGGTCACCCTATAGCGATCAAACCCGGACATTGCCCAAGGTAAGGGTAGATTTCCGCCATGCAGCGTGTGGCGGCCGTCGTCCCGCGGGTGGCGCAGGCCGTCATCGCGATCGTGACGATCGGGTTCTTCTTCGGCGGGTTCGTCGGGATCATGACGTCCGGCATGCCGCCGTCCCGGCGTGTCGTGCCGCTGGTGCTGCTCGCCGCGCTGCTCGCGCTGCACCTGCGCAACTGCGTGCGGCGGCTGGACGGCGGCAGGCCCGCCGGCTGGCGGTGGACGCTGGCCGCGCAGGCCGTCCTCACGTCCGTCCCGATGATCTGGTACTCGTCGACCTGGTACGGAAACGTCGGGTTCCTGTGCGGGGCGGTCCTGCTGCTCGTCCGTCCCGGACGGCTCGCGTGGGCCGGGTTCGGCGCGGTGCTCGCCGCGGACCTGCCGCTGTCGCTGGCCGAGCGCCCCACGGTCGCCGAGGCCCTGTACTTCCTCGTCGGGCAGGCCGCGTTCGTCGGCGTCGCCGTCTACGGCATGGCGCGGCTGGCCGACCTGGTGGCCGCGCTGGAGGAGACCCTTCGGGCGCTGCCCGCGGCGCGGGTCGCCCGGGAGCGGCTGGCGTTCACACGGCGGCTCCAGGAGAACATCGGCGTCGCGCTGGCCGGGACGATCGAGCGGGGCGAGCACGCGCTCACGCTGATCGGGGAGCGACCGGACGAGGCGCGCGACCTGCTGGACGACGGGGTGCGCGGGGCCCGCACGGCCCTCGCCACGACCCGCCGGGTCGCCCACGAGTACCTCGCCCGGCTGGACGGCCCGGCCGAGCCGGCGCGGGCGCGGACCGTCGCCGGGGACCTCACGGCCCGGACGGTCGCGGGGCTGGGCGCCGC
The DNA here is from genome assembly GCF_014706005.1 of Actinomadura sp. RB99. Taxonomy (NCBI): domain Bacteria; kingdom Bacillati; phylum Actinomycetota; class Actinomycetes; order Streptosporangiales; family Thermomonosporaceae; genus Actinomadura; species Actinomadura sp. RB99. The sequence goes on along the minus strand of NZ_JABMCA010000018.1, from coordinate 44,392 downwards.
GACGCTCGGACTGATGATCGTCCCGTATCCGCTGCGGTTCCTGGCGCGCGGCGGGCACTCCGCATGGTCGTCGGCGCTGTTCGTGCTGCTGCTCGCCGCCTACGCCGCGCTGTACGTGTACGGGTGCCTGCGGGCGTACGGGCGTCCGCTGGGCGCCGTGCGGCGGTACGGGGTCCTCGGCGGGCTGGTCGTCCTGACGTTCGCGCCGATGCCGTTCTACGGGCCGACGACCTGGGCCGTCCTGCCGTTCCTGCCGGGCGCGGCGGCGGTGCTGCTGGGGCGCCGGCTGCGGTGGCCGGTCGCCGCCCTGCTGGTCTGCCAGGACGTCCCGTTCGGCATCTGGGGCACCGCGCACTGGGGCACCGTCTACTTCGTGGTCTGGACGGCCGAACGCGCGGCCCTGGTGTACGGCCTGGCGCGGATGGCCGGGTTCACCGCGACGCTGCAGGACGCGCGCGAGGAGATGGCCGCCGCGGCGGTCGCACAGGAGCGGCTGCGGTTCTCCCGGGACCTGCACGACCTGCTCGGATACAGCCTGTCCACGGTCGTGGTGAAGAACGAGGTGGCCGCCCGCCTCACGGCCGCCAGGCCGAACGAGGCCCGCCGCCAGCTCGCGGAGGCCCTCGGCATGTCCCGCCTGGCGCTCGCCGACATGACCGGCGTGACCAGCGGCTACCGGGACATGTCGGTCGCGGCGGAGGCGGGGGAGGCGCGGGCGACGCTCGCCGCGGTGGGCATCGAGGTCGCGCACGCGGTGGACGTCGCGGACCTGCCGGCCGACCTCGACACCGTCCTCGCGACCGTCCTGCGCGAGGGGGTCACCAACATCCTGCGGCACAGCCGCGCCACCCGCTGCTCGATCGAGGCGGCCGTCATCGACGGCGTCGCGCGGCTGCGGCTCACCAACGACGGGGTGGACGGGCCGCCCGCCGTCCCCGCGGTGGAACGGGCGGGGCCGGGCGGCATCGGCCTGCCCAGCCTCGGCGAGCGCGTCGCGGCGCGGGGCGGGGTGCTGACGGCGGAGCGGACCGGCGACGGCTTCGTCCTCAGCGTGGAGGCGCCCCTGCCCGTGGAACGCCCGGCCGAGGCCGCGCCCCGCTGAACCCGCCGGGCGCGGGATGTGGCGAGGCCGCCGCGCCCGAGGTGCGGGTGCGGCGGCCTCACCGGTCCGGAGATGGGGCGGATCAGTACAGCGTGCGGTCCTGGCGCGGCAGGGTCACGTTGGACGGCCCGTGCCAGGCGGTCTTCGGCGCGGGGATGTCCAGCGCGCTCGCCCCGTCCTGCCCGGCGACGACCGGGAAGCGGATCGAGCTGGCCGACAGGTCGACCGTGACCGTCGCGCCGGTCGGCGTCTCGGTGTTGTTGTCGGCGTCGGTCCCGGCCAGCACCAGCGCGAGGCGGTGGCCCTTCTTGAGCATGTACTCCTGGCTGAGCGTCTGCCAGCGGATGCCGTAGTACCTGCCGGGCGTGACCGGCTTCGGGTCGCTCAGGGACGAGGCGTTCTGCACGTCCAGCCAGCCGCGCCCGACCACGTTCACGTCCGAGGTGACCGTGGCGACCTTGGTCTGCTTGTAACAGGCGTCGTCGCCCGGTGCGCTCTCGCCGTGGCAGTCCTCGGTGGTCAGGGTCGTGATGCCCGAGCCGTCGCCGAGGTAGTCGACGCGGGTGTCGGTGCCGTAGTCGACGAGGAGCGCGGTCACGTTCGAGGTCGGCTTGTCGAGCTTGACCGACAGCCGCACGTCCGGGGTGCCGGACAGCCGTCCCGTCTGCTGCAGCGGGCCCGACGTGAACGCGAGCCGGAACGGCTTCGCGGTCGTCGGGTCCGAGACCATGTCGCCCTCGGTGTAGCCGAGGTCCTGCGGGCCGGCGGCGTCGGTGAACGACGCGGTCGTGCCCGTCGCGGCGCGGCGGTCACCGAGCGAGCCGTCCGCGCCGGGCCGCAGGACGGTGGTCCGCGCGCCCTTCGCCGGCCAGTCCGACTGGGTGATCCACTGGTCCGGGCCCACCTCGATGTCGGCGCGCGGCTGCTTCAGCACGTCGTTGGGGATCTTCATCAGCTCGTGGTCGAACCACTTGTGCAGCGTGTTCACCCAGTCGTCGCGGCGGATGTCGAACGGGTCGACGTGGCCGCGCTGGTGCAGCCACACCTTCCGGGTGACGCCGCGCTGCGCGAGCGCCTGCCACCACTGCGCGAACTGGTTGTCCTTGACGTTGAGGTCGTTGACGCCGTGGACGGCGAAGATGCTCGCGTGCACGGCGCCGACGTGCGTGACGGTCCCGCGCAGGTAGTTCGTCGTCTTCCAGTAGGCGTTGTAGTTCCCGGTCGCGTCGTCCTCGCCCTCGTCGAGACCGGCGTTGACCGCGGCGCACTTCTCGGGCGGGTCGGTGTCGACGACGTCGGCGAGGCCGGGCTGCTCGTCCGTCCAGTACTTCACGCCGTTCATGCGGCTGTAGTCGTACCAGCTGCTGATCGCGGAGATCGGGACGATCGTGTCGAGCCCCCGCACGCCCGTCGCGGCGACGCCGTTGGCGAGCGTCCCGTCGTACGACTTGCCGATCATGCCGGTGTGGCCGGTCGTCCAGGTCGCCTTGACCGGGGTGCCGTCCGCCTTGAACGCCTTGGCGCGGCCGTTGAGCCAGTCGACGACGGCCTTGCCGCCGAGGACGTCGGACGGGCCGCCGCTGACCGGGCAGCCGTCCGAGCGGGTCGTCCCGTCCATGTCCACCGCGAGGAACGCGTAGCCGCGCGGGACGAAGTAGTTGTCGTAGAACAGCGGGAACTTCACCGGGTTCCCGTTGGCGTCGTAGGTCTTCTTCTCGCTCTCGTTGCCGCGCCCGACGTTGTCGTAGTACGGGCTCTCGTCCATGATGACCGGCACCTTGAGGCCCTGCTCGGTCTCCTTGGGCCGGATGATGTCGACATTGATGCGGTCCGGCTTGCCGTCCCGGTCGCTGTCGACGCTCGACTGCACGTACACGTGCTCGCGGATCGCGTCCTTGTAGGAGAAGACCGGCTGCGTGACGCCGTCCTTCACCACGATCTTGGGGACGGTCCGGGCCATGGCCGTCGCGCCGCCGCCGGCGACGGCGACCGCCGCGCCGGTGAGCACGGCGAGCGCCGCCGTCCGCCGGGTCCGTCTCAGGGATCGCCTGGCCAACCCGCACCTCCGTATGAGCGGATGATCTCTACGGGGGCACAGGCTCCTCGCGGAGCGGCGCCGCGTAAAGGGCGCCGCTCCGGCGAACTCCGGCCGGATTTGGGCACGAATTGCTCTTGCGTCCCGGGAGCCGGACGAGAGGGACCGTCCCTAATGCGGATCCCGGACCGTCCGGACAGGGGCCGGACGTTTCCGGCCCACCGGCCGGGCATCCTGCCGATCATGGGTTGGAGTTACCGGAAATCGCTACGCAAGGGGCCTTTCCGCCTCAACTTCTCGAAGAGGGGCGTCGGGCACAGTGTCGGGGTTCGCGGCGCCCGATACAGCCGGTCGGCCGACGGGCGCCGCGAGATGACGTTCCGCATCCCCGGGACGGGCCTGTCCTGGCGGCGCCCGCTCCGGCGCCGCGACTAGCCGGCCTTGGCGCGGTTCACGGCCGACAGCACCGCCCGCACGGACGCGGTGAGGACGGACGTGTCGCGCCCGGCACCCCAGCTCGCCACGCCGTCGACGCGGCACTCGGCGTAGGCGACCGCGGGGGAGTCGTGGCCTGATTCGGTCGCGTGCTCGGTGTACTGCAGCACGTCCACCTTCACGCCCGCGGCCGCCAGCGCGTCGGCGAGCGCCGCCAGGGGGCCGTTTCCGGACCCGGTGTACTCCTCCTCGCGGCCGTCCACGCGCAGCACGCCGGTGAAGTCGTGCCGGCCGGGGCCGGTGTGGGACGTCCGCCATCCGGTGAGCGCGACCGGGCCCGCCCGGTCGACGTACTCGGCGCGGAACAGCTCCCACAGCTCGGCGGCGGTGATCTCCTCGCCGCTGCCGTCCGTCGCCTGCTGGACGACCCGCGAGAACTCGATCTGCAGGCGGCGCGGCAGCTCCAGGCCGTACCCGGTGCGCAGCAGGTACGCGATGCCGCCCTTGCCCGACTGGCTGTTCACCCGGATGACCGCCTCGTAGCCGCGCCCCACGTCGGCCGGGTCGATCGGCAGGTACGGCACCTCCCACGGCGCCTCCTCCGCCGGGACGCCCAGCTCCGCCGCCCGCGCGGCGTGGTGCGCCATCCCCTTGGAGATCGCGTCCTGGTGGGTGCCGGAGAACGCGGTGTACACGAGGTCGCCGCCGTACGGGTGCCGCTCGTGGACGGGCAGCCGGTTGCAGTGCTCCACCGTGCGCCGGATCTCGTCGATGTCGGCGAAGTCCACGCGGGGGTCGACGCCCTGCGCGTGCAGGTTCAGCGCGAGCGTGACCAGGTCGACGTTCCCGGTCCGCTCGCCGTTGCCGAACAGGCAGCCCTCGACCCGCTGCGCGCCGGCCAGCACCGCCAGCTCCGCGCACGCCACGCCCGTCCCGCGGTCGTTGTGCGGGTGCACCGACAGGATCACCGCGTCCCGCCGGGCCACGTTCCGGTGCATGAACTCGATCTGGTCGGCGTACACGTTCGGCGTCGCGATCTCCACGGTCGCCGGCAGGTTCAGCACGACCGGGCGGTCCGGGGAGGCGTCCCACAGCTCCGTGACCGCGTCGCACACCTCCAGCGCGTACTCCGGCTCGGTGAAGTTGAACGTCTCGGGCGAGAACTCGAACCGCACGCCCGGGCGGTCCCCGGCGAGCCGCGCGACGTCCGCCGCCCCGTCCAGGATCAGCCCGCGGACTCCGTCGCGGTCCTGCCGCAGCACCACGTCGCGCCACGCCGGCCCGGTGGCGGTGTACAGGTGGACGACCGCGCGCGGCATGCCCTCGATGGACGCGAACGTCCGCTCGATCAGGTCGCGGCGCGCGGGCGTGAACACCACGGGCGTCACGTCGTCGGGGACGGCGCCCGACGTCGCCAGGTGCCGGACGAAGTCGAAGTCGGTCCGGCTCGCCGACGGGTAGCCGACCTCGATCTCCTTGAACCCCATCGTCACGAAGAGGTCGAACATGCGGCGCTTGCGGGCCGGGTCCATCGGCTCGGCCAGCGCCTGGTTGCCGTCGCGCAGGTCGACCGGCACCCACAGCGGCGCCTGCTCGATCCGCCGCGACGGCCAGGTCCGCTCGATCTCGGGCACGGGCGACGGCACCCGGTCGTGGACGGACCGGTACCGGTGCGACGGCATGGCGCTGCCGCGCTGCGGGTTCCAGAAGGGCGCGCCGTCGGCCAGGGGGCCGGACGGGGTGCGCAGCGTGGGGAAGGCGGTCCTGGTGGGCTCGTTCATGGCGGTCTCCTCGCCGTTGCCGGACGACCGGCAGCACCTGACCCCGCGGCGGGGTGCCGGTCGGATCAGGCCCCGCCGCGGCGGCCGAGAAGGAGGGCCTGCCACGCCATGCCGGCCACTCTAGCCACACCTCAGCTCCTCAGACAAGCTGAGCGGTACGCGGGAGGCGCTAGCGTAGGATGCCCGCCCGGAAAGGACACCACCGCATGCCGCTCGGCCCGCTCCGCCGCAGCCCGCTCGTCGAGCAGGCCGCCCAGCGGCTCCGCGACCAGATCACCGACGGCTCCTGGCCGGTCGGCACCCGGCTCCCCGGCGAGACCACGCTCGCCAGGGAGCTCGGCGTCGGCCGCTCCACCGTCCGCGAGGCGCTGCGCGCCCTCGCCGGCGCCGGCCTCGTCCAGGCCCGGCAGGGCGCCGGCGTCTTCGTCACCGCCACCGAACCGGACGAGGACTTCGCCGCCCGGCTCCGCCGCGCCTCCGTCACCGACGTCTACGAGATCCGGATGATGATCGAGGTCCGCGCCGCCGAGCTGGCCGCCGAGCGCCGCACCGACGCCGACCTCGCCGCGCTCGACGCCGCCCTCGCCGCCCGCGACGAGGCGTTCGCCGGCCCGTCCCTGGAGGACTTCCTGGACGCCGACATCGCCCTGCACGCCGCCGTGATCGCCGCCGCGCACAACCCCGTCCTGGTCGACCTGCACGCCGAGTTCGTCCCGGTGCTGCGCGCCGGCCTCCTCGACCTGGTCGCCCTGGTCGACGTCCGGGCGTCCGACGAGGCGCACGGCCGCGCCGCGCACGCCGCCCTCGTCGAGGCGATCCGCGCCGGCGACCCCGCCGCCGCCGGCCGCGTCATCACCGCCGAGCTGACCGAGACCCTCACCCGGCTGCGAGGCTCCCGCTGAGCAGCGGCGGCAGGTCGCCGTCGTGCACGATCGTCAGGCGGCGGGTCGGGCGGGTGAGGGCCACGTAGAGGTCCTGGCCGCCCTTCGGGGACTCGGCGAGGATCCCCGCCGGGTCGACGACGATGACCGAGTCGAACTCCAGGCCCTTGGCCTCCTCGGCGGTCAGCACGACCGAGGGGGAGTCGAGGGCCTCGGGCGTGGCGCCGACCGCGGCGTCCGGCAGGACGGCGCGGACCCGCGCGTGCCGGGCCGCCGACGTGATCACCGCGAGGCGGCCCTCCGCGCCGTCGCCGAACGCGGCCAGCTCCTCGGCGACGAGCCCGGGCAGCCCGTCGACGGGCAGCTCGACCGCGCGGGGCGGCGGCCCGTCGTCGCGGACGGACTCGGGCGGCGTCTGGCCCGGGGCGACGGCCGCCAGGACCTCGGACGCGACCCGCATGATGGCGGCGGGCGTGCGGTAGTTCACCATCAGCGGCTGCTCCCGCCAGCGGCCCGGGACGTACCGGTCGAGCATCTGCCCCCAGGACGCGGCGCCCGCCGCGCTGCCGGTCTGCGCGATGTCGCCGACGACGGTCAGGGAACGGGTCGGGACGCGGCGCATCACCGTCCGCCAGGCCATCTCCGACAGCTCCTGCGCCTCGTCGACGATGACGTGGCCGTAGGCCCACTGGCGGTCGGCCATGGCGCGCTGCGCGGTGGTGAGGGGCGGGCCGCCGTCGCCGTGGCGTTCGGCCAGCTCGCTCGCGGAGATCAGGTCCTCGATGGGGATCATGTCGGTGCCGCCGGTCGTCTGCATGACCTCCGCGGCGTAGCGGGCCTCCTCGGCGCGGGCCGCGTCGGCGGCGCGGCGGCGGGCGCGCTCGGCGGAGTCGTCCTTGCCGAGCAGCTCGGCGGCCTCGTCGAGGAGCGGGACGTCCGAGACCGTCCAGGGCGCGCCGGCGGGGCGGCGCAGGAGGGCCGCTTCGGCGGGGTCCAGGCCGGCCGCGGCGGCGGCGCGGCCGAGGCGCTCCGGGTCGGAGTACAGGTCGGACAGGAGCCGCTCGGGGGTCAGCTCCGGCCACAGCGCGTCGATCGCCCCGCGGACGGCGGGGTCGTGCCAGAGCGCCTCCTTGGCCAGGCGCAGGTCCGTCTCGTCCAGCAGCGGCTCGTCGGCGGACTCGTCGATCAGCTCCTGGAGCCAGCCGGGCAGCTGGCCGGACCTGGTCAGCTCGTCGAGCGGCTCGTCCATGATCCGGTCGTACTGCTCGGCCCGGTCGTAGGCGAGGGCCTCCAGCAGGTCGTGGACGAACCGCCGCCGCTGCACGTTGTGCGGCAGCCGCAGCCCGCGGGCGGCGTCCCGGACGGCCGCGCACTTCGCCGCGTCCACGCGCAGGGTCAGGCCGTCGTACTCGACGCGCAGGCCGTCCGGCGGGGCGCACTGCCGGTCGGCGACGGCGGCCTCGACGAACCGGACCATCCGCTCGGAGCCCTTCACGACGGCGACGGCGGGCTCGTCCGCCGCGGTCGCCTTCAGCCCCGGGTGCAGCTCGCCGACCGTGGCGAGGACGACGTCCGTCTCGCCGAGCCCGGGGAGGACCTGCTCGATGTAGCGCAGGAACGTCGCGTTCGGGCCGACGATGAGCACGCCGCGCCGTTCCAGCACGTCGCGGTGCGTGTAGAGGAGGTAGGCGGCGCGGTGCAGCGCGGCGACGGTCTTGCCTGTGCCGGGCCCGCCCTGCACGACGAGCACGCCCTGCAGCGCCGACCGGATGACCTGGTCCTGCTCCTCCTGGATGGTCGCGACGACGTCGCTCATCCGGCCCGTGCGGCCGCGGCGGAGGGTGGCCAGCAGCGCCGCCTCGCCGACGAGGCCGCGGCGCTCGGCCTCGTCCAGCCCCTCCAGGTCGAACACCTCGTCGTCCAGCCGGACGACCTCGCGGTGCCGCAGGTGCAGGTGGCGGCGGCGCGCGACCGTCCCGGGCGCCCCCGGGGACGCGGTGTAGAACGGGCGCGCCGCCGCCGCGCGCCAGTCGATCAGCATCGGCTCGTGCTCGGCGTCGCGCAGCCCGATCCGGCCGATGTAGAAGGTGTCGCCGGGGCCGTCGGCATCGGCGACGTGGTCGACGCGGCCGAAGCAGAGCCCCTCCTCGACCCCGTTCAGCCGGGCCAGCCGCCGCGCGGCCTCCTCGGTCACGACGGCGCTCTCCACCCGGGCCTGCAGCACGCTCCCGCCGCCCGCCGCCGGGCCCTGCCGCAGCGCCGCCTCGGCCCGGCTCCGCTCCTCGTCCAGCCGCCCGTACAGGCGGTTCACGTACTCCTGCTCGGTGCGCACGGCGGCCTGCCGGGCGGCTTCCGCGCCGGCGGGCTTGACAGATTCGGCTTGACGGAGTCCCATGCCTCGGCTACACTCCTATTCATAGGATGCGGTTTGTTGTGCGCAGTTCGTAAGTCGCCAGCGTAGCACCGCCTGCCCGCGCTCGCCCGCGGGACGTAAAAGATCATCTCTGTTGCGGTGGACGTCATCCGCGCGGTGCCCCACGGTCATCGGCCGCGATGAGGCTTTCCGGCGATCACCCCGGACAACCTCCGAAAGGTCACCGCCCCCCATGGCCGAACTCGCACGCCCCCTGAGCAGGAGATCCTTCCTCGTCGCCGGCGGCCTGACGGCCGGCGTCCTCGCCGCCCCCGGCATCGCCCAGGCCGCCCCCCGGCTGCGCTCACAGTTTTGTCGGTGCCCCTGTGTAACCTCCCGTGCGTGTCTCGTTACCGCTTGCGGCCCACCTCCGCTCAAGTGAACGTCATGCTGGAGCAATGTCGCCATGCCCGGTTCGTGTGGAACCTGGCGGTCGAGCAGCACGGGCACTGGAGGCCCGGCCGACGCGCCGCGCCGGCGTTCATTGAGCAATGCCGCCAGCTTTCCGAGGCGCGCGCAGAATTTCCCTGGCTGCGTTCCGGCTCGGCAGTGGTCCAACAACAGGCGCTGAGGGATTTTTCGCGGTCGCTGGCGAATTTTTTCAACGGCACTCACGGTCGCCCCACCTGGCGCAAGGCTGGGCGGCATGAGGGTTTTCGCATCGTCGGAGTCAAGCCCGACGATGTGCGGCGCTTGTCACGGCGTACTGGTGAGGTGAAGATTCCGAAGGTCGGGTGGGTTCGCTTCTGCTGGTCGCGAGCGGTGCCTGAGGGAGCCAGATCGTTCCGTGTGACCTGCGACCGAGCGGGACGTTGGCACCTTGCCTTCGCGCACATTCCTGATCCGGTCCGCGGACCGGCGGACGGTTCGAGCGTGGGTGTCGACCGCGGCGTTACCGTATCGGCAGCTCTCTGCACTGCTGAGTTGCTCTGCGCTCCACGTCTCTCTCGCAAAGAGGCGGAGAGGCTGTTACGACTCCAACGACGACTCGCCCGGTCGAGGTCCGGCTCGAGGCGTCGTACCAAGTTGAAAGCTCAAATCGCCCGCCTTGAGGCGCGGGCGGCTGATCGCCGTCGGGACTGGGTGGAGCAGGTGACCACCGATCTGGCGCGACGGTTCGACCGGATCGCCTTGGAAGACCTCAATGTGATGGCCATGACGCGCTCGGCGCGTGGCACCCGCGCAGCCCCGGGGCGCAACGTGAGTCAGAAGTCAGGCCTTAACAAGGCCATCCGAAACAGTATGTGGGGTGCCTTCGCTCGGCGGCTGGAACAAAAGGCAGCCGGGCGTGTTGTACGAGTCAGTCCCGGGTTCACCAGTCAGCGTTGTTCGGAGTGCAGGACCGTGGACCGAAGATCCCGCGAGAGCCAAGCGCGCTTCCGGTGCAGATCCTGTGGGTACACCGACAACGCCGACGTGAACGCGGCGCGCAACATATGCGTCATCGCCGCAGGGCAATGCGGTGGCAGTGCGGGGAGCCCTCCAGCCGTTGGGCGGGGCGATGAACCGTGAACCTCAGCCAGACCCGCCGGGTCAGCCTGAAATCCCCGCCGATATGACGGGGAGGATGCCAAAACAACCAGCGCGGATATATGTGCTCACGAAAGTTCGGCCATCACCGACCAGACCATCCGCAACGAGACCCAGCCCTGACCCGGAACCTGCCCCTGACCCGGAACCCGCCCCGCCCCCGCGTCACCGATCGGCGCGGGGGCTGGTGGCGGGGCCGCTGAGGATGTCGTCGAGGTCGTAGGCCACTGGCACCTCGAGCTGCTCATAAGTGCAGGACCGGGGGGTACGGTCGGGGCGCCAGTTGCGGAACCGGGCCGTGTGCCGGAACCGGCTGCCCTCCATCGCCTCGTACGCCACCTCGACCACCAGCTCCGGACGCAGCGCCACCCAGCTCAGGTCCTTCTTGCCGGTCCAGCGGGAGACGGCGCCGGGCATGCGGTCGGCGGTCGCCTCGTCCTGCCGCGCCCACTCCGCCCACGGATGGCCGGCGAGGTCCTCCATCCGGTAGGGCTGGAGCTCCTCGACCAGCTCGGCGCGGCGCTTCATGGTGAACGAGGCCGCCACGCCGACGTGCTGCAGGTTGCCCTCGGAGTTGTACAGGCCGAGCAGCAGCGACCCGACGATCGGCCCGGACTTGTGCCAGCGGAAGCCGGCCACCACGCAGTCGCACGTGCGCTCGTGCTTGACCTTGAACAGCACCCGCTTGTCGGGCTGGTACTCGGTGTCGCGCGGCTTGGCGATCACGCCGTCGAGCCCGGCGCCCTCGAACTCCTCGAACCAGCGCAGCGCCAGCTCGTAGGAGTCGGACGCGGGCGTCACGTGGATCGGCGCCTTCGCCCCCGCCAGGGTCTCGACCAGCCGCCGGCGGCGCTCGCCGAGCGGCGTCTCCATCAGCGACTCGTCGCCGAGGGCCAGCAGGTCGAACGCGATGAACGAGGCGGGCGTCTCCTCCGACAGCAGCTTGATCCGCGACGCGGCCGGATGGATGCGCTGCTGCAGGGTGTCGAAGTCGAGGCGGGTGCCGCGCGGCACGACGATCTCGCCGTCCACCACGCACCGCTCGGGCAGCTCCCGCTTCACCGCCTCGACCACCTCGGGGAAGTACCGGGTCAGCGGCTTCTCGCCGCGGCTCGACAGCTCCACCTCGTCGCCGTCGCGGAAGACGATGCAGCGGAAGCCGTCCCATTTCGGCTCGTAGAGCAGGTCGCCCTGGGGCATGGTCTTGACGGCCTTGGCCAGCATCGGCGGCAGCGGCGGGCTGATCGGCAGGTCCATGCCCCCCATCTTGCGCCCCGGCACCGACAGAACGGAGCATCGGGGGCTCGGTAACCTGCAGGTCATGCGCCGTCTGCTGCCCGGACCCACCGCCGAGGACATCGACCCGTACGAGGCGTACGGCGACGCCCCCGCGCTGCGGCTCGGCATGGTGATGAGCGCCGACGGATCGGTCACCGACGCCGAGGGCTGGACCGACGGCCTCGGCGGCGCCGCCGACTTCCGGGTGTTCCGGACGCTCCGGGCGCTCGCCGGCGCGATCCTCGTAGGTGCCGCCACCGCCCGCACCGGGCGGCTCGGCCCCGCCCGCCTACGCCCGGACCTGCGCGCGCGCCGGGGCGGGGCGCCCGCGCCCATCGCCGTGGTGAGCCGCTCCCTCGATCTCGACTGGACGCTCCCGCTGTTCACCGAAGCGGAGACACCGACGATCGTGGTGACGACAGAGCGCGCGCGGGACGCCGTCCCGTCCGGGATCCCGGTGGTTGCGGCAGGGGACGACGATGTCGACCTCCCCGAGGCCCTGCGCGTCCTGCGCGAGGACCTCGGCCACGAGCACCTGCTCTGCGAGGGCGGTCCGGCACTGGCCACCGCGCTCATCCGGGCGTCGCTGGTGGACGAGCTGTGCCTCAACATCGCGCCCGCGCTCCTCGGCAGCCCGCGCCACACGCGCCTCCTCGGGGTCCTCGACGCCGAGGTCCCCGTCGAGCCGGTGGCCGTCCACCTGGACGAGGGCGTCCTGTTCGTCCGCTACCGGCTGCGCGCGTAGCGCAGGAACAGGAAGTCGTCCTCCTCCAGCGCGTGCCCGAGCCGGAACTCCGCAGGGACGGGGAACGGCGGGCCGTTCAGGATCCGCGCCGGGTGCCCGGCGAGCAGCATCGGGCTGAGCGTCAGGCACAGCTCGTCCAGCAGCCCGGCCTCCACGACCTGCGCCAGCACCCAGGGGCCGCCCTCGCACAGCAGCCGGTGGAACCCGCGCGCCGCCAGCTCGCGGACGGCGACCGTGAAGTCGAGCGCTTCGTCGCCGGCGACGATGACGTCCGCGCGCTCCTTCGCCGCCCGCAGCCGCGCCGGGTCGGCGGCCGCGGCGGTGAGCACGATCGTCGGGACGGCCGCCTCGGTGAACAGGGGCGCGTCGAAGTCCAGGTCGAGGGTGCGGGAGACGACCGCGAGCGGCGGCACCGGCGGCCGGCCGTCGCGCACCGCGCCCCAGCTCTCGCGGGCCTTGACCGGCCCGTACCCCTCGGCGCGGACCGTCCCGGCGCCCACGATCACGGCGTCGGCGAGCCCGCGCAGCAGCAGGAACAGCTCCTGGTCGGCGGCGTTGCCGAGGCCGCCGCTGCGCTCGTCGCGCTGCGCCGCCCCGTCCAGGCTGGCGACCATGTTGGCGCGCAGCCACGTCCCGCCGCCCGGCGGGTAGGCGTAGCGCTCGATGAGGTCGACGGGCTCGGAGGACGGCGTCAGGGTGCGCATAGAAGTCACAAGTTACTGCACCCGCAGGACAGGCCGATCTGACCGTTCTGCTCACTCAGCGTACGGCAATATGCACGAATCCGTCATGGCGCGGCGATCGGCACGCGACACTTGGTGCGGGGACACCGTAGAACTGCACCGAAAGGAGCGGGGGGTGGAGTTCGCCGCACTCGTCGCGTGGGTCCTCGCCGCCACGGCCGGCGGCTACCTGCTGATCAAATGGCTGACGAGCGGGGGCCGGGGCACGAAGGTCACCCGGTTCCCGGTCCTGGTGGTCATCGGGCATCCGCTGGCCGCCGTCGTCGGTCTCTGCGTCTGGATCGGCTACCTGGCGACCGGCCGCGCCGCGTTCGCCTGGGTCGCGTTCGCCGCGCTGCTGGTCGTGATCCTCCAGGGGTTCATGCTGCTGACGCGCTGGCTCGTCGGGGGCGGCGGCCGGCACGCGCGCGGCCGCGACCAGACGTTCCCGGCCGCCGCCGTCGCCTTCCACGGCCTGATCGCGGTCACCACGTTCGTCCTGGTCTTCCTCACCGCCATGGAGGTGAGTCGAACCTGAGGCAGCGGAACCGAACCTGAGGCAGCGGAACCGGACCCGACCCTCACGGGCGCGCCCGCGGAGTGTCAGCCCCTGCGCAGTACCGTGAGGGAGCGGTCCGGGACGGAGACCTCGTCGCGGGCCTTGACGCGGGGCCGCTCCCCGGCCCCGGCCGGGTCGGCGGTGTCGAGGACGAACTCCCAGCGCTCGCCGTACTCCGCGCCGGGCAGGGTGAACTCGACGGCGTCGGACCCGGCGTTGACCAGCAGCAGGAACGAGTCGTCGCGGACGCGGCGGCCCCGCGGGTCGGGCTCGGTGATGGCGTCGCCGTTGAGGAACACGCCCAGCGACTTGGCGAAGCCGACGTTCCAGTCCTCGTCGGTCATGCTCTCGCCGGCGGGCGTCAGCCAGGCGATGTCGGCGGCGGCGCCCGTCCCGGTGCCGGTGAAGAAGCGGCGGCGCCGGAACACCGGATGGTCGTGGCGGAGCCGCGACACGATCCGGATGAACTCCATGTCGCCGGGCTCGTCCCAGTGCACCCACGCCAGCTCGTTGTCCTGGCAGTAGGCGTTGTTGTTGCCCCGCTGGGTGCGGCCCAGTTCGTCGCCGTGCAGCAGCATCGGGACGCCCTGCGACAGGAACAGCGTGGCGAGGAAGTTGCGGCGCTGGCGGGCCCGCAGGTCCAGCACGCCGGGGTCGCGGGTCGGGCCCTCTTGCCCGCAGTTCCAGGACCGGTTGTCGTCGGTGCCGTCGCGGTTGGACTCGCCGTTGGCCTCGTTGTGCTTGTGGTCGTAGGAGACGAGGTCGGTCAGCGTGAACCCGTCGTGGCAGGTCACGAAGTTGATGGACGCGAACGGCCGCCGCGCGCTGTGCTCGTACAGGTCCGACGACCCGGTCAGCCGGGACGCGAACTCCGGCATCGTCGCGTACGAGCCGCGCCAGAAGTCGCGGACGGTGTCGCGGTACTTGCCGTTCCACTCCGTCCACAGCGGCGGGAAGTTGCCGACCTGGTAGCCGCCCTCGCCGACGTCCCACGGCTCGGCGATCAGCTTGACCTGGGAGACGACGGGGTCCTGCTGGACGAGGTCGAAGAACGCGGCGAGCCGGTCGACGTCGTGCAGCTCGCGGGCGAGCGCGGAGGCGAGGTCGAACCGGAACCCGTCGACGTGCATCTCCAGGATCCAGTAGCGCAGCGAGTCCATGATGAGCTGCAGCGCGTGCGGGTTGCGGACGTTGAGGGAGTTGCCGCAGCCGGTGTAGTCGAGGTGGTAGCGCTTGTCGTCGTCGCGGAGCCGGTAGTAGGACGCGTTGTCGATGCCGCGGAACGACAGCGTCGGACCGAGGTGGTCGCCCTCCGCGGTGTGGTTGTAGACGACGTCCAGGATGACCTCGATGCCCGCCTCGTGCAGGGCGCGGACCATCGCCTTGAACTCCAGCACCTGCTCGCCGGCCTGCCCGGACGAGCTGTAGGAGTTGTGCGGGGCGAAGAACCCGATCGTGTTGTAGCCCCAGTAGTTGTCCAGTCCGCGCGCCACGAGCGCGTGCTCGGGGATCGACTGGTGCACCGGCATCAGCTCGACGGCCGTCACGCCGAGGTCGACCAGGTGGTCGATCATCACCGGGTGCCCGAGGCCCGCGTAGGTGCCGCGCTGCTCCTCCGGGACGCCCGGGTGCAGCTTCGTCAACCCCTTGACGTGCGCCTCGTAGATCACGCTCTCGTGGTACGGGACGCGCGGCGGCCGGTCGTCCCCCCAGTCGAAGAACGGGTTCACGACGACGTTCTTCGGCATGTACGGGGCGCTGTCGTCCTCGTTCAGCGCGTCGGGGTCGTCGAACCGGTAGGAGAACAGCGACTCGTGCCAGCGGACGCCGCCCTCGACGGCCTTGCCGTACGGGTCGAGCAGCAGCTTCGCGGGATTGCAGCGGTCCCCGTCACGGGGGCTGAACGGGCCGTGCACCCGGTAGCCGTAGCGCTGCCCGGGGCCGACGCCGGGCAGGTACCCGTGCCAGACGAACCCGTCCACCTCGGGCAGGTCGCGCCGGGTCTCGGTCCCGTCGGCGTCGAACAGGCACAGCTCGACCCGCCGGGCCACCTCCGAGAACAGCGCGAAGTTCGTGCCGGTGCCGTCCCAGGTGGCGCCCAGCGGGTACGGATCCCCGGGCCAGACCTCCCGCATGTGCTCCCTCTCGTCGACCGACCGATGCCGCCTGCCCCGCAGCGCGTTCCCCGTCGATTCTGGACTACTCCCGCCTTGCCCGCCCGCCACGGCGCGATATCAGAGTGTCACGGAGGCGGGTCCGCGCGGGGAAGGCGCCAGATCGTCTCGCCGTCGGCGGTCTCGCCGGTGGGGCGCAGCCCGAGGCGGGACGCGACGGACGCCGAGGCCCGGTTGGCGGGGTGGATCGCGGCGGTGAGCACCGCGATGCCGTGCCCGGTGAGCCAGCCGGCCAGCGCGCGGGCGGCCTCGGTGGCGAAGCCGAACCCCTGGTAGGGCATGCCGATCACCCAGGCGAGCGCGGCCTGCGGCCCGCCGGGCGCGGGCGTGACGGTCGCCTGGACGTAGCCGACGGCCTGCCCGTCGCGGGCGCGGCGGACGATCCAGTTGAGCCAGTACTCCTGGTGGAAGGGGGCGGGCCCGGCGACGAGGTGCTCGTAGCGGGCGCGGAGCTCGTCGAGGCTGAGGGGCTCGCCGCCGATGTAGGCGTGCAGGCGCGGGTCGTCCAGGACGGGGGCCATCTCGTCGGCGTGGTGGACCGCCAGCGGCTCCAGGACGAGGCGCTGGGTCCGGATGGTCTCGGCGATCGGCCCGTACACCCGCCGATCGTATGCCCTGCCCGCCCTGCGCACCGCTCGTCGCGGGCACTGCTCGTCGTGCGCCCTTCCCGTGGTGCCGCACTGCCCGTGGTGCCGCACTGCCCGGCGCGGCCGGTCAGCCGTGGCCGGCGGTGTGGCGGCGCGTCCAGGCTCCGGCGGGATGCTGGGTGGGGGCGAGCCACAGCCACGGCTGGGAGTGCCGGAACGGCAGGTCGGTGCCGGGCTGCCAGGGGAACAGGCCCTCGGCGTTGGGCCAGACGACCTGGAGGAACGGCAGCGGCGGCCGGCGGTAGAAGGCGACCGCGCCGCGGAACAGGCCCTCGTACCAGCGCGGGTCGACGGCGCGGAACGCGGCGGTCTGGCCGCGGACGGCGCCCTCGCGGCGCTCGCCGTCGGCGGGCGCCCGGCCCTCCGCCGCCTCCCGTCCGAGGGCGTTGAGCACCTCCTCGGTCTCGTACACGTCGCCGCCGAACATCGCCAGCTCGGGCGCGCGGTGGCTGTGCCACAGCCCGATGGTGTACGCCCAGCCGGGGCCGTCGGCGTCGGGGTGGACGAGGACGACGCTCCACCCGTACTGGGTGATGTGCACGATGGTGCGGAGCTGGAAGTTGTCCAGGCGGTCGCGGTCCCCGTAGTCGCGGCAGATCACGCAGGTGCATGAGGGGCGACCGTCGGACATGCCGTCAGCTTACGATCATTTCGGCCGCCGGTCCGCCCCCGCGGGAACGGACCGGCGACGGTCCCCGCTACGCGCTCACCGCAGCGTGGGCAGGGTGAGCACGCCGGGGTCGGCGGGCCCGGTCCGGACGGTGACCGGCAGGACGCCGCGGTTGCCCAGGTAGGACAGGTCGCTGGAGGCGATCGCGACGCGCAGCCGGTGGCCCTTGGCGAACCGGTGCACGATCGACGGCAGCGCGACCGTCAGCGGCTTGCGGACGTCGGCGACCCGCACGGGGGAGACGAGCCGGTGGACGAGCGAGACGGAGCCGTCCGGCGCGACGTCGTACAGCTTGGCGAACAGGATGAGGCGCCCGTTGACGCCGGACTTCTGCGACCGCACGGCGGCGGGGGAGTCCAGCCGGACCGTGAGGGCGGGGGAGCCGACGACGTCGGTGTCGGCGGCGAGCGGGGCGCCGGTCCAGGCGACGGCGGTGCCGGGGGCGTCGGCGGGCGGGACGTCGTCCAGGCCGAGCGCGCCCTGCACGGCGGAGACCTCGGAGAACGACGTCGGGATCCAGGGCAGGTTGGCGTAGCTGGCGGCGCCCTCGGCGACGGCCTTGCGGTCGGTGACGAGCCTGTCCTTGCCGGAGAGGTAGAGCGTCCGGTTCCGCGCGGCCGCGGTGCCGTAGGCGGGCGCGGCGTTGCCCTGGTAGTTCACCCAGGGGCGGAAGTAGGTGAACGCCGGGCCGGTGCCGGTGGGGCGGCCCATGAGGTAGTGGTCGAACCAGGCGGCGACGCGCTGCCCGGTGTAGCTGCCGGTGACGTCGGCGAGGTCGCCGTCGCCGGGGACCTTGCCGCCGCTGTGCCCGGACGACTGCCAGATCATCTTCACCGGGGTGCGCTGCGCGGTGAGCTGCTCGTAGGTGGCCGTGGCCTCCTGGAGGTCGAAGAGGCTGTCGGTCTCGCCCTGGACGATCAGCGTCGGCACCTTGATCTTCGGCATGTAGGACGCGACGGACGCGGCCTTCATGTACGCCATGCTCGCCTGCTGCGGCACGCCGAAGACCAGGCTCTCGCCGACGGCCTGGCACAGGATCGTCGGGAAGTTCGGGCAGCCGAGCAGCCGTCCGGGGTCGGCCTTGCCGTTGGTGAGCCCGGCGGACACGCCCTCGCCGAAGAACCCGAGCGCCCAGACCAGCTTGGTGACGCCGGGGTCGGTGCTCGGCCTCCCGTCGACGACCTGGTTGTTCGGGGCGAGCGAGTAGCGCAGGTCGCGCCAGGTGATCATCGGGACGATGGTGTCGATCCGGCGGTCGACGCCGGCCGCGGCGAACTGGATCTGGCCGCCGTAGGAGCCGCCGACCATGCCGACGCGCGGGTCGCCGGCCCGGTCCAGCCGGACGGCGTCGAGCCGCGTCCCGTCCTTGGCGGCCTTCTTCCCGGCCAGATAGTCGACGAGTTGGCTCGCCGCGGCGCCGTCCCAGTCGGGGTGGTCGAGCGTGATGCGGCAGCCGCTGCCGCCGAATCCGAGTCCGGAATAGGACAGGACCGCGTATCCGCGCTGCGCGTAGGTCTTGCCGAGCCCGGCCTGGTCGTCCTTGGACCCGCCGAATCCGTTGGTCGTGAGGATGGCGGGCACCCGGTGCGCGGCGGACGCCCCGGACGGCAGGTACAGGTCGCCGACCACGTCGCAGTGCTGGTCGTGCTTCGGCCCGACCGCGACGTCGAAATGCAGTGTCCTCACCGTGTAGGCATCGGCCGCGTGGGCCGGGAGGGCGCTCACGCCGCCCGCCGCGATGAGCGCGGCGGCGGAGGTGGACAGGAGGGCGCGACGGCGCGGCATGGGGCGGCTCCGGGACCGGGGGAACAGGGGGCTGATCTTTACTACCGTCTGGTAAGGCAGCTGTCCAGATACGAACGTGAACTTTCTTCGGACGCGTCCCGGGGGGCGGCGTCCGGGGGCGCGGCGGCTCTCGGCCGCGTCCCGAGGGTCAGGCGCGCTTGGTGTCCCGCTGACCTGGACGACGGATTCGGCGCCCCGGCCATGCGCGCGCATGACGAAATCCTCACCCGTTGAGGAAATACATTAATCGGGGTTCCGCCAATACCGCGGCCGCCGAGCATCTACTATTCTTCGAACTGAGCAATAAACGGAACGGAGATGGCTCATGGCGCAGAAGGTCCAGGTCTCACTGGTGGACGACCTCGATGGCGGCGCGGCGGTGGAAACGGTGTCCTTCGCCCTTGACGGCAGGGCGTACGAGATCGACCTGAACAAGAAGAACGCGGCGAAGTTGCGCAAGGTCATCGCGCCCTACCGGGACAGCGCCCGCAAGGTCCGCCCGGCCGGCCGCAAGACCGCGACGCGCACCGCGAGCACCCGCGAGCGCAGCGCGGAGATCCGCGACTGGGCCAGGTCGGCGGGTATCCCGGTCAACGACCGAGGCCGCATCCCGGCGAACGTCGTCCAGCAGTACGAGGCCGCTCACTGAGCACTCTTCCCGGCCGCCGGACAGCCGGCCGGAGACGGTCCCGACGCCTTTCCGGCGACCCTGTCCCGGAACGGTTTCCCTGGATGGCCGGCCGTCTTAGGAAGTGCCGCCGCGCACTCCCTCGACCCGGCAAGTGACGACCGCCGCATTGCCCGCCGAAGGGCCGGTCCGCCGGCCATCGGGGCGAACAATACGGCGGCGGCATGAGCGGGCGACCCGCCCGCCCGGCACGGGCCCGCAGCGCGCGGGCCGGTGCGCCCGCGTCCGAGCGCGGCCGCCCGGTGATCGTTGCGCGGTTGCGCGAATGGGTGAGAGTACGCTGGACGCGCACCGGGACAAAGGGGAGGCGCTGATGGGCGAGTTCTCGCCGTCGCACTGGCTGATCGTCGGCATCGTGGTGGTGCTGCTCTTCGGCTCCAAGAGGCTGCCGGACGCGGCCAGGGCGCTCGGCAGGTCGATGCGCATCCTCAAGTCCGAGACGCAGGGCCTGCGCGACGACACGGCCCCCGCCGCGGACACGGCCCCGGACGCCTTCGTGCCGGACGCGATCCAGCGCGCCGAGCCGGACACCGCCCAGGACAAGCGCGACCTCGCCGCCCGCCTCCGCGAGGAGGCCGCCCGCATCGAGAGCGCCGCCCCGACCGCCAAGACCACCTGACCTGCGCCGCCCTCCGCTCCACCTGCGCCCCGCCCCGGGGCGCCGGCGCGGTGAGCGCCGCTCAGGCGGGCGGCAGGACGCGGGTGAGCAGGTCGGCGACCGTGATCGCGCCGATCATGGGCGCGTCGGTGCTGCGCGGATCGCCGGAGACCGCGACGACCGGGCTGCGCGCGGCGGCCATCACGCTGGCGATCTCCATGACGGTCGCGTCGGCGTCCACCACGGGCGGCGGCGTCCGGTTCGCGGGCAGCAGGTCGGCGACGCGCTTGCCGGCGAGCCGCTCGCACAGCCGGTCGGCGTGCCCCTCGTCGTAGGCGCGGGCCAGCGCCGGGTCGTCGCGCACGTACTGCGGGATGAGCGCGCCGAGCAGCTGGGAGCCGGGAAGGACGGCCTTCGGGCGGTGCCGCTCGTCCACCACGATCAGCCCGAGCAGCCGGTGCTCGGCCAGCAGCCGGGCCGCGTCCGTCGCGCTCGTGTCGGCGGTGACGGTGGGATGGTCCACGGCGAGTTCTCCGGCGCGCACAACCCCGACCGTAGCAGGGGCGCGGCCGGCCGGCACCGCCGACGTCACCGCCGGTCGGACGGGCGGTCGCGGCGCTCCCGCGTGGAAAACGCCCCGGAATCCCGTTAGGGTCGGTGAACGGTGTGCCGGGAAGTCTGGTCGGCGTCGTACAGCCGACCCCGAAAGACTCCCAGGAGCCGCCTTGGCCGCCGTAGCCGCAGTCACGATCTTCGTCGTCGCGTACGTGCTGATCGCGTCGGAGAGGATCCCCCGGACGGCGGTGGCGCTCGGCGGCGCCGGGCTGATGCTGCTGCTGCACGTCACCGACGCCCGCGCCGCGTTCTTCTCCGAGCGGACCGGCATCGACTGGAACGTCGTCTTCCTGCTGCTCGGCATGATGGTGATCGTCTCGGTGCTGCGGCAGACCGGGGTGTTCGAGTACGTCGCGATCTGGGCGGCGAAGCGGGCGCGCGGCAGGCCCTACCGGCTGATGGTGATGCTGGTGCTGATCACCGCGGGCGCGTCGGCGCTGCTGGACAACGTCACCACCGTGCTGCTGGTCGTGCCGGTCACCTTCCTGGTGTGCGAGCGGCTCGGCCTGGACGTCGTCCCGTACCTGATCGCCGAGGTGATGGCGTCCAACATCGGCGGCACCGCGACGCTCGTCGGGGACCCGCCCAACATCATCATCGCCAGCCGCGGCGGCCTGACGTTCAACGACTTCCTCGTCAACCTGGCGCCCCTGGTGGTCGGGCTGATCGCGGTGTTCTGCCTGCTGTGCCGGTGGCTGTTCCGGTCTGCGTTCGTCTACGACGCCGACCGGGCGGCGGAGGTGATGGCGCTGCGCGAGCGGGAGGCCATCACCGACCGGCTGCTGCTGTGGCAGGGACTGGCGGTGCTCGCCGCGGTGATCCTGGCGTTCGTCCTGCACCCCGTCCTGGACTACGAGCCGTCGGTGGTGGCGCTGCTGGGGGCGGGGCTGCTGGTCGCCGCGACGAAGGTCACCACCGAGCAGGCGCTGGCGGAGGTGGAGTGGCCGACGCTGGTGTTCTTCGCGGGGCTGTTCGTGATGGTCGGCGGGCTGGTCGAGACGGGCGTCATCGCGCACGTGGCGCGGGCGGCGGCCGACGTGACCGGCGGGGACCTCGGCGCCGCGTCGATGCTGCTGCTGTGGGCGTCGGGGCTGCTGTCGGCGATCGTGGACAACATCCCCTACGTCGCGACGATGAGCCCGATCGTCTCCGACCTCGTCCAGCAGCACCCCGGGACCGGCGGGCACGTGCTGTGGTGGGCGCTGGCGCTCGGCTCCGACCTCGGCGGCAACGCGACCGCGATCGGCGCGAGCGCCAACGTCGTCGTGCTGGGCATCGCCGCCCGCAACGGCACCCCGATCGGCTTCTGGCGGTTCACCCGCTACGGGCTGGTCGTCACGGCCGTCACCGTGGCCCTGTGCGTCCCCTACCTGTGGCTGCGCTACCTGTGACCGGCCGCGCGCCCGCCGGTCCGGCGGCGGGCCGGGCGGCCAGCAGCGGGGACAGCGGGCCGTGCCGCAGCCGTCCGACGAGCGGCGTCGCGACGCGGCGCAGCAGCAGGGCGGCGAGGCAGGCGACCGGCACCGCGAGGACGACCGAGCCGACCACGTCGTGGGGGTAGTGGCCGCCGACGTAGACGCGGGTGAACGCCTCGAAGGCGGCGAAGACCGCGGCGATGGCGGCCAGCCGCCGGTCGAGCAGGAACAGGGCGGCGGCCGCCGCGGCGGCGGCCGTGGTGTGCCCGCTGGGGAAGGCGTAGTCGGACGGCGCCGGGCACGCCTCGACGATGAACGCGTGCGGCATCGCCCGGCACGGGCGCGGCTCCTCGACGATCTTCTTGACGACCTCGGCGGCGGCGAACGCGACGCCGACGGCGACGGGGGCGGCCAGCGCGAGGGCCATCGCCGCCGCGTCCCGGTGCCGCGCCCGCCACCAGGCGGCCAGCATCAGCACGGCGAAGACGGCGAGGCCGGCGTTGGTCCACCACTCCAGGGGGCCGTTGAGCCACCGGGTGTCGCGGGCGAGATGCGTGACGGCGGTGAAGAGCGGGCCGTCGACGCGGGAGCCGTCGAAGGCCAGGGGTGCCGGGGCGGCGGTCATCCGGGGTCATCCTGTTCGGTCGCACATGAACGTCTACAGAACTGTAGACGCTCTGGGGAGCGGACGTGTTCGATCCCGGGGGACCCAAGGGCGCGCGGCCGGGCAACAAAGGATGATCAGTCCTCGACCCGAGAGGCCCGCCCATGCCCCCGACAAGCCGGTCGTCACCGGTCCGTCCCCTCCCGGCGCCGGCCGCGGAGCCCGCCCGGCCGCCCGCCGGAGAGGCCGCCCGAGCCGTCCGGGACCCCGCCGCGGAGCCGTCCGGGGAGCCGACCGACGCGGCGCTGATCGCCGCGTCCCGGTCCGATCCCGAGCGGTTCGCCGCGCTGTTCCGCCGGCACGCCCCGGCGATCATGCGGTACACGGTGCGGCGCCTCGGCCAGGACCCGGCCGAGGACATCGTCGCCGAGACCTTCCTGGTCGCGTTCCGCCGCCGCGCCGCCTACGACGCGGAGCGCCCGGACGCGCGCCCGTGGCTCTACGGGATCGCCACCAACCTGATCCGGCGGCACCGCCGCGCCGAGGTGCGCGCGCTGCGGGCGCTCGCCCGCGGCGGCACGGACCCGGTCACCGAGCCCTTCACCGACGCCGTCGAGGACCGGGTGCACGCCGGCGCCAGCTCCCAGGCCCTCGCCGGCGCGATCGCCGCGCTGCCCGCCGCGCAGCGCGAGGTCCTGCTGCTGGTGACGTGGGCCGGGCTGACCTACGACGAGGTCGCCGAGGCGCTCGGCGTCCCGTCCGGGACCGTCCGGTCCCGGATGAACCGGATCCGCCGCAAGCTCCGCGGCGCGCTCGGCGACGCCGCCGACCCCCACCGGGAGGCCCACGATGGATGAACTGACGCTGGTGGAGCGCCTGCGCTCCGAGATCCCCGAGGACCCGGACGTTTCCGGCGCCGAGCGCCGCTGGCGCGACCGGGCCCTGGCCGCCGGCACGGCCGGCGGCGCGGACGCCCCCGCGCGGAGGCGCCGGCCCCGCAGGCCGCTGCTGCTGTCCGGGGTCGCCGCGGCGGCCTGCGCGACCGTGGGGGCGACCGTCGTGGCGACGTACCGGCCGGCGGAGCCGCCCCCGCCGCCCGCCGCCGTCGGGGCGTTGCTCGACCAGGCCGCCGACCGCGCCGGCACCGATCCGGTCCCGCGGCCCGACCAGTTCGTCTACCAGGACACGATCGAACTGCGCCGGGTCATGAACACGGGGCGCTGGTACAAGGACCGCAACCAGTCGTGGATCTCGGTCGACGGGTCCCGGACCGGACTCGTCCGCCTGAAGAACTGGATCCGGCCCCGGCCGGACGAGGGGGTCCCGCCGGACGGCGACAGCGTCCTCAAGCCCTGCGGGCAGGTGCCGCCGATCGAGCGGCCCTACCTCGGCGACGTCCCCGCCGACCCGGACGCCCTGCTCCGGCTGCTGGCGACCAGCGGCGACGGCACGCGGGCCGAGCGGCAGTGGGAGGCCGTCATCGACCTGATCGACCGGCCGGCGCCGCCCGCCGTGCGCGCGGCGCTGTTCCGCGCCATCGCCCGCATCTCCGGGGTGCGGCTGGCGAGCGACTCGGTCGACGCGGTCGGGCGGCACGGCGTCGCGGTCACCCGCACGCGGGACGGGATGCGGGAGGAGCTCGTCTTCGACCCCGTGACCCACCGGTACCTGGGGACCCGGAACGTCGTCACCCGCTCCAGCGACCAGCTCGGGAAGCGCGGGTCGACCCTGTTCGCCAGCGCGGTGGTGCGGACCGAGATCGTCGACAAGGTCCCGGAGCCCGTTCCGGGGGCGGAAATCTCCAACTGCTGAACGGGACGCGGCCCGCGCCCGGCGCCCGTCCCCGGACGGGCGGGCACCCGGGTGCGGGCCGCGCCGTCCGAGAGGCGGGGCGGTTCGTCCGGAAAGGCGCGAAGAATGCGAGATGGCGGCGCTATCGTGTCGCCTGACCATCGCGCTGCCACGCCTCGCACAGGAGCCTTCATGGGCTACCCCCCGCCTCCCGCCCAGCCCGGCCCCGGCGGCCCGCACCACCCCGGTTACGGGCCGGGGGGCTACGGAGCCCCGGCGCCCGGCGGGCCGCCCGCTCCGCCGTACGCGCCGGCGCAGCCCGCCTACCCGCCGAACGGGTACGCGCCCGCCGGGTACCCGCCGCCGCAGCCCGCCTATCCGGCGCCGCAGCAGGGCGGGTACCCCGCGCCGCAGCAAGGCGGCTACCCGCAGCAGGGCGGCTACCCGCAGCAGCAGCCTCCCGGCCAGTACGGCACGGCCCCCGCCGACCTGTACGGCTCGCCGATCCTCGTCTACGACCAGCCGGCGCAGTTCTTCTCGACGGAGGCCAACTACACGATCTGGAGCCCGCAGGGGCAGCCCGCGGCGCACGTCCGGGAGCAGGGGGTCAGCGGGGCGAAGAAGGCCCTGCGCGTCGTCAACCAGGGGAGCCAGACGAAGGCCGAGCGGAAGCTGACGATCTTCCGCCCGGACGGCATGCCGTACTTCCACTTCTACAAGCCGTACGGGTTCATGGGCACGCCGAAGATGCAGGTGCTCACCGCGCAGGGCGGCCTCATCGGGCACCTGCGCAAGCGCGCGATGCGGGGCTGGGAGATCCTCGGCGCGCAGGAGCAGCAGCTCGGCTACTACGAGCTGCTCAGCGGCCGGATCACCGACTGGCAGCAGCAGGAGATCGCCCGCATCCAGCGCGGGTTCGAGGGCATGGGCGAGCTGCTGTCGCAGATGTTCACCGGCGCGGACCGCTACGTGCTCCGGATGCACGCGCCCTTGCAGGAGCCGATGCGGACGCTCGTCCTCGCCTGCCCGCTCGCGTTCGACACCGCCGTCTCCCAGAACCGCAGCATCGGCGGCTGGCTCTAGCCGCACCGCCCTTCGGCGCGGCCGCCCGCCGCGTCGACGGCCGGTTCCGGGACGGAGCCGGCGGTGCCCGCGCGCGGACGGAGGACCCCCGCCGCAGCCGCGGCGGCGACGCAGCACGCGACGGGCAGGAAGAACGTGAGGTTGAGCGGCATGACGCCGGTCAGCGCCCCGATGGCGGCGGGCCCGGCGAGCATCCCGAGGTAGCCGATGCCGGCGACCCGGGAGACGTTGACGCCGGCGGCGTCGCGGTCGGCGTGCCCGGCGGCGCTGAACAGCTGCGGAACGCAGCCGGACAGCCCCGCTCCGAACACCGCCCATCCGGCCAGCGCCAGCGGGATCCACGGGGACAGGGCGGCGGCGGCCATCCCGAGCGCGGCGGCGGACGCCCCGTAGCGCAGGACGGCGACCGCGCCCAGCCGGGCCGCCGCACGGTCGGCGAGCAGCCGCCCGATCGTCATGGTGGTGGCGAAGGCGCCGTAGGCGAGGGCGGCGGTGGCGGCGGGCGCGTGCAGGACGCGGCGCAGGTGCAGCGCGCTCCAGTCGTTGGCCACGCCCTCGCACAGCATGATCACCAGGGCGAGCGCCGCCAGCGCCCAGATCCGCCAGGGCGTCCGCCGCCGCGCCGCCGCGCCGGCCGTCGCGCGGGCGGGCTCCGGCCGCAGCAGCGCGGGCGCCGCCGCCACGGCGACGGCCACGCAGACGACCGCGACGGCGGTGAGCGTGACGGCCGGGCGGACCCCCGCGCCGAGCGTGGCGGCGCCCACGAGCGACGCGAGCACACCGCCGATGGAGTACGTCGCGTGGAACGCCGACATGACGGGCCGCCCGTACCCCCGTTCGACCTGGACGGCGTGCGCGTTCATGCCCACGTTCAGGCCGCCGCCGTTGCAGGCGCCGAGCACCGCCAGCGCGGCCCCGAGCGTCCAGGCGTTCGTGGCCAGACCCGGTCCGACGACCGCGACGCCGCTCAGGGCGGCGCCGATCGGGACGACCCTGCGCGCGCCGAAGCGGTCGGTGAGCGGCCCGATGGCCTGCATGCCCGCGAAGGAGCCCGCCCCGAGCAGCAGCAGGAGCCGGCCCAGCTCGGCGTGGTCGATCCCCGTCCGATGCTCGATGCTGGGGATGTGCACCACCCACATGCCGAGGATGAACCCGGACAGGCCGAAGTAGACGAAGGTGGCCATCCGGCCCGCCCGTAGCGTTCGCTCCATATAGTGAACATAACGAACATCCTCCTGCATCGAAACCTTGCATTCCGAACAAGGATGGTGTTCGATCGCGGGTATGGCGGACACGGAGCGGCTGCGGCGGATCACCGAGGCGGTGCGCGACGCCGGCAGCATCGGCGTCGCGGAGCTGGCCGGCCTCACCGGCGCGTCGGAGATGACCATCCGGCGCGACCTCGACCACCTCGCCGCCCAGGGCGTCCTCGAACGTTACCGGGGCGGCGCGAGGACCCTGCTGCTGCGCGGCGAGGAGCCGCCGTTCGCGGTGCGCGTCCACGAGGAGGTCGAGGCCAAGCGCCGCATCGCCGCCGAGGCCGCCGCGCTCATCGCCGACGGCGAGTCCGTCGTGCTGGACAGCGGCACCACCTGCCTGGAGGTGGCCCGCGCGCTGGAGCACCGGCGGCTGACCGTGATGCCGCTGTCGCTGCACGCGATCAACGCGCTGGCGGGCGCGCCGCGGCTGACCCTGCTGGTGCCCGGCGGCCGGCCGCGCCCCGGCGAGCTGGCGCTCACCGGCCCGCTCGCCGAGGCGTCGCTGGCCGCGCTGCGCTTCGACACCGCGATCATCGGCTGCTGCGGGCTGACCGCGGCGGACGGCCTCACCGCCCACGACCTGGAGGACGCCGCCGTCAAGCGCGCCGCGATCGCCTCCGCCCACCGCGTCGTCGCCGTCACCGAGGCCGCCAAGCTCTCCCGCACCGCGCTCGCGTTCGTCGGCCCCGCGTCCGACCTGGACGCGGTCGTCACCGACGGCTCCGCCCCCCGCGACCGGGTCGCGGAACTGGCCGCCGCAGGCGTGACCGTCCGCACCGTCTGACCCCCGCACCGTCTGAGCCCGCACCGTCCGAGCCCGCACCGTCCGGCCCGCGCTCAGAAGCCCCGGCAGCGGCGGCGGTCGCCGTCACTGACCCCGTGACGACGGCTCACCATCTACGCCGCCACCCTCTCCGTCGCGGTCTGCCGCGACGACGCGGAGCGACGGCCGCCGCCGCTCCGGAAGGGGAAGCCCCTCGGTCTCGCGCGCCTCAGCCCGCAAGCAGCCCGGCCCACCAGGCCGAATACCCACGAGTGACGGCGGGCGACCGAGGCAGAGCCTGTCTCAAGCGGTGCCGAGCGGCTGCGCGCCGATGACGGAGAGCAGTTGCAGCTTCTCGTGGCTTTCGCTGCCCGGGGTCGCGGTGTAGACGAGCAGGTGGTGCGACTGGTGCGGGTCGAGCAGCGTCTGGCAGTTCAGCTCCAACGCGCCGACCTCGGGGTGGACGAAGCGCTTGACCTCGTGGGGACGGATGCCGACCTCGTGGCCGTTCCACACGTCCCGGAACTCCTCGCTCTGGGCGAGGAGCAGGTCCGCGTAGCGCGCCGCGCGGGACTTCGGGCCCCGCAGCGTGGCGATCTCGCGCAGGCCGGAGGCGAACATCCGGGAGAGGAAGCGGTGGTCTTCGGGCGCGTACAGCCGCCGGGCGGCGGGATCGGTGAACCAGCGGTACCCGAGGCTGCGCGCGGGACCGGTGTACCGGGTCGTGTCGCCGGTCAGCGCGACGCCGACCGGGGTCTGCCGCAGGGTCTCGCCGAGTTCGGTGACGATCTCGGCGGGGGTGTCGTGCAGGCGGTCGAGGATGCGCAGCAGGCCGGGCCCGACATGCTCGCCGTCGGCGCCCCGCGCGGGCGGGTTGTGGCCGGCGAGGCGGAACAGGTGGTCGCGCTCGTCGAGGGAGAGGTAGAGGCCCTGCGCGATCGAGGCGATCATCTGCTCGGACGGCTGCGGGCCGCGCTCGCGCTCCAGCCGGGCGTAGTAGTCGGTCGACATGTGGCAGAGGGCGGCCACCTCCTCGCGCCGCAGGCCGCTGGTCCTGCGGCGCCGCCCGCGCGGAAGGCCGACGTCCTCGGGCTGCAGCGACTCGCGGCGGCGCCGCAGGAACTCCGCCAGTCCCGGCCGATCGATCACCATGCTCGTCCTCCCGTGGTGCTGCTTCCTTTCTAGCGGCCGCCTGGTACGGCAACCACGGATCGACAGGTCCTGGATGGCGGCGGCCGCCTCGGTGACCGTGGGGTGGGCGACAAGACCTCTGGGAGTGAACCGTGCCACGAAAGCGAATCGACATCACCGTTCCGGACCTGTCCGGCGGACGCGCCGTCGTCACCGGAGCGAGCGACGGCATCGGACTGGGCATCGCCGCCAGGCTCGCCGCCGCCGGAGCCGAGGTCGTCATGCCCGTCCGCGACACGCGCAAGGGCGAGGCGGCGGTCGCCGCGATCCGCAGGCAGGCCCCGGGCGCGACGGTGTCGCTGCGCGAGCTGGACCTCTCCTCGCTCGACTCCGTCGCCGCGCTGGGCAAGACCCTGCTGGACGAGGACCGCCCCATCCGCATCCTTGTCAACAACGCCGGCGTCATGACACCGCCCGGCCGACGGACGACCGCCGACGGGTTCGAGTTGCAGTTCGGCACCAACCACCTGGGGCACTTCGCCCTCGTCGGACATCTGCTGCCGCTGCTGCGCGCCGGCCGCGCGCGGGTGACCTCGCAGGTCAGCGTGGCGGCGAGCCGCGGCGCCGTCAACTGGGACGACCTGGACTGGGAACGCTCCTACGACGGCATGCGCGCCTACCGGCAGTCCAAGATCGCGCTCGGGCTGTTCGGCCTCGAACTCGACCGGCGCAGCCGGGCGGGCGGCTGGGGCGTCACGAGCAACCTCTCCCATCCGGGGGTCGCGCCGACCAACCTCCTCGCCGCGCGCCCCGAACTCGGCCGCGACGAGGAGACCGCGGGCCGCAGAGTCATCCGCGCCCTGTCCGGACGGGGCATCTTCCTCGGGACCGTCGAGACCGCGAAGCTCCCGGCCCTCTACGCAGCCACCTCGCCTCACGCCGAAGGCGGCGCGTTCCACGGACCGCGCGGACTCGGGCACCTGGGCGGCCCTCCCGCTGAGCAGAAGCTTTACGGCCCCCTGCGCAGCGACGAGGAGGCCCAGCGCGTCTGGCGGGTCTCCGAAGAACTGACGCGAGTGACCATCCCCGGCCCTTGAGAGCGGGCCGGTCTCGCGGGTCCAGCCAAGCGGCACCCTCCGTCTCCGGAGTGTCCAGGCGATGGGCCGTCACCACGTGCGGCTCGTCGGGAAGGACGCCGTGCATTCCGGGACGGCCGCGCAGCACCTCCAAGGCGACGAGGAGCAGAAGGTCAGGGCGTGGCCTTGCGGGTGACGACCACGACGTAGCGGCACTCGTCGGTCGTGTCGTTGATGAACTCGCGGGCTTGGGGCTCGCCGAACTCGAACGTGTCTCCGCTGGTGAGACGGTGTGAGGTCGGTCCCTCGGCCAGAGTCAGCTCGCCGTCCAGGACCCAGACGAGCTGGGCGATGAACGCGTACGTCCCGGCCGGCATCGACACCCGGGCCCCCGCGGGCAGCACGATCTCGGTGACGTCGGCGGGAAAGCCCGGCGTCGATATCTGGCGCCGGAGGTAGCCGGTGTCGGGGTCCGTCCAGTGGGGGGTGTCGGCGGCGCGCCGCACCCCGTCGGCGCCTCCCTCGGCCGGCGACAGCAGCGCGGTCATGGTCAGTTCCAGCGCGGCGGAGAGCTTGCCGACGACGAGGGCGGTCGGGTTGCTCTCGCCCCGCTCGATCTTGCTGATCATCGCCCGGGACACCCCGGAGGCGTCCGCGAGCCGGGCCAGCGACCAGCCGCGCCTGACCCGTTCCGCCTTGATCCGCCGTCCGAGGCCGTCCGGGCTGTCCATCAAAGTGGACACGGCTTCACCGCGGGAACGGCGCCGCCGTCCAGGCACAGCTTCATGAAGACGCTGTTGGGATCCCGGACGTAGTCGGCGAACGGCTCGCAGAGGGCGAACCCGTGCCGCGTGTAGAGCCGCCGGGCCGGTGCGAAGAAGTCCTGGCTCCCTGTCTCCAGCAGCACCCGCCGGTAGCCGCGCTCGGCGGCGACCTTCAGCAGGTGCCGGAGCATGACCGTTCCGACGCCCCGTCCCCGCGCTGACCGCGCCGTCCGCATGGACTTCAGTTCGGCGTCGCCGCCGCCGAGGTCCTTGAGCGCGCCGCAGCCGCGTAGCTCCGGGCCTTCCCAGACTGACCAAAACTCGACCCCCGCGGCGCGCAACTCGTGCAGATCCAGCGCATGGACCGACTCCGCGGGCGAGGTGGCGTGCATGTCGGCCAGATGCTCTTCCAAGAGTCCATGGACCTCGGGCCGGGTCAGGTCGTCGAGCTCGAAACGCAGCGTCATCCGGACTCCTGTCTCACCCGCTCAAAATACGGTGCGGTCAACGATGGGAGATTTCTATCATAGTGGACATGTATCTACTATATGAACACCTCGCGATGCCGGCCGCCGCCTCGGCCCGACGGTGGATGCGACCGGTGCTCGGCCCATGACGACGGCGCTCGCCACCGGAGCCGTCGCGGGCCTCGGGATCGCCATGCAGGTCGGAGCCGTCGCCGTCTACCTGCTCCTGCTCAGCTCGATGGCGCCCGTGCGGGTCGGTGCCGCCGCTGCCCTGGGCGTCGCGACGGTGGACGGTCTCTACAGCGCCGTCGCGGTCGCGGTGGGAGGGGTGGTGAGCCGCGTGGTCGGACCGGTCGTCGGCTCCCTCCGCTGGGTCGCCGCCGCCGTGCTGTTGTGGATCGCCGTGCGGGTCGTGATCGACGCGGTCCGCGAGGACGGCGGACCGTCCGGCCCACTCGACGCCTCGGGAGCGTCCTCACCTGGACGGGCCTACCTGCGGCTCATCGGGATCACGGTGATGAACCCGGGCACGGTCCTGTACTTCGCCGCCATCGTCATCGGCAGCCGCTTCGAGGCCTTCGACGCCGTCGATCGGTCCGCCTTCGTCGTCGGCGCGTTCACGGCGTCCGCCGTCTGGCAGATGGCGGTGGTCCTCGCCGGGGCGGCGTTGGGCCGCCTGCTCACCGGGTACCGGGGACGGCTGGTGACGGGAGTGGTCGCCGGGACGCTCATCGCCGCGCTGGCCGTGCGGACGTTCGTCGGGTAGCGGGCCGGGCACAGCTCATCCGGCTCCTCGCGGGCCTTGATGGCCGCATGCGAGATCCAGGACGGTGGCGACGCGGTCCAGCGTGCTGACCGGCGGGGTGTAAGGCAGGCGGAGGTGGTGGGAGTGGGTCGCGTCGGCGGCGAACGACGGACCTGGAGACAGTTCGAGTCCGTGGGCGCGGGCGCGTGTCGTGACGAGATCGGCTCGCTCGGTGGTCAGGCGCAACCAGAGCGCGAGGCCCCCTGGAGGGACCGTGAACCGCCAGCGGTCGTCTCCGGCCAGCAGCCCGCTCAGGTGGTCGCGCTGCCGGCGCAGGGCGGCCCGCCGGTCACGCAGCAGCGGTTCCAGGTCGCGCAGGAGTTCGGCGGCGACCAGTTGCTGGGTCGGCGCCGCCGACAGCGGTTCGCACAGGGGATGGTGGGCCAGCTCGCCGATGAGCGCGGCCGGCCCGCGGATCCAGCCGACCCGCAGGCCGGCCCAGATCGTCTTGGCCGCCGACCCGATGAGGAGGGAGCCGGGTATCCGCTGGACCGGCGCGGGGGTGTCGCGCAGGTCGAGATCGCGCATGGTCTCATCGGCCACCACGGTCACTCCGTGCCGTTCGGCCAGCCGGGCCACGGCCTGCCGGTCGGCTTTCGGCATGAGCGCGCCGGTCGGGTTCTGGAAGTCGGGGACGAGGTAGGCCATCCCGCCCGCCGCGGTGCGGAACGCGCCGTCGAGCTGGTCCAGGTCCCAGCCGTCCGCGGTCACCCGGCAGCCGACCAGGCGTCTGCCGGAGGCCCGGAAGCCGGCCAGCGGATCGACATAGGTCGGGATCTCCACGGCCACGACCCGGGGACGCAGGTGCGCCGACAGCAGCGCCAGGGCCGAGCGCGCTCCCGAGGTGATCAGTATCTGTTCGGGCCGGGTGGCGAGCCCCTCCGCCGTGTGGCGGTCCGCGAGCTGTGATCGCAGCTCGGGCAGCCCGGGGCCGGTCTCCCCGCTTTCGGCCAGGACCGGGCCGGAGCGCTCGGCCGCTCTCAGTACGGCCCGCTGATAGGGCGCGTGCGGTGCCGCCGGAACCGCCCTGCGCAGGTCGATCGCGCCGTGCTCGCCGACGGCCGACGACGGCGCGATGCGCGTCGTGGCCGCCGGCGGAAGCCGCAACATGCTCGCGCTGCCGCGACGGGTGTCGACCCATCCCTCGTCGCGCAGGATGCCCAGCGCCGCGATCACCGTGCCGCGGCTGACGCCGAGCGCCGCGGCGGCACGGCGCTCGGCGGGCAGCCGGGAGCCGACCCGCAGCCGTCCGTCCAGAGCCGCGTCGCCGACCGCGTCGGCCAGCGCTCGGGCCAGGGCGGCACCTGGTCTGCGCCATGCGCCCAGCGCGGCGGCCAGCTGGTTGTCCGTGATGTGCACTGGTCCAGTTTGCTCTTATTGGACCAGTGTTTGGCACCCCGCTCTGGATACCGTCCACCTGGAACCACGGAAATCGGAGCCTCCCATGCACCCACGCCTCGCCGCCGATCTCGCAGAACTGCCTGCCCTACTGGAGGCGACTCGCGTCCAGGCGACCGGGATCCTCGGCCGCCTGGACGAGCAGCCGGTCGTCCCGCCGCTTCGTCCGCCCGCCCCAGAACCGCTCCCCGAGGAGGGAGCCGGGCTGACGGCGGCGCTCGAGGAGTTCACCCGCACCTGGGCCCCGCTGTTCTCGGCGAGCTCAGGCCCGCGCTACCTGGGCTTCGTCACCGGTGGCGCCACGCCGGCCGCGTTGGCGGGCGACTGGCTGACCGCGGCCGCCGACCAGAACCCCACCTCGGCGCTCGACGGCGCGGCGCCCGAACTCGAACGCCGCACCATCGACTGGCTGCGCGACCTGTTCGGCCTCGGCAGCGCGCATCACGGCACGTTCGTCAGCGGCGCGACCATGTCCAACACGGTGGGCCTGGCCATCGCCCGCGAATGGCTGGGCGACCGAGCGGGCGTCAGCGTGGCGGAAGAGGGCGCGTCGGCATTGGGACGAGTCTCGGTCCTGTCCGGTAGCCCGCATTCGAGCATCGCCAAGGGCCTGTCCATGCTCGGCCTGGGCCGCACCGCGCTGATCCCCGTGCCGACCGTCCACGATCGGGAGGCAGTCGACCTCGCCGCGCTGGAGCAGGCGTTGACGCAGGTGGACGGCCCCTGTGTCGTCGTCGCCAACGCCGGCACGGTCAACACCGTCGACTTCGACGACCTCCGCGCCATCGCCGCGCTGCGGGAACGCCACGACTTCTGGCTGCACGTGGACGCCGCCTTCGGAGGTTTCGCGACGCTGTCGCCGGACCACGCGGACCTGGTCGCCGGGCTCGACGCCGCCGACTCCATCTGCATCGACCTCCACAAATGGCTGAACGTCCCCTACGACAGCGCCGTGCAGTTCACCCGCCGCCCGGATCTCCAGGTGCGGGTGTTCCAGAACGCCGCCGCCTATCTCGGCCCGCTCGGCGAGACCCCTGACCACGTCCACCTCACGCCGGAGAATTCGCGGCGCCTGCGCGCCCTCGCCGCCTGGTTCACGCTGCGGGCCTACGGGCGGGCCGGGCACCGTGAGATCGTTCAGCGGAACATCGCCTGCGCACACGCTCTCGGCGAGGCGATCAAGGCGATCCCCGGGCTGCGCCTGCTGGCACCGGTTCGCCTGAACGTCGTCTGCTTCACCCTGGCTGAGGAGCCCACCGCCGAGCGGCTCGCCGACCTCGCCGCCGAACTGGCGGAGGACGCCTTCCTCACCCCGACCACCTATGCCGGGGTGCCCGCGCTTCGAGCCGCCTTCAGCAATTGGCGGACCACCCGACCCGACGTCGACCGGATCACGAAGGCTCTGAAGGACCGCCTGGACACTCCGTCATAGGGACTCCCGAGCGGAGGTCGATGCGAGCCCGACCACGGTCAGCAGGTAGGGGATCGGCGCGGTGGCCGGGGTGACGGGGGCGACGGCCGCGTCACCGGCCAGGTCGAACTGCGGCTTCGCCACCTTCACCATGCCCGGGTGTCGGCGACCTGGTCCGCGGCGATCTTCAGGTTCGTGCCGGCCTGCGGGGCGACCAGGCCGTCATCAATGGCGGATGCGGGACGAGGACGATGTCGAGGGCGGTGGCGGGGATGTGATCAGGGCGGCGGCGGGTTGCCCAGGCCGGCGTCGCGAGCCAGGTGGATCAGCGGAGTGATCCCGACGAGCAGCCCCGCGGACCGGGGGACGGCGCGGGACCGCCACAGCGCGGCGCCGAGCAGCACACCGCCGCCTCGTACAGCACGGCGTCCAGCGGCAGGAGCCCGACCACTCCCGCCAGCCATCCCGCGCCGGCGATCCAGCCGCCGGCCAGCGCGAGCCGCGGCGCGCCTTGCCGGGCCAGCCGAGCGACGGCGAGCATGGCCGGCGCGACCAGCAGGGTCAGCACGTCCAGCGCGAGCACCGCCCGCATCGCGCCCTGGTGGGCGAGGACCTTCGCCACCTGATCCGCCACGCTCTGGCCGCCGGTCCCGCCGCTCAGGGAAGAAGCCCGGCACGCCGCTGATGCCGCAGTACGTGAACCGGAGCTCGTACCGGCCGCCGGTCGGGCGTAGTACGGCGGCTTTCGTACCTTGATGAGACCGGCCGCACCTTGCGCGGCAGGTCTCGGTGGCCGGACGGGACGGAGAGGCCGGGGGCGTGGTTCTCGTCTCTGCGCAGCGCGGGGCGGGCCACCCGTGACCGCGTGTGAGGCTCACCGCCCGGTGCAGCCCCCCATGTGCCGTGCGCCGTCGGCGTCGGGGCGCTACTGATCGCCATGGTCGCGGCGCTCGCCATCATGCCCGGCGGGGCGTCAACGGGAGTGCCTGGCGCCGGCCGGACCAGCGCGGCCTCGGCCTTCGGCGGGGTTTCGGTCGTCCCTGTGCTGGCGAGGGGCGGTGAAGTGACCTAGCGTCGTAAGGGCCGCAGGGTCGTCGTAGGCCGAGGAGATCCATGTATCCGTCGTCGCCCGTACATGACCTGGCCGTCGAGGTGGAGCAGGTGCGGCGGCAGGCGCGGAGACCGCGCGCGCACGTGGCGCGGATGGAGCGGCTGCGGACGGCGAAGGGCCTGCTCGGCCAGGTCATCACCGCGCAGGGGCAGAAGAGCGACCCGGCCGCGCTGGGGGCTTTCGCGGCCGACTGGATCGAGCTGTGCCCCATCACGTCGGCGGAGCTGGCGGGCGTGACGCCGAGCGAGGACGAGGCGGCGGAGCTGACCCTGCTGTGGTCGGAGCTGTACGCCCGGTACCTCGGGCTGATGGTCAAATATCCGCCGTCCACGCAGCGGCCGCGGATCCTGCGCGGCATCAGGCGGTGCGCGGTCACCGTCGGCCCCGACGCTCTAGGCGTCGTGCGGGTGCGAGCGCTCACCGACACCGACGAGTTCCAGAGCAGGCCGCTGAACTCGCTGCGGCGAAGGGCCGTCCACGCCCTCACCGAAGGCGGGAGCACGCAGGGCAAGCTGTTCAAGGCGACGCTGCCGGCGCTGGAGCCCAGGTCCGACCCGGTCGAAACGCTGGCGGTGAGCGGCTACACGGCCGTGCTCGACTTCGTCCCCGAGGACGAGCAGCGGGAGGTGCTGAACGACATGCTCCGGCTGTGCTACGCCGCCTTCGACGACGACCCCACCTGGTCGCCGACCGGCTGGACCTGGCAGGCCACCGTCGCCTGCGCCGGCGGCTCGGTCCACTACGAGATCTCGGTCGACGGCGATCGGGTGGTCCGCGCCGAACGGCTCGGAGCAGGGACCGACCGCAACCCGGCCCAGTTCGTCTCCGCGCGGGGAGCGGACGCGATGAAGGCCGAGCTGATCACCGCCTACGGGCTCACCGGGATCGAGGGGCAGGGGGGCGCCGAGTGGAGGCCCGTCGAGATCGCGCTGACGGCGGGCGCGCTGTCGCGGCTCCCGGCGCACGGCCGCGGCCAGCTCGCGGGGACGGCGCTGATCCGTGGTGCGGTGCCGCCGAGGCCGGTCGGCGCCTCGCTACTGCACGTGGGGGCCTACCACGCGGGGCTCAACAGGACGTACGACCCGGTCCAGGAGCGCCCCCTGCCCGACCCGCCGCACCTGCACGTCTACCAGCCGATCTTCGACCATCAGGGGCTCAGCTGCTGCGGCGCGCCGGGCGACGCCGGGCCGGTCTGCGAGTTCGAGGTGCTGCACGAGATGGGGCACGCGATCGGGCAGCGGCCCCCGCACCTGGCCAGGAAGTCGTGGGAGGCCGGCCGCGCCGCGGCCTACCGCGACGCCTCCGCCCTCGCGCGGAAGCTGAAGGACGTCTACACCTCGAAGCTCTCCTACCGGAGGCCGTTGAGGCCATGGACGGAGGCGATCCAGGTCTACCCCTCCGGCGAGCAGGCGTATGCCCGCGCCGTCGAGCTCTTGTGCGTCGCACTGGAGACCTGCGACGCCGGCGCGATCGTCACTGCGAAGCAGGGGCTCGCGACGGCGCAGACGGCCATGCGGCAGACCAGGGACGGGCTCATGACGGCGGCGACGGCGGTGACCGGCTGCGACGCCCTCCCCGAGTGCGCGCAGGCCGGAACGCTCACCGAGGCGCTCACCAACGCGCTCACCGGTCCCGTCCCCGACATCCTCAGGAAGTCGAGGCTGGCCCGGGACTTCGGCGACATGGCCCGCCGGTTCGGCTTCACGCCCATCACCCGCTATGCCGAGCGGTCCGACGCGGAACTGATCGCCGAGACCTACGCCCTCTTCTGCACCGACCCCCACCGCCTGTGGGAGTGGAATTGGAGGGTCTGCCGCTGGTTCGAGGACCACTGCCCCGACCCGACCGGTTACGACCCGGTCGCCTTCCCCTGAGCCACGGAGTCGCGGCTCGCCTCGCAGCGCGGTCGGCGCTGCGCCGCCTGCCGCACCGGCAGCGGGACCCGCTCGCAGGCCGCGCCGCGATCGTCTTGGTGGACGGCGCGATCACGCCGAGCTTGCGCCGGCTTGCTGCGAACGCCTGTGGCGTGAAGAACGGCTTCAGCCGACTTTCGGGGTGGCGCGGTCGATGATCGGGGCTAGGTCGAGGCCGGGCGGGAGGGTGCCGAAGGCGGCGCCCCAGTCGCCGGACAGGCGGGTGGCGCAGAAGGCGTCGGCTACGGCCGGGTGACCGTGCCTGACCAGCAGTGATGCCTGGAGGACGAGTGCGAGGCGCTCGGCGACGCGGCGGGCGCGGTACTCGATCGTGGCGGTGTCGGCGAAGGCGTCCTTGGCCTCCTGGACGGCGGCGTCGAGGCGCGGGTCGGCGCCGCGGGCGAGCTCGACCTCGCCGAAGAACGCCTCCAGCGTCTGCGGTTCGCGTAGCGTCGCACGGAGGAGATCGAGCGCGGCGACGTTGCCCGAGCCCTCCCAGATCGAGTTCAGCGGGGACTCGCGGAACAGGCGCGGCATCCCCGACTCCTCGACGTAGCCGTTGCCGCCGAGGCATTCGAGGGACTCGGCGGCGTGCGCCGGCCACCGCTTGCAGACCCAGTACTTGCTGACCGCCAGGCCGAGCCGCTTGAACGCCGCCTCGGACGCGTCGCCGCGCACCGAGCGGTCCGTCGCGCCGGCGAGCCGCGTCATCAGGACCGTGGCGGCCTCCGACTCGACCGCGAGGTCGGCGAGGACGTTGCGCATCAGCGGCTGGTCGATGAGGTACGCGCCGAACGCCTTGCGGTGCGCGGCGTGGTGCACCGCGGTCGTGACGCCCTGCCGCATGCCGGCGGCCGCGCCGATCACGCAGTCCAGCCGGGTCATGTTGACCATCTCGATGATGGTCCGGACGCCGCGCCCCTCGTCGCCGACCCGCCACGCGACCGCGTTCTCGTACTCGACCTCGGACGAGGCGTTCGACTTGTTGCCGAGCTTGTCCTTCAGCCGCATCAGCCGCAGCGGGTTGAGCGCGCCGTCGGGCAGGACGCGGGGGACGAGGAAGCAGGTCAGGCCCTCCGGCGCCTGGGCCAGGGTGAGGAACACGTCGCACATCGGGGCGCTGGTGAACCACTTGTGGCCGACGAGCCGGTACGTCCCGTCCGGCTGGGGCGTCGCCCGCGTGGTGTTGGCGCGGACGTCCGAGCCGCCCTGCTTCTCCGTCATCGACATGCCCGCGAGCAGCGCGTTCTTGGTGAGCGGGGCGCGCAGGCCGAAGTCGTACTCGGGCTTGGCGAGCAGCGGCTCGTATCGCGCGGCCAGTTCCGGGGCCTGGCGCAGGGCGGGGACGGCGGCGTACGTCATCGAGATCGGGCAGCCGTGCCCGGCGTCCACCCGCCAGGTGTAGAACTTGGCGGCGCGGGCGACGTGCGCGCCCTCGCGCGGGTCCGCCCAGGCGGAGCCGTGCAGGCCATGGGTCACCGCGACGGTCATCAGCTCGTGCCACGCCGGGTGGAACTCCACCTCGTCGACGCGGTGCCCGTAGCGGTCGTGGGTGCGCAGGACGGGCGGGTTCTCGTTGGCGAGGCGGCCCCAGTCCTGGGCGCGCTCGGTGCCCGCCAGGAGGCCCAGCTCGTGCACCTCCGGGGCGGCCCAGCCGGCGCCCTCGCGCTCCAGCCCGTCCAGCAGGGCGGGGTCGTCGGCGAGGTCGTGGCCGGCGAGCGGGGGAACCTGGTTGAACACCTCGTGGGTCACTGCGCTGCTCCTGTGCTGCGGAGGCCGGTTCGCGGGGGACGTCCCCAGACGCAGGATACAGAACCGCGTTCGGCCGGTCGGACGATCATGCCTCCGCCCCGCCTGCCGGGGCATCCTCCTCAGGTGGTGGGGCGATCTCGTCCGCGCGGCGGATTGTCCATGCGGCGCGGGGGCATAACTTCGGAACCATGAGTCAGTCCAGTCCGCAGCAGGGGCGGCCGCCGTGCCCGAGCCGCCCGCGGCGGCGGCGGGAGGACCTCCACCCCGCGGGGCCGGGGGAGGATCCCGCCGGGACGACCCCCGTTCACGGGGCGGTCCGGGCCTCCGACGCCGAGCGCGAGGCCGTGGTCGAGCGGCTGCGGGTCGCCTCGGTGGAGGGGCGGCTGACCTTCGAGGAGCTGACCGAGCGGACCGAGGCCGCCTACGCGGCCGTCACCCGCGCCGACCTGGAGCACATCACCGCCGACCTGCCCGGCATGGGCGCGCCCGGCGCGAACCCGGCGCCGCCGCAGGTGAAGCGGCGGTTCAGCGCCGTCATGGGGGACTGCAAGGAGCGCATCGTCGGGCGCATCGACGGCCCGCTGGAGGCGGTGTCGGTGATGGGCGACGTCGAGCTGGACCTGCGCGGCGCGCAGGTCCCGACCGGCGAGGTGCACATCTCGGCCACCGCCGTGATGGGCGACGTGAAGATCATCGTGCCGGACGGGGTGGCGGTCGAGCTGATGGGCCACGCCTTCCTCGGCGACCGCCGCGTCCAGGTGCGCGAGCCCTGCCCGGGGGAGCGCATCCCCATCGTCCGGGTCACCGCGAACGCCTTCATGGGCGATGTGAAGATCGTGGACGACGAGCACCACGCGCCGATCCGCCGGGCCGTCGCGTCGTGGTGGCGCGACCGCCGCCCCGACGCCTGACCGGCGACGCCGCGCACCCCGGGCGTCCGCTCAGAGGCGCACCTCCGTCCCGGCGCCGCGCCGCCGCGCCTCCCGCAGCACCAGCGCGGTGGCGGCGAGGTCCTGGACGACCACGCCGACCGACTTGTACAGCGTGATCTCCTCCTCCGACGCGCGGCCCGGGCGGGTGCCCTCGACCACCTCGCCCAGCTCGGCCCGGACGTGCGCGGGCGTGATGACGCCGCGCTCCAGCGGCTCGGCGAGGTCGAGGTTCGGCGGGACGGCCGCCAGGGCCGCCGCGCGGGACTCCACGAACAGCGCGGCGTCGGCGATCGTCGCGTCGTCGACCTCCCGGCCGCGCGGGTTGTAGCCGATCGAGGTGACGTGCGTCCCCGGCGCCAGCCACTCCCGCCGGACGACCGGCTCCACCGCGTAGGTGGCCGCGCTGACGATCCCGGCGCCCGCGACGGCCTCCGCGTAGCCCGCGACGGCGCGCACGTCGGCGTCCACGGCGCCCGACAGCTCCTCCGCGAGCGCCGCGGCCTTGGCGTGGTCGCGCCCGGCGATGCGGACCTCCCGGACGTCCCGGACGCGCGGGACCGCGATCGCGTGCGCCCGCGCCTGGACGCCGGTGCCGAGCACCGCGACCACCGAGGCGTCGTCGCGGGCCAGCAGCCGCGCGGACAGCGCCGCGCACGCGGCGGTCCGGACCGCGGTGATGTGGGTGCCGTCGAGCAGCGCGGCGGGCTCCCCGGTGGCCGGGTCGAACGCGACGATCACCGCCTGCCGCACGGGCAGCCCCGTCCCGGCGTTCCCGGGGAACACCGACACGAGCTTGCTGGCCAGCGCGCCCGCCGACGGCGCGTGGCCCGGCATGTCGAGCAGGAGCGCGTCCCGCTCCGGGACGGCCGCGGCGGTCCGTTCGGGGACGTGCGCGCGGCCGGCGCTGAGGTCGGCCATCGCGGGGGCGAGGGAGTCGATGAGCGCGTCGACGTCGAGCAGTTCCTCGACGTCCCGCCGGGAGAGAACGAGCACGGCGGGACCCTAGCGGCCGCCTCGGACAGAACGCCGTCGCCGCGGGTCAGCGGGAGTCGTCGCCGCGCTCGGCCTCGCGGACGCCCTCCTCGTCGGCCGGCAGCGCGTCGGGGTGGCCGGTGCCCACGCCGGGCGTGCCGGTGCCGCTGATCTCGTCCTCCCGGCGGGCGTCCCGCTCCGCGGGGTCCTCGCCCGGCACGCGCGCCGGGACGGAGGCGCCGGGAACGGTGCGGCCGCGGGCGTCCGACCCCTGGTTCACCGGCGCGAAGTCGCGGTCGTGCGTCGTCTCGGGCTCGTGTCCGGAATCCTCACGCTCGTCCATGCGGGCCGCATACCCGGAGCCGGGCGCGCCGAACGTGACGCGGCGGACGCCCGCGCGGCCGGGTCAGGCGTCGAACGCCGCCGGGGCCGACAGCAGCCAGGACGCGTCCGAGCCGGCGGGCAGCTCGCGGGGCTCCTCGCCCCGCCGGAACAGCCGGGCGTCCAGCTTCCCGCCCAGCGTGGCCGTCCCGTCCGACACCCGCAGCCAGGTGCCCTCCCGCAGCCCCAGCACCGGCAC
The DNA here is from genome assembly GCF_014706005.1 of Actinomadura sp. RB99. Lineage (NCBI taxonomy): Bacteria > Bacillati > Actinomycetota > Actinomycetes > Streptosporangiales > Thermomonosporaceae > Actinomadura > Actinomadura sp. RB99. The sequence continues at coordinate 2,507 of NZ_JABMCA010000018.1, read as the reverse complement.
GTCGTTGCACTCCAGGAACTCGGTGAGGCGCTGCTCGCGGGTCTCGCTCATGTGGGTGCTGCCGGGCTGCGGGTCCAGGTAGTGCGGGTTGATCTGGAAGGGGACGAAGCCGAGGGCCGCGAAGCTCGGCGGCTGCACGATCGGCATGTCGTTGGTGGTGCGCAGCGTCGGGCAGGCCATGTTCGTGCCCGCGCTCGCCCCCATGTAGGGGAGCCCGCCGGGGACGGCCTCGCGCAGCGCGTCGCGCAGGCCGGTCCAGTACAGGTCCCGCAGCAGGCGGAAGGAGTTGCCGCCGCCGACGAAGACCGCGTCCGCGCCGTCGAGGTCGCCGGTGGTGTGCACGCCCCGCACGGTGACGCCCCTGGGTTCGAGCGCCTTGCGGACCGTGTCGGTGTACCCGTCGTGGTCGGCCAGCGCGTACGGGACGAACGCGAGCGTCCCGCCCGCCGGGAGGAACGCGGTCACCGCCTCCATGGCGTGCTCCAGGTAGGAGCGGCCATGGGCGGTGGAGTTGGACAGCAGGAGCAGTTCCACAAGGGGTCCTTTCAGGAGCGCCGGGATCCGGTGAGGAGGCGTTCGACCTGCTCGGCGGCGCGCTGGAGCGCGGGCAGCCGGTCGAGCGGGGCGGCGAAGCGGTCCTCGTGCCCGCCGAGGCTGAGGCTTCCGAAGGGCTCGCCGTGCAGCCGCACGGGGACGGCGAGCGTCGCGACGTGCGCGTCGTACTCGCCGGCGGTGAAGGCGTATCCGCGCTCGCGCACCTGCCGGAAGCGGGCCTCCAGCTCGCCGACGTCGGTGAGCGTCCGCTCGGTGAACCGGGCCATCGGCCGGTCGCGGAACAGCCTCAGCCGCTCGTCCTCGGGGACGAAGGCGTAGTAGGCCTGGGCGGTGGCGCCCGCGTGCGCCGGGTACAGCTCGTCGACCAGGGGGTAGTAGCGCAGCGGCCCGGCCGCGCCGTCCACGGCCGCGACGCAGCGGATGTGGAAGCCGTCGGGGACCGACAGCAGCGCGGTGTCGCCGGTGCGCATGCTGAGGTCGGTGAGGACGGGCGTGACGAGCATCCGCAGCGAGCCCGACCGCTCCCAGCTGCGGCCGAGGTGCAGGGCCGCGGGGCCGACGCGGTAGCGGCGGGTGTCGGGGTCGGCGACGAGGAACCCGCGGTGGGCGAGGGTCGCGAGGATGCGCTGCGCGGCGGACTTGTCCCAGCCGAACTCCTCGGCGACCTCGGTCACCCCCCAGTCCCCGCGGTTGCGGTCGAATCCGAGCAGGACGAGCAGCGCCCGGTCCGCGGTCTGCAGCAGCCCCTTGGGCGTGCTGCGGTCGGCACCGAAACCCCATCCGGGCACCGTGGCCTCCGTTGCAAATAGCGGGACAAAGTTGCTTATTTCGATAATAGCGCTGCAACCTGGGCATACACCCCGCTCTTCACCCGTTGGCAGAGGTAGTGTCCATGCTCAAGCACGTACTCGACGTGATCGACCGGCTCGACGATCCCGCGGCGAGCGGCAAGTCCGTCGCCGAGCTCCTCGACCGGGCGGCCGGGCCGGAGGGCTCCGGGGCCGAGGTCGTCACCGTTCACGGCGACAAGGGCTCCACCGACTTCGTGCGCGTGCGCGTCCCCGGCCGCCGCGGCCGCGCCCGCGGCGGCGACGCGCCCACCCTCGGGATCGTCGGCCGGCTGGGCGGGATCGGCGCCCGCCCCGAGATCCTCGGCTTCACCTCCGACGGCGACGGCGCGGCGGCGGCGCTCGCCGCGGCGGCCAAGCTGCTGGAGATGCGCTCGCGCGGCGACGTGCTGGACGGCGACGTGGTCATCGCCACCCACGTCTGCCCGGACGCCCCCACCCAGCCGCACGACCCGGTGCCGTTCATGGACTCCCCGGTCGACATCGCGACGATGAACGAGCACGAGATCACCCCGGACATGGACGCCGTGCTGTCCATCGACACGACCAAGGGCAACACGTTCATCAACCACCGCGGGCTGGCGCTGTCGCCGACGGTCAGGCAGGGCTACGTGCTACGCGTCAGCGAGCAGCTCGCGGGACTGCTCGCGGTCGTGACCGGCGAGCCCGCCGTGACGTTCCCCGTCACCACCCAGGACATCACGCCCTACGGCAACGGCGTCCACCACCTGAACTCGATCCTGCAGCCAGCCACCGCCACGCGGGCGCCGGTCGTCGGCCTCGCCATCACCGCGGCGGCGCCGGTTCCGGGCTGCGCCACCGGCGCCAGCCACGAGACCGACATCGCCGCCGCCGCGCGCTTCGCCGTCGAGGCCGCCAAGGGCTTCGGGGCGGGCGCGCTGACCTTCCACGACCAGGCCGAGTACGAGGCGCTCGTCGCCCGCTACGGCTCGCTGGCCCACCTGCAGACCCTCGGGGCGGGAGACGCTTCCTAATGCTGTTGTCAAGCCGCAGCGGTGACCGGTGGTGTGAGCTGATAGCACCGTCCGTCACGCAGAAGTGCCCACAGAACGTTCACTCGTCGGCGGGCCAGGGCCAGTACGG